>CAZFAT010000280.1:0-6477 GCA_964517075.1 uncultured Solibacteraceae bacterium
GCGCCAGCCTGCCTCGTCCACGACCGACCCCGCCAGAAAGTACGAGATCGCGCCCCGCGCGCCGCCCACCTCGGCCTCCACCTGATGCCGGCCGAACGCGCCCGTCGTGAACGACGCCCGCCGGCCCGGGTGGCTGAAGCCGTCCTTCATGCGGATGGACAGCGCGCCGCCGAGCGCGTTCAGGCCAAACAGAGGATTGGACCCTGGAATCAGCGAAATGCTCGCAATGGCGCCGCTCGGGATCGCGTCCCAGTTGATGGTGTCGCCAAAGGCCTCATTGACCCTGACGCCGTCCTGATAGACCGCCAGCCCCTCGGACGCGCCCAGGAGCGGCGATCCGACGAACCCGCGAAACGCGAGGTCGGGCTGGAAGCCGCCGCCCTGCACCTCGCTCACGTGCACGCCGGCCGCGCGCGAGTTGAGCAGACTGGGCACGTCGAAGGTCAGCGAGGAGGCCACGCCCTCCGCGGTGAAGACCTGCACGTTGGCGGCGACCTTCTCGCGCGGCAGGCCAATGCCATCGAGGGGCGTGACGGCGACGACATCCACCGTCGTCTCGACGCGCTGTGGGGGCTGGGGAGCGGCCGTGGCAGGCTGTTGCCCCGCTCCGGCATGGACAGGCGCGATCAGCACGATGGCCAGCAGCGGAGCAAACGTGAGACGCACCATCCAATGATTGTAGACGAGCGTCGCCCTCCGGCCTGAGCGCCGGCGGCTCCATCGATTACCGCGCCGGCACCGCCTCCATCAGGACCGCCAGGGCGCGCTTGAGGGCTTCGTTGCCCACGGTCGCACCCTTCGAATGGCCCATGCGGACGACGACGAGATCGTGGGAGGGAATGATGAAGGTGTTCTGCCCGCCAGCGCCGGCCATGAAATAGGCGTCGGCTGGAATCGGGAACGCGCGATCGCCATTCAGCCAGAAGAAGCCGCCGTAGATGGGACGGCCGTCGGCCTTCCAGGCGGGCGCCAGCGTGCTGACGAATCGGGCGAAGCCCTCGGGCAAAACGCGCTCGCCGTTCCAGGTCCCGTCCTGCAGATAGAGGTTGCCGAGCCGCGCCCAGTCGCGCGCGGCCATCAACTCGTAGCCCTGCAGCAGGAAGTTCCCGAACGGATCGGTCTCCATGACCATCGAGCGGATGCCAAGGCGATCGAAGAGCGCGCGCTGCGGGAAGGAGAGATACTCGGCGCCGCGCTTCTCCACCGCCAGGCGGATGAGGTAGTTCGCGAGGACCGGGTCGGTGTTGCGGTAGCGACCCACTTGCCCGGGCGGCCACTGGAGCGGGCGCGTGGCGGCGTACTGAAACGAGTTCACGGTGCCGGTGTAGAGGTACAGGTGATCCGGATACGGGCCCGCCGGGTCGTAGTCGGGATCCTGCGGCGCGCGAATACGCAGGCCGCTCGACATGTTCAGGATGTCGGCAATCCGGATCGCCGCGCGCGGATCGCCGGGCGTCTGCCACTCCGGAATCGGCGCCGGCTGCGTCAGCTCGTACGCGCCCTGCTGAATGAGGACGCCGAGCAGCGTGCCGGTGACGCTCTTCCCCATCGACCAGCCCTCGAGCGGCGTGGACGCCGTGATGCCGTCCCCGTACCGTTCGGCGACGAGATGGCCCTACCACGTCACGACGAAGGCCGCCGGCATCTCGGCGGGGACAGAAAACGCCGCGTCCACGGCTTGGCGAACCTTCGCGATGTCCACACCCGCCGGCGACGCGTCGGGCAGCACGTCGCCCATCGGCCAGGGCTGGGTCTGGGGATCCGGCAGGGCGGGCCGGACCGCGACCGGTGTGTAACTCACCGTTTTCTGCCCTATCGGCAGCGCGACGCAACCTTGACTGCCGACGTGGACGGCCGTGCGCGTCACGCCGTGGGGCACCTTGACGTGAACGGCACGGGCGGCGCGGTCGAGGACGGGCTTCTCGAGCTTCGCGCGCTCTTCAGGGGGCGCCGTGAAGTAGCCGACGTTCTCGGCGGCGAAGTCGGGATCGAGGCCGGTGACGAACACGGCCGAGCACATGCCCTTCGCGAACCCGGCGGCATGATGCTCGAGGGCGTCGCCGGGCGGCGGCACGTAGGGCATGGGCAATTCGAGCGACCGCGCGCGGGCGACGAGGGCGTCGGCGGGCGACGTCACCGGTGCGGGTTCAGATGGATCCGGCGCGCATCCCATGGTGAGGACGATGGAGGTGGCGATGAGGACTGCCCGACGTCGGTGCCACCGCATCCGTGGTTCTCCAGAGTCCAAGGACTCATTGGAAAATGGAGGGGCCAGCCTTCAGGCCGGCCCCGAGCGGCGTCCGCAGGGCAACGCCGTGCGGCGACGACGCTTCCGCGGCACAGTCTACTCCCTACCGCCTCGGGATCCGCCTGTGGCAGAATCGCCGCCATGACTCAGGCCCATCGCGCTGTCCTTGTGGCAGCCACGTGGCTGGTGGCGTGTCTCGCCGCGCCAGGCCTTGCGAGGGCGCAGTCGGCGCCGTTCCAGGTCTTCGACACGCGGCCCGTCATCACGCAGGGCCCCTATCTGGTGGCGACGAGCGGCACGACGGCGACGATCGTGTGGTTCACCGACGCGCCCAGTCACTCAAAGGTGCGGTACGGCACCGCGGCGCCGCTCGCCGCGATCGCCGAACCCCAGGTCGACGGCCTCGTCCCGGTCGGCGTCCGCCACGTCGTCACGCTCACGGGCCTCACGCCGGGCCGCACCTACTCCTATCAGGCAATCTCCACGCGCGTGGTGCGGCTGAACGCCTACTGGCCGGACAAGGGCCTGGACGTGGAGAGTGCGGTGCTGCAGTTCACGACGCTCGATCCGGCGAAGCCGACGGCGTCTTTCAGCGTGATCACGGACACGCACGAGGACGTCGCGCGCATCAACCGGCTCATGAAGATGATCAACTGGGCGTCCACCGACTTCCTCGTCCACACGGGCGACGCGTTCGACTGGATCGACGACGAGGATCAGCTGTTCCGGAGGTGGCTGACGCCGATCATCACGGCGCTGAAGGGGACGACGCCCCTGATCTACGCCCGCGGCAACCACGAGCTGCGGGGCCCGTTCGCGCGTGAGCTCGCCCGCTACGTCCCGACCGCCGAGGGGCGCTTTTATTACGCGCGCGATGCCGGGCCCGTCCACCTGCTCGTCGTCGATACCGGCGAGGACAAGGCGGACGATACCAATGTCTACGCGCGGCTCAATCGCACCATTCCCTACCGCGCGGCCGAGCTGGCGTGGCTGCGCGAGCACGTGAAGACGTCACCGCGTGTCGCGTCCGCGCCCTTCCGGGTCGCCGTGATGCACCAGCCGAACTGGGGCTGGCTCGAAGGCGGCAATGCCGACTGGATCGCCACGGCCAACGACGCCGGCGTCGACCTGCTGATCGCCGGCCACCGCCATCGGTTTTCGTACACCCCGCCGGGCCCCGGCGTGCCGCACAAGTACCACCTGCTCGTGGTGGGCCAGGATCAGGTCGCGCGCGTCGAGGCGACGGCCACGGACCTGACGGTGACCGTGACGGGAACGGACGGGAAGGTGGTGGAGACCGTGAGGATTGGCGCGAGGAAGTAGATAGCCAAGTTCGAAGTCTGAAGCCAGAAGTGAGAAGTCAGACCTGCAGTGTCACAGTCCGAACTTCTCACTTCTGACTTTTCCGGCGCTAGTGCCCGCCGGCGACCGTGGTCGCTTCCGGCCGTTCTGTGGGCGGTTGAAAGAAGAAGATCAACATCAGAATCGCCAGGATCGCGAGCGCGGTCGGGACCAGGAACAGCTTCTGGTAGTCCACGACCGTCGCCGCGGCACCGCCCGCGATGGTCGCCGCGGGAACCGTAAACGTGGCCATCAGGCGGGGGAACAACTGCCCGGCCACGACCATCCCGACGCCGAGGATGAGCAAGTTCGCGGCGCTCTGGGCGCTCGCGCGGACGTCCTTGGGAAACACCGCGTCCACGAAGATGTAGACCGTCGCAAAGAAGAACGCGTAGCAGATGCCGTGCAGCACCTGGATGGCGATGATCAGCCAGGCGTACTCCGGCTGGCCGAAGAAGGCAAAGACGGCGTAGCGCGTCGCATGACCGAGGACGCCAATCACCATCGTCCAGCGCCAGCCGATGCGGATGAGCACGGCGCCCAGGATCAGCATCGTTACGATCTCGGCGACCTGGCCGATGCTGCTCACCACCATCGTCATGCGCGCGGAGATGCCGACGTGGGTGAGGAAGCTGTCGATCACCACGAAGTAGCCGTTGTGGATGACCGAGTCGATGAAGATGACGACGAAGAGCACCGCGATGTAGGGCACGGCCAGCAGGCGCGCGGCCTTGACCCAGGCCAGCCGGTCGATGCCCTGCACGTCCTTCCGGGGCGGCGTGTGCGGCAGCGTCAGGCTGTAGGCCGCGAGGACGAACGAGATGATGCCGGCGACGATGAAGACCCAGCGCGTCTGGGAGGCGTCGGCCTGGTCACCGAGCAGGAAGATGAATGGCCAGCTCACCACGATCCAGCCGATCGTGCCGCCCATGCGGACGAAGCCGAAGTCCTTCGCCGGGTTGGCCAGATTGGCGAACGCCAGCGAGTTGGAGACCGAGATTGTCGGGACGTAGAGCAGCGCGTAGATCAGGAACAGGGTGAAGAAGACGGGAAACGTCGTGGCGAAGGCCGTGGCGACGAGCGCGATGCCACCGACCAGGTGGCTGAACGCCAGGAACCGCTCAGCCGCGAAGTTGCGGTCCGCGAACTGGCTGCTGAAGAAGATGCCGACGACCGACGCGATGCCGAACGCACTGGCGACCCAAGCCTGCTGCCCCGCCGTGAACCCGAGCATGCCCATGTAAGGAAAGATCTTGATCTGCCAGGCGCCCCAAATCGCGATCTCGAGCACCATCATGATGAAGAGCGGACCGCGGCTGGACTTGTTCATGGGGCAAGAGGATAGTCGATTTGGACGCGGGCCGTGCAAACGAGGCCCGCGACCGCGGAAGGAAGTTTGAAGTTGGAAGCCAGAAGTTAGAAGTCACTTCTGACTTTGCAGCCGCCGGCGTCTTTACTTCCCGGGCGGGAACTCCTTATGCCACTGCTCCAGCCGCTGGATGGTCTGCGTGCGCGTTGGTGTTTCGGCGCCGGCGCTCCCCGAGCCCTCGACCCCACGGCCACCGCCGCCGCGACGGCCGCCGCCGCCCGCTCGGGCCTGGTCGCCCTGCCGCGCCTGACCGCCTTGCCCGCCACGCGGCGCGGGCGGCAGGCCCAGCCACGCGTTGGACGGGTCTTCTTCGTTGTTCGCCTCGAGGTCCTCAATCGTCATCCGGGGCGTCGGGATGCCGTTGGCCGGCACCTCGGCCTTCGCGGCCCACGCGATCGCGTTCAGCACAATCTTGCGCTGCATCGGGTGGCCCCAGTTCCAGTGCCAGTGCCCGCCCGTGAAGCTGAAGCCGCGGCCGCCATCGGCACGCTCGACGGCCCAGGCGACGTGCTGCGGTTCCTTGCGCTCGAGCACGGCCGCTCGCACCTCGGGATTGCCGGAGTGAGCGCCGTCCGTGCGCGACAGTGAACTCTCGGGCGGCAGGGCCGTGAGGATCGGCACGACGCCCTTCATCCCTTCGCGGAACTGCATGTGGTAATACCACTCGTCGTGCGTCTGGAACGGGCGGACGCCGCGCGTGATCGGATGATTCGGCAACGACTTCGGTTGCAGCAACCAGTGCGGGTTCACCGACCAGTTGATTTTGAAGTAGCCGCCCACCCAATCGAGGAACTGCTGGCCCGCCACCTGTTCCTGCACTTCCACGGCGTAGTGCAGCAGCACGAGCCCGACGCCGCGCTTCATCATGGCGTCCAGCTGAGGCAGGAACTTCACAGCCGGGTGGCCGCCGCCACCGTCGGAATAGATCACGATGGCCGCCGCATTGTCGAACGCGGCCGGATCGGTCGGCCAACCGTCGCGGTGGACAACCGCTTCAATCTGGGGATGGTTCTCGTTCAGCCACTTGCTCAGGAGCAGCGACCCCGCCCAGTGATCGTGCGATCCGTAGGCGTGACTGCGCCGGCCGGCAACGAACACGACCTTGCGCTTCGCGCCCTGGGTGACGCCCTCGACCTCAGCGCCGAGCGGGGCGGCCACGACGGAGCTCGCGGGCCGCACGCCGGCCGTCTGCGCGATCATGAGACAGATTCCGGCGGCGAGGGCACGCCACATCACTGACCAGCTCATCATCCGGTTGCGCGCTCTCATGACGGCACGTCCTCTCCGCGTTGCGGGTAAATGCTGATGAGACGTTACAGAAGGCCGGCGGTCCTGTCCAGCGGCGGTCCGGCCATCCATCCCCCGCCGTCGGATACCCAGAGGCGGCATCGAATCTGATAGGCTGCCCCGGCCGCGACGGGCTCCCCCATGATCCTCCAGACATTCCAGGAATTGACGAGGCACCCTATGGACCGACCTGCCCAGGACCCGACGCTGGAGGGACCGGCCATCAGCAGGC
>CAZFAT010000281.1:0-21951 GCA_964517075.1 uncultured Solibacteraceae bacterium
ACCCGTCGCGACGTCGAGTTCGACCGTCGCGGCCTTGGCGCGGGCCTTGGCACGCAGGACGATCAGCGTGTCCGACAGCCCGCGCCCGATATCCACAGGCTTGGGCACGGCGGCCTGGTCGAGGTAGGTGAACCCTTTGACGGCGTCCACGAGCGTATGGATGCGCGACGAGGCCGTCGCGATTTCGGCGGCGAGGCGGCGGACGGCGCAGCTCGCCGCCATCCACCCGAGCGCGACCCCGAGCCGCGCCTCGTCGAGCGTGCTGGCCAGATCGTCGAGTGAGGCGATCGTCACCGCCGACTCGGTCAGTGGCTCGGCCAGCGCCTCATCCGCGCAGTGCGCGGCGAGCCAGTGGGCCAGCTCGTCCTCACGGTCGGCCCGGGCGAGCGCCGAGGCCGTCTGCGCGGGATCCGTCGTGTCGCACAGCCGGCGGGTGGCCCGGACGCGCTCGATTTCCTCGAACGACAGTCCGGCCCGCGCCAGCGCCTCGGCCGCGTGCTCGGCGCGGCCCAGGTGCGCGCCGAGCGTCCCGGCTGCGCGATCCACGGCGGACGCCGGGTTGTTCAATTCGTGGGCGAGGCCCGCCGCGAGCTTGCCGAGCGACAGAATCTTTTCAACGTGGAGGTCGCTCGACGTGAAGTGGCGGGCTCGATCCACCATCACGTGGACCAGAATCGCCACGACCTCATGGCACTCGCGAATCAGGGTCGGGAAGTGCTGGCTGTTGAGGAGCAGCAGCTCGGCCTCGGTTTCCGTCCGCACCGCGCCAGGCGCGCCGCCCATGCGCGAGTAGGGCAGCAGGCCCGTGACGTCCCCCGCGCGCCATTCCATCACCTTGCGCGGACCGGCGCCGCGATCGATCCGAATCGAGAGCTGCCCCGACAGCACGATCCAGAGGCCGACGGGGATCACGCCCGCGTCGGTCACCACGGCATGGGCGTCGAGACGGACGAGCTCGCCGTGCGCCGCCAGCCACTCGAGCTGCGCGCGCGGCGCCCGGCCGAGCGTCCGATGGGCGGCCAGCCGGTCAACCCGTTCGGTCAGATCGGTGGAGGGAGTCACCGGAAAGCCTTGCCATGCGTGGATGGAACGGCCGCAGGTCGATCACGGCCCGGGTGTGCGAGTGTAGCACCGTCATGAAACTTCCAGGCCCCTGCCGGGTTCGTCAGGACGGAGGCCGACGTCGGATGATGGCCTGTCCATGACAGACGCCGACCGGTTCGAGGCCTTTTTGCGGGAGTTTCAGGACATGGTGTTCGCGACCGCGGTCCGCCTGCTCGGCCAGCCCGCCGAGGCCGAAGACATCGCCCAGACCGTGTTCCTGAAGGCGTTCGAGCGCTTCGAGACCATTGGCGACAGTCCCGCGGCCGCGGGCTGGCTCAAGACGGTGACGACGAACCTGTGCCTCAATCACCTGTCGCGGTATCGCGCCCGCTGGCGGTTCTTCAGCGAGATGGAGACGGGCGAGGGCGATCAGGCGTCGACGTACGAGGCGCGCCTGGCCGCTCCGGCATCGTCCGACGACATCGACGGGGCTGGGGGACGCGCGCGGCTCGAAGACGCACTTCGCCGGCTGCCCGATCACCAGCGCGTCCCGCTCGTGCTCTTCCACTTCGAAGAGAAGAGCTACCAGGACATTGCCGACCTGCTGGGCGTGTCGCTCGGCAAGGTCAAGACCGACATTCATCGCGGCCGCGACGCCCTGCGCGCCGTCCTGGCGCCCCACTATGCATCCTGACGAGCTCACGCGTCTCGTCGACCGCGAGCTGAAGCGGCTGCCGTCGCCTCGCGCGCCTGAGACGCTCCTGCCGCGCGTCATGACCGCGGTGCAGGTCCTGCCCGCGCGAGCCGGCGCGGTCGGCTGGTGGTACCGCTGGCCGGTCGCCGTGCGCGCGCTGGCGGCGGCGGCGTCCGTTGCGGTGCTGGCCGGTCTCTGGTGGTTCTGGCCGGCGATGCAGGCGCAGGCGGTCGGCGTGCTTGCGGACAGCACGGGCGAGCGGTTCGGCGTGGTGCAGGACCTGTTCCGCCAGGCGGCGGCGACTTCAACGGCGCTCGGTGCGCTCTGGCGCACGGTGCTGCAGCCGCTCAGTTGGGTTCTGTTGCCTCTCGTGCTGCTGATGTGGGCGGCGTGCGCGGCGTTTGGCGCGGCACTCGGCCGCGTAGCCCTGGGAGGGGCGACACAGTCATGACTACGTTTCGATTGCTTCGTCCTCGCGCCATCGGCTGGATCGCGGCCGCGCTCATCGCGCTCGCGATCGTTCCGGGCGCCGGGGCTCAGGGCCAGGCGGAACCGGCATCGCCGTCATCGTCGCGGGTCACGCCCCCTGCCCCTCCCGCCGCGCCGTCGCCCGATGTCCCGCAGGCCACGCCTGACGGGCCACCGCCAGACGGCGCGGCGGCCGACGTCGAGCCTGAGCGCTCGCGGCGATATGGCCAGCCCTCCGTGCGGATCGGACAGGACCTCTTCGTCCGCGCCGGCGAGGTCGTCCGCGAAGTCGTCGTCATCTCCGGCTCGGCCACGATCGAGGGCCGCGTCGAGGGTGACCTCGTGGTGGTGCTGGGCTCGGCCACGCTGGGCCCGAACGCCGCGGTCGGCGGCGACTTCGTCGTCGTCGGTGGCGGCGTCACCATCGCGCCCGGCGCTAGCGTCAGCGGCGATTTCGTGGTCGTCGGCAGTCAGCCGAACGTGCCGGTCGATTTCGCTCCCGGGGGAGAGCAGGTGGTCGTGGGTGCGGGGCCTCTCGGCTACGACATGAGCGGCGTGGTGCCGTGGGTCACTCGCGGACTCATGTGGGGCCGGCCTCTTGTGCCCTCCCTGCCCTGGATGTGGGGGCTCGTTGGCGTGTTCCTGGTCGTGTATCTCCTGGTGAGCCTGCTCCTCAGCGGCCCGGTCCAGGCCGGCATCGCGACCCTCGGCCGGCGGCCCTTCACCGCGTTCCTCACGGGCCTCCTCGTCCTGCTGCTCGTCGGACCGGTCAGCGTCGTCCTGTCGGTCTCGATCATTGGCATTCCGGTCGTTCCCTTCCTGTTCTGCGCGCTGCTGGTGGCGGGCCTCATCGGGAAGGTCAGCGTCATGCACTGGATCGGCGATCGCGTCACGCCGCCGGAGCCGGGCAACCGGTTGCACTGGACGCGGTCGTTTCTCATCGGGTTTGCCGTCGTCACCGTGACCTACATGATTCCGGTGCTGGGCTTCACCGCGTGGGCGCTCTTCGGCGTGCTCGGCCTCGGCGCGGCATCGTTGGCGTTCGTCGCCGCGTGGCGGCGTGAGAACCCCGAGGCGCCCCGACGGCCGGCGCCGTCCGCGCCGCCGGTTCCGCCTCCACCGCCGAGTCCGGTCCCGCCGGGTGCCGCCTACGCTCGCGACGATCAGGCACCACACGTGCGGTCGCAGGCGGACGTGGCCGCCCGCGTGGCCGACGTGCCGACGATGGCCGGGGGGGCCGCGGCGGGCGGCGCCGCGCCGCCGGCGGGCACGGTCGACCTCCGGTCGTTTCCCTACGCCCGCTTTCTCGAGCGGGCCGCGGCGTTTGCGCTGGACGTCATCCTCGTGGTGTTTGTCGTCCGTGTCCGCGGCATCCGCGGCCCCGACGACGAGGGCCGGTTCTTCCTTCTGTTGCTGGCCTACCACATTGGTTTCTGGACCTGGAAAGGCACGACCGTGGGCGGCATCATCTGCCAGCTCCGGCTCGTCCGCACCGACGGTGGCCGGCTGCAGTTCGTCGACGCGCTGGTGCGCGGGCTGACCAGCATCCTGTCGCTCGTGGCGCTCGGCCTGGGTGCGCTGTGGATTCTCAAGGACCCCGAGCGCCAGTCGTGGCACGACAAAATCGCCGGCACCTACGTCGTCAAAGTGCCGAGGCACTGGCCGTTGGAGTGAAAAGCACTTGTAGGTTGAAAGTGAGAAGCCAGAGGTTAGAAGTCCGAAGTGTCCTCTTGTAGCCGCCGGGCTTCAGCCCGGCGGACCCGTCCTCACTTCTCACTTCGAACTTGCCAGTGCTTTTCATTAAGATCCCTCCATGCCTCGCCCCTCCGCCCCTCTCGTGTGTTTCCACGGCCGTCTCGTCCTGCCGGATCGAGTCGTGGACGATGGTGCGGTGGTCGCGCGGGGTGGGCGGATTAGTGCCGTGGGGCGCCGGGCGGATGTCGCCCTTCCGAAGGGCGCCACGGTCGTCGACGCCGGCCGCGGGCTGATCGCGCCCGGCTTCGTCGACATTCACGTGCACGGCGGCGACGGCGCGGACTTCATGGACGGCACGGCCGACGCGGTGAAAACCGCGGTCCGCTGCCACACCCGTCACGGCACCACCACGATCTTTCCCACGACGACGACCGGATCGCGCGCGCAGATCGAGGCGATGCTCGACGCCTGCCGCTCGGTCCAGCGCGGCTGGTCGGTGGAGGACGGCGCGCGGATCGGCGGCGTGCACTTCTACGGGCCGTACTTCGCGGAGGACAAGGTGGGCTGCCACCTGAAGAGCGGCCGGCGGGATCCGGACCCCGCGGAGTACCGGCGGCATTTCGAACGGGGCATCATCCGGGTGGCGACGTGTTCAGCGGAGCTGCCGGGCGCCGAAGCCTTCTACCGCGAGGCGCGGCGGCGCGGGTGTCTGGTGACGTGCGGCCACTCGAACGCGAGCTGGGCCGAGATGGCGCGGGCGTTCCGTGCCGGCATGCGGCACGTCGATCACTTCTGGTGCGCGATGAGCTCGGTGCCCAGCGTGCGGGAGCGGCTGGGTTTTCCGATGCAAGCGAGCATGGAGGAGTTCGTGCTCGCGCACGAGGCCATGAGCACCGAGGTGCTGGCCGACGGCGAGCACCTGTCGGCCGAACTGCTCGACTACGCGTTCAGGATGAAGGGCGTGGAGCGTCTGTGCCTCGTCACGGACGCAAGCCGCGCCGTGGACATGCCGCCCGGGGAGTACCGATTCGGGCCCGCCGCCGACGGCGAGTGGTTCACGAGCAACGGCCGCGTTGGCTACCAGTCGGGGGCGAGCCTCGCCAGCTCCGTCGTCGGCCTGGATACGATGGTGCGCACCATGGTCGCGAAGACCAGCGCGAGCGAGGTCGATGCCGTGCGCATGGCCAGCCTCACGCCGGCCGAACGTGTGGGGATCGCGGGCGACGTGGGCAGCCTCGAGGTCGGCAAACGCGCCGACCTGCTCGTCCTGAGCAGAACCCTCGACGTTCAGCGCGTGTTTATCGGCGCTGAGGAGTACCAAGCGTCGGCACGGCCCCCCCGTGCGAGGTCCCGTGGCCGCCGGCCCCCAAGCCGATCCCGACGGATGAGCGTATAGTCGGAACGTTCCACTCACCGGGACGCGTTGATGACCACGCGCGGCGACCGCCCTCCATCTCTCGAGTCGTCGGCCCCGGGTTCGCTCCGTGTCGGACGGGCCGCCACGGCCTGGCAGCACGCCCTTCATCTCGTCATCCTCTTCGCCGTGTACTACGGGGCGGCGCGGCTGGGCCTTTGGCTCGCCGTCGTGAACGAGAGCGCCTCCGCCGTCTGGCCCCCGACCGGGATCGCGCTCACCGCCGTGCTCCTTTACGGGCGGGGGATGTGGCCGGCCATCGCGCTCGGCGCGTTCCTCGCGAATCTGGAGACCTCCGGATCGATCAGCGTGTCGCTCGTCATCGCGGCCGGCAACACGGTCGAGGCGATCGTCGGTGCCGCGCTGGTCGAGCGCTGGGCGGGCGGCGCGGGCACGCTCTGGCGCGTATCCGGCGTCTTCCGCTTCGCCGTCGCGGTCAGCGTGCTGCCGCCCCTCATCAGCGCCACGACGGGCGCCACGGCGCTCGTCGCGGGCGGCTTAGCGGCCCCGGCGACGTTCGCGGAGACCTGGCTGACGTGGTGGCTCGGCAATGCCATCGGCGCGGTCGTCTACGCACCATTTCTCGTGTTCTGGCTGACGCGCACGCCGCCGGCCTGGCGGAGCCACCGGACGCTCGATCACGTGGCGATGGCGCTGGCCGTCGGGCTGCTCGGCTGGGTCACGTTGGACCGGCCGCCGGCCGGCGTCGCGGGGCCGTCCATCGCGTTTCTCGGGTTTCCGCTCGTCGTCTGGGCCGCGTTCCGCCTGGGGCAGCGGGAGACGGCCACGTGCGTGGTGCTCCTGTCGGCCATTGCGCTGTGGGGCACGTTCGCGCCCGGCACGCCGGCCAACCAGGCGGTCCTGCTGGTGCAGTCGTTCGCGGCCATCCTGGCGATCACGGGCGCGGCTGTCGCGGCCCTCGCGTTTCAGCACCGGCAGTTGCAGGGCGGTCTCGAAGATCGGGTCGCGCAGCGCACGACGGAGCTGGCCCGGAGCAATGCGGCGCTGCGCCGCGAGATGGATCAGCGCGCCGCCGTCGATCGGGCGCTGCGCGCGAGTGAGCAGCGCCTGCTCGAGGCGCAGGCCGTCGCCCACATCGGCAGTTGGGAGTGGGACATCGGCGACAACGCGGTCTGGTGGTCGGACGAGCTCTGCCGGATCTACGGCACGCCCGGGTCCACGCCCAGCTACGAGGAATTCCTCGAGCGAGTGCACTCCGACGACCGCGCCCGCGTCGACGCCATCGTCCGACGCGCGTTCGAGGACCATCTGCCGTTCGCCTACGAGCACCGCATCGTTCGGCCGGATGGATCGGTCCGCACGCTGGCGGCCGGCGGTCGTGTCGTGACGGACGAGTCGGGACAGACCATCCGAATGCTGGGCACGGGGCAGGACATCTCGGAGCGCAAGCAGGCTGAAGCGGCCGAAGCCGCGCTGGCCGCCGAGCAGTCGGCGCGCCTGCGCGCGGAGGAAGCCAACCGGGTCAAGGACGAGTTTCTGGCGATGGTCTCCCACGAGCTGCGGACGCCGCTCAACGCGGTACTGGGCTGGGCGCGGATGCTCGCCGATGGACCCTCCGACCCCGAGCGGCTGGCCAGAGGTCTGGAAGTGATTCAGCGCAATGCGCAGATGCAGGCCTGGCTGATCAACGACCTGCTCGACGTGTCCGAAATCAAAGCCGGTCAGTTGCGGATCGACATCCGGCCCGTGAACCTGCACGCCATCGTGTCACTCGCGCTCGACGCCGTCGGCGTGCCGGCCGGTGCAAAGAACATTCAGATCAGTGCCACCCTCGCCGATCAGGCGCACGTGCAGGGCGATCCGCAGCGGCTGCAGCAGGTCGTCTGGAATCTGCTCGTCAACGCCGTCAAGTTCACGCCTGAGGGCGGGCGTATCGACGTCCGGCTGGATCGGTCGGACGCGCAGGTGTCCATCCAGGTCACCGACACGGGCCGCGGCATCGAAGCCGAATTCCTGCCGCGAATCTTTGAACCATTCTGGCAGGGCGACGCGGTCCGGCGTCAGGGCGGGCTCGGTCTCGGATTGACCATCGTCCGCACGCTGGTCGAGGCGCACGGGGGACGCGTGGAAGCGGTGAGCGACGGTTCGGGGCGTGGCGCCACGTTCCGCGTGTATCTGCCCGAGGGCGCGGCGCTCCAGCCGGACGCACGTCCGGAGGCCCAGACCGCGCCCCCCGCGTGATCGCGTCCGCGGCTGGACCACGCGCCAAACGTGCTAGGCTTTCGCCGTTCACCCGTCGCCGGCGTTTTTCCTGCCGATCGCCGGTGATTCCGCGCTCGAGAGAGGCATGACCCGACGAGAACTGCTGCAACTGACGAGTGGCGCGATGGCGGTGGCCGCGCTGCCGCCGGCTGGCGTGGCGGCCGCGGCCCCGGCCGCGCAGGCGGCGAAGCCGGCGCCGGTCCTGAAGATGGCCGTCATCCTCTCGATGGTGCGGCCCGCCAACGCGCCGGTCACTGAGAAGTTCGCGATTCTCAAGCGCGCCGGCTTCGACGGGGTGGAGATCAGCGATGCCGATCCGGCCCCGGTCGCCGATCTGTTGCGTGCGCGCGACGAGACGGGCATCCGCATTCACGGGGTGATCGACCCCGTGCACTGGAAGCAGCGGCTGTCCGATCCCGACCCGGCCGTGCGCGCGCAGGGGCTGGCGGGCCTGGAGGCCGCCATCCGCCAGGCGCAGGCCTATGGCGGCACCGAGGTGTTGCTGGTCCCCGGACAGGTGAGCGGCGAAACCGAGACGCACCAGCACGTGTGGGATCGATCGACGGCCGAGATTCGGAAGGTCCTCGGCCTGGCTGCCTCGCTCGGCGTGCGCATCTGCATCGAGAACGTGTCGAACGGCTTCTGCTACGACCCGAAAGGCGGGAACAACCAGACCGCCGACCAGTTCGTGGCCTACATCGATCAGTTCAGGAGCCCGTGGGTAGGGCTCTACTACGATATCGGCAACCACATGGTGTTTGGCGATCCCGGCACCTGGATCCGCACGCTCGGGCCGCGCATCGTCAAGCTTCACATCAAGGACCGCATTCGCGCCAAGAACAGCACGGCCGATGTCGGCATGGGGGAGGTCGACTGGAGCGGTGTTCGCGCGGCGCTTCGCGACATCGGCTTCAACGGCTGGTGCACGGCCGAGGTGAACGGCGGCGACGAAGCGCGGCTGACGGCGCTCCGCGGCCAGATGGAGAAGGCACTCGTCGGCTAGAACCGTTCACGGAGGATTGATGTCCCGTTCTGCCCGGTCATCCCGTTCGACATCCCGGCGGGAATTCCTCGGCGCTTCGGCGGCCGTGACCGCCGCGATCGCTGGTGTCGGCCTGCCCGCGATCGCCGCGGCCCAGGGCGCGCCGCCGCCGGCCACGTTGCCGGTGTGGCGCGACCTCTTCAATGGCAAGGACCTCACCGGGTGGGTCAACGTCAACACGGCCGCGGACACCTGGTCCGTCAAGGGCGGCATGCTCATCTGTTCGGGCAAGCCGATCGGCGTCATGCGCTCCGATCGGATGTACGAGAACTTCATCATCCATGTCGAATGGATGCACCTGCAGCCGGGCGGCAACTCCGGCATGTTCCTCTGGAGCAGCGCCGTGCCCGGCGAACGCAACCGGCTGCCGAACGGCATCGAGATCCAGATGCTGGAGCTCGACTATGTCAACCAGGGCCGGCCGGGCGGCACCCCCCGACCGATTGCCTACGTCCACGGCGAAACGTGGGGTGTGGACGATGTGAGCGCGGTGCCCGACAACCCGTCGCCGAACCGGGGTCGGAGTGCGTCGCTCGAGAATCGGGCGCTCGGCCGTGGCAACTGGAACACCTACATCGTGGTGGCCGTCGACGGCGTGATCAAGATGTCGGTGAATGGCAAGTTCGTGAACGGGCTCAGCCAGTCGTCGCAGAAAAAGGGTTACATCTGCATGGAGTCCGAGGGCGCGGAGATCCACTTCCGCAATCTCAAGATCATGGAACTGCCGCCCGGCGTGACGACGCCTGAACAGACCGCGAAGCAACTCTAGATATCTGGCTATCTGCTATCGGTTATTGGCTATCGCGATTTGGTGATTGGGTTATTGATCGGGTTATTGGATCGGGATATTGGATCGGGCCAACTATGACCACCAGATATCGTTCATCCCAACGTCGCGCGTCCAGACGGGAGTTTCTGGGGGCATCGGTCGCGACCGCCGCGGCGCTGACCGGGGGCGCCGCCTCGCTGGTGGCACAGACCCCCGCGCCGGCGCCGGCGAGCCTGCCCGTGTGGCGCGACCTGTTCAACGGCAAGGACCTGACGGGCTGGATCAATGTCAACACAGCGCCCGATACCTGGTCGGTCAGGGACGGCATGCTGATCTGCACCGGCAAGCCGATTGGTGTCATGCGGTCGGACCGGATGTACGAGAACTTCGTGCTCTACGTCGAGTGGATGCACCTTGAACCGGGCGGCAACTCCGGCATGTTCCTCTGGAGCAGCGCCGCGCCCCGCGGCAACCTGCCGAACGGCATCGAGATCCAGATGCTCGAGCTGGACTACGTCAACCAGGGGCGCGCGGGCAGCCCGCCGCGCGACATCGCGTACGTCCACGGCGAGACGTGGGGCGTCGGCGACGTGAAAGCGGTGCCGGACAACCCGCGTGGCATCCGCAGCAAGTCGCTCGAGAACCGTGCCCTCGGTCGCGGCAACTGGAACACCTATGTCGTCGTGGCCGTCGACGGCGTGATCAAGCTGTCAGTGAACGGCAAGGTCGTCAACGGCCTCAGCCAGTCGTCGCAGAAGAAGGGTTACATCTGCATGGAGTCCGAAGGGGCGGAGATCCACTTCCGCAACATCCGGATCATGGAACTGCCGCCAGGCGTCACGACGCCGGAACAGACGGCGAAGGAGCTCTAGACATCTGGCTATCTACTATCGGTTATTGGCTATCGCGATTTGGTGATCGGGCTATGTGATCGGGCTTTGTGATCGGGCTATTTGATCGAGCTATTTGATCGGGCCGCCCCGCCCTCCCGGCGCCAGCAACTCTTCAATCGCGTCCATCACCGCCGGGCCCTCGGCGAGTGCTTCGTCGTTGTGATCGGCCTCGGGAATCATTACCAGGCGCTTGGGTCCAGGCGCGGCGTCGAACACGTCCTGGCTGAAGTGTGGCGGGACGATGCGGTCGTCGTCACCAGCGATGACGAGGAGAGGCAGGCGGAGATCGCGCACGAGCGCGGCAACCGGATAATGGTCGCGCAACAGCCAGCGGACCGGCAGGAACGGATAGTGGTGGGCGCCGATGGCGGCGAGGCTCGAGAAGGGCGAGCGAAGAATCAGCGCGGCCGGTGCGTGGTCGACGGCCAGGCGCGCGGCCACGGCCGCGCCGAGCGACTCGCCAAAGTAGACGATGCGCTGCGGATCGACGTCCGGGCGTGCGGCGACGGCCTGCCACGCCGCCAGGGCATCGGCTGTCAGCCCGCGCTCCGACGGCAGGCCCGGATTGCCGCCGTACCCCCGGTAGTCGAAGAGCACACAGGCGAGGCCCCGTCGGGCGAGCGCTGTCGCCAGTGTCGCCCGGTACGCGCGGTTGCCGGCGTTGCCGTTGAATACCAGCACCGTGTGCCCCGTGAGCGGCGGTTCCCCGGGCACGAACCAGCCTTCCAGCCGCAGGCCGTCCCGCGTGGTGAAGTCGATGGGCTCGGCCGTGGGCAGCCCGACCGCCGCCGGCGCGGGCGGCGCGCCCTCCGGAAAGTAGATCACCCAGCGCTGCCCGGCCCAGATCACCAGGAGCACCAGCACGGCGAGCCCGAGTACGGTGGCCACGCGGGACATGATGGATCGCTCGAGGAGTTTCCGGTTTTCGGTGTCCGGTTCCCGGCCGAGAACCGAGGACCGAGAACCACAAGCGTCCTTAGAGTACGATCCCCCCATGCCAACCATCGACGTGTCGGCCGAGATCGACATTGACGCCGCGCCGGCGGACATCGCGGGGGTGATGTTCGATCCGCAGCGTGAGCCCGAGTGGATCAGCGTGGTGACGGGGGTGGAGCTGATCGATCCGGAACTCGCGCCGGGGGCGCGGGTGCGCCGCACCGGCAGCGTCCTCGGCCGGAACCTCGGCTGGACCACGGAGGTCGAGCGCGTTCACTTCCCGCACCTCCTGATGCTGAAGGTGGTGGACGGACCGTTCCGCGGCACCACCCGGTTCGATGTCCAAAGGTCCGGCACGGGCTCGCGCGTCCGGGTCCGCACCGTCGGCGAGGCGGACGGGCTACCGGTGCCGGGCGCCCTCGTGGCGGGACCGCTGAGGGCGGCCATGGCTGCCGATCTCACACGGCTCAAGTCCATTGTCGAAATCAGCGGCCGGCCGCAGGCGGGGAGCCCGGCCCGCCCACCGACGCCCTGGCATGAGAACGACTAGAATACCCACGACGTCATACCCAACGGGGAGGCAGGGAGTTATGAGTGCTCTGAAGTTTGTTCGCCGCGGCGCCCTGGCGCTCGGCATTGTCATGATCGCGTCGGGGGCCTCTGCGCAGCAGACCGCGCAGGAGCCGTTCGAGCCGTATTCAGGCCAGGCGGGCAAGGACGTCGTCTGGGTCCCGACGCCCGAAGTTACCGTCAACAAGATGCTCGACATGGCCCAGGTGACGGCGCAGGACTTTGTCGTCGACCTCGGATCGGGTGATGGCCGCACGGTCATCGCGGCCGCCAAGCGCGGCGCGCGGGCGATGGGCATCGAGTACAACCCGGACATGGTGAAGTTCGCCCAGGGCAAGGTGAAGGAAGCCGGCGTCGGCGATCGCGCGACGATCGTGCAAGGCGACATTTTCGAGAGTGACTTCTCGAAGGCCACCGTCATCACGCTCTTCCTTCTCCCGGACCTCAACGTCAAGCTGCGGCCCACCATTCTCAAAATGCGGCCCGGCACGCGCGTCGTGTCGAACTCGTTCCGAATGGGCGAGTGGGAGCCTGAAGAAACGGTGTCGGTCGAGGACTGCCAGAGCTGGTGCACGGCGCTCCTGTGGATCGTTCCCGCCCAGGTCAATGGCACCTGGAAGACGTCCGGCGGCAACCTGACCTTCAACCAGACGTTCCAGATGGTCTCGGGCACGTTGGGCTCGCAGGCGATTACCGACGGCAAGCTCACCGGCGACCAGATCACGTTCAAGGTCGGCAACGCGACCTACACCGGCCGCGTGAGCGGCAACTCCATTACGGGCACCATTACGGGCGGCCCTGGCGGGAGCTGGACGGCGACGAAGTAGGGCACGTGAAAGTCTGAAGTTGGAAGCCAGAAGTTGGAAGTCAGAAGATCTCGACTTCTAACTTCTGGCTTCTAAGAGCGGGTAGCGACGGGCGGGGCCCCTCCATCTGGCCATTTCTAATCTCCGCCATGGTTTCCCAGAATCCACGCGAGTGAGTGCAGGCCGCCCGCCAGGGCGGCGGCGGTCAGGGCCCCTCGACGGCCGGCCAGGCCCGGCGCGCGGAGTGCGGTCGTCCACACCAGTAGAGTGACGGGAATCGCGACGTTCGCGAACAGGTTCCAGTCGTTCAACGGCCCGAGCGCCGGAAACCAGAAGACCAGAAAGACCAGCATGCCGGCCGTGGCGATCGCGAGGTGTCTCCAGCGTTCACTTGGTTCGCCCCGGGCGAGCGCGATTGGCACGAGGAACACGGCCGCCGGCGCCAGCAGCAGGAGCACGTTGATCTGCGTCCAGAGGTGGGCGAGCGTCGGCCGCGCCAGCACGCTCGCGTAGTCGCCGCCGTGGCCGCTGGCGTGGCTATCGAGCAGCCGCTCGATCGGGAGCCCCCAGAAGACGTGCGCCACGGCAAGCGTGGCCCCGATGACAGCCGTGAACACAGCGGCTCCCGCCACGAGCGCCCGCCGGTCCTGCCGGCGATGGGCAATCCCCCACAGATACACCAGCGACGGGAGCAGGAAGCCTGCCAGCAGGTGGCACATCATCGCGACCGCCAGCCACACCGACGGCCAGACGACGGACGTGCGGCGCTGAAGGAAGCGTTCCGCGGCGACGAAGAAGGCCAGAATGGCGACAGCGGTCAGCGTGTAGTTCTCGACGTCGCCGAAAAACAACTGCACGTAGCCGCCCGCGAGCATCAAGGCCACGAGGATGCCGGCGCGCGCCGGATCGACCAGTCTCGCGTAGCGGCCCAGCAGCACGACGAACGCCCCGCCGGCGGCGGATGAGATTACCTGATACGTCGTTGCCACATCCCAGCCCCAGCGGCTTCCGGCAAGGTGCCAGGCGGCCGAGTGCACGGCAAACTCCAGGATCTCGTCGTGCGTGGCGAACACGCCGCGACCGGGCACTTCACGCTCGAAGACCGCCTGAAAGGCAGCACCGTCGGGATTGAGCGTCCGGCTGCGAAACGTCCAGAAGATCATCGCGGCGGCGGCCCAGACGACGCTGCCGCCGAGTGGCGTCGTGGTCAGGCGGGCCGCGTGGTTGAGCACACGCGCGAGCGCTCGTGACGCGGCAAGCGGCGTCGCGACAGAGACGGCCACGACGAGCGCGGCCAGGCCCAACCAGCCGAAGCGCTGGAGCTGGTCGAGGCCGAACCGAGTGGCCGGCAGCAGCGTGTCCGCCAGAAGGCCGCTGGCCCAGGGCACCGCGCACGCGGCATAGGCCGCGGCCAGCATGCCTGCGGCCAGCCGATAGGCCACGTCGATCGTCACGCCGGGCGGAGCGTGACGACGGCGTTGTAGTCAGGCTCGAACGATTCGGGATCGAGGGCGGCGCTCGAGAGCAGCGCGTTGCCTTCCGGCCAGTGCACCTCGAGATTGCCCGGCTTGATGGGCGCCTGGCGCAGCCGCCCGGTGAAACTCCCCGTTGACGATTCGAGGTGGACCGTGACGCCGTCGGGCAGGGCGAGCCGGTTCAGATCCTCGGCGCTGATCAGGATCTCGTCCCGCGCCGCGCCGGTCAGCGGATCCACGTCACGCTGCACCATCGAGTTGAACTGCTTGCCGCGGCGCGTGGAAACGGCAAAGCCGTCCACGTTGGTACGGCGCCCGGGCCGGACCGCAGCAAACCGCGCCCGGCCATCGATCGTGGCGAAGCGGCCATCGTCGTACAGCCGCGGCCCGCCCCACTGGATCTGGTCGCCTTGCGCCGCCAGCCGATCGATGCCGGCATAGAGCGGAATGGCCGCCGCGATCTCGCGGCGGATGGCGGCGGCGTCCTCGAGGCCGACCAGGTGCGCGCGATCCGGGTGCGTCCGGCGCATGACTTCCCGAAAGGCCCACCACTCCGGCCGCGCCGTCCCGACGCGGCGGCCGGCGATCTCCGGCGAGAAGATGATGCGGCGTTCCGTGGACGTCTCGGTGCCGCCCCCCGGCGATTCGTATCGCGTGGCCGCGGGCAGCAGCACGACGTCGCCGTCGTTGTCCGCCAGCATCGAGGACGAGAGGACGATGTCCTGGTGGATGCGGAGGCGGGGGCGGCGGAGCGCGGCCAGGGAGCGATCGCGATCGGGCAGGGTCTCGAGGAAGTTGCCGCCCACGATCCAGAACGCGTCGACATCGCCAGCCGCCGACCGGTCGATCATCTCCGCGGTGGTCCAGCCCGGCGTCGTGGGCACCGGGAAACCCCACGCCTCGCTCCAGCGCCGGGCAGCGTCCTGGCTCACACCGGGCACGCAGCCGACCTCGGCGCCGCCCTGGACGCCCGAATGTCCGCGGATGGGCACCAGGCCGCTGCCGGGCCGCCCGGGCAATCCGCGCGCGAGGCCGACGTTGAGGAGCGCGCGGACGGTGTCCACACCATGCGCATGCTGCGTCAGCCCCATGGACCAGATGAAGACGGCCTTCGGCCGCGCCACGAGCAGCCGCGCGAATTCGCCGATACGCGCGCGCGTCAGGCCGCTCTCGCGCTCGAGTGCCGTCCAGTCCGCCGCGTCGGCCGACGCGCGGGCCTCGGCAAACCCGGTCGTCCGGTCACGCACGAACGCGTCGTCCACGCCATCCATCTCGATCAGGGCTTTGAGGACGCCGACGAGCAGGGCGAGGTCGCCTCCGGTGTGGACGTCGAACCAGTCGTCGGCCAACTGGGTACCACGGAGCGCGCTCTCGAGGACGGACGGGATCCAGTAGCGGGAGAGTCCGGGCTCGCGATACGGATTGACCACGGCGATCCGGGCGCCGCGCTTCTTCGCGTGGTGGAGGTACTTGGTCGTGACGGGCTGAGTGTTCGCGACGTTCGATCCGAACAGCACGATCAGATCGGCATCGAGCCAGTCCCGGTAGCTGCACGTGGACGCGCCGTGCCCGAGCATGCCACGCATGGCGACCGTGGACGCCGCGTGGCAGAGCCGCGCGGCGTTGTCGACGTGGTTCGTGCCGAGAAACCGCGCGGCCTTCTGTGCCGCGAAGTACACCTCGTTCGTGATGCCGCGCGAGGTCAGATAGAACGCGAGCCGCCCCGGATCGATCGGCTGAAGCGACGTCGCGATCCGGTCGAGCGCCGCGTCCCACGTCACCGGCCGGAAGCCGGCCGCGCCGTGCCGCCGGAGCATCGGTTCCGGCAACCGGCCGAGTGCGCGCAGCGCCTCCGACGACCGGCCGGCGAGCGACGCGACGTCCGCCAGCACGGCGGGATCGAGCGCCGGCGCCGTGTTGAGCCGCATCAGCTCGAGCCGGACCATGCAGAGGTGCGTGCCGGTGAGCGTCCAGTCCTTCAGGCCGGTCGTTCCCAGCGCGCAACCGTCGCACACGCCCTGGCTGAGAATGCGCCACGCGAACGGCAGCTGGTCGCGGTTTTCCCACGCGACCTTCGCCATCTCGAGGTAGTGATGCGGCTTCTGCTGTCCGAGGCCGAAGGGCGGCATCGCGTCTCCGACGGCATGTTATCGTCAATCCACGAGTCCATTCGTGCCCGACACCATGCAGCAGTTCGACGTGATTCGCGTCGGGGGCGACGGCACCACGACCGCCGCCGATCAGGTCGCGCGGGAGGCGGCGCTCGAGGTTCGGCTGAATGGCGAGCCGTTCTCCGTCATCATGCGGACGCCGGGCGCCGACGCCGACCTCGCCATGGGGTTCCTCTTCACGGAAGGCGTCATCACGAGTGCCACCGACGTCCGGGCCGTGACCGCGCCCGCACCCGATGTGATGGACGTGACCCTGTCGCCGAGCCTGGCGGCGTCGGTGCCCGCGCTCGTCGGCGCGCGCCGCCAGGTGACCTTGAACTCGTCGTGCGGGATGTGCGGCCGGCGCAGCCTCGAGTCGCTCGAGGTGCGGGCGGCGCCGCTGCCCGTCGGATGGCACGTCGCCGCGGCCGTGGTCGCAGGCCTGCCGCAGGCGCTCCGCGACGCGCAGCAGGTTTTTGCCGAGACCGGGGGCCTGCACGCGGCGGCACTCTTCGGGCGCGACGGCCGGATCGAGGCCAGCGCCGAAGATGTCGGCCGCCACAACGCCGTGGACAAGCTGATCGGCCGGATGCTCACCGCCGGCCGCCTCCCGCTCGCCGACCTGCTCCTCTTCGTGAGCGGCCGGTCATCCTTCGAGATCGTGCAGAAAGCCTGGCAGGCCGGTGTACCGCTGGTGGCGGCCGTGTCGGCGCCATCGAGCCTGGCGGTCAGCCTGGCGCGTGAGGCCGGCATGACGCTCATTGGCTTCGTGCGAGACGGCCGCTTCAACATTTACGCCCACGAGGCACGCGTCGACCGCGTACCGACGCCGGTCGGCCGCCCGGTCGGCGTGTCGGCCGCCTCCTCCCGTTCATGAGAGCCGCGGACCAGTCGCGCCAGGTGGCCGTCGTCGCAACGGTCCTTCTGGCGGCGTGTGCGACCGCCGCACCGCCTGAACAGCTCAAGTTGCCCCTCCACGCGGTCCGGCCGGTGGCCCACATAGGGGCGGTCATGAGCAACGAGGTGGCGATCGCCACCGTGGTCGCCGTCCTCGAGCGTGACCTCGGCTTTCCGGTCATGCCTGTCACGTTTCACTTCTACCCGCGCGTGTCCGCCTTCGAGGCCGTCCTGGTCCAGACGGGGCACGATCCGGAATTCGCGCGGAAGGCCGCGGGTACACTTCGAGCGATCGCGGGACACGGACACGTGCTCCTGAACGAAAGCCGGCTGTCCGAGGCCTGGGCGGATCGGATGTTCACCTTCGCGCACGAGTACACGCACTGTCTGCAGTACGCGCTCGCGCGAGGCCGGCGCAGCACCTCCGACCAGTGGCTGCGCGAGGGCTTTGCCGACGCGGTCGCGACGCGCGTGATCGACGAACTCGGCGGGCCGACACTCGACGCGGCGCGCCGCCGCCGGCGCGAGGACCTGAGCCAGACCGCCCGGGACCGCGCCCCGCAGCTGGCCGTGCTGCTCACGTTCACCGAGTGGATCGCCTATCGGGCGCGGCCGGATCTGGCCATCGACGCGCAGGCGTTCCTGGCCGTGGACGCCCTCATCGCCCGCCACGGGTTCACGACCATGCTCGACTACTTCGCGGCCTTCGCGACCTCCGACGATCGCGCGGCGAACTTCCGCGCCGTCTTCGGTCAGGACCTGGCCGCATTCGAAGCAGGTCTTGGGCCGACCTGAAGGTCGGCGCCTCCATGTCAGACGCGCCCCGGCGGCGGCGTCCGGGCCATCGGGTCACGATTGCCAGACGCCGCGTGTCATTTCCGCGCGGCGTCGCCGGACATCACCCCCGGCGTCTTGTCGCCCAGGACCGCCAGCAGCGACAGCGGATCGATGCGTGCCCCGCCGGCCCGGACCGTCCAGTGGAGGTGCGCGCCGGTCACGCGGCCGGTCGACCCGACGCGGCCCACCACCTGGCCCGGCTCGACGCTCGCGCCCTCGAGCACGTCGATGGCCGAGAGGTGGGCGAAGAGCGAGACGAGTCCCAGGCCGTGATCGATCGCCACGGTCTGGCCTGTGTAGTACAGATCGCCGGCCAGCACCACGCGGCCGGCATTGGGCGCGCGAATCGGCGTGCCCTCCGGGCTGGGGAAGTCCGCGCCGCCATGGGGGCTGCGCGGTTGGCCGTTGAAGATGCTCCGGGTGCCGAAGGCGCTGTTCGCGCGCTCGGGCACCGGCGGCGTGAAGCCGCCCGTCCAGAACGGTGACGTCGCCGATGCGCGCCACATCGCCGACAGCCGCTTCGCTTCGGCCTCGATGCGCGCGAGCACGGTCGCCGGCGGATTGACGAAATCGGGATTCACCGTCAGGCGGCGCGTGGGGAACTGCTTGGCGGACACGACGAGCCGGCGCGACCCGCGGGCCGGCGCGGTGGCGGATCCCGTCTCGACCGTGACGTCGTAGGCGCCCGGCGCGACGTCCAGGTCGATGCCGATGAGCGCGCGCCACGTCGTGTTGTCGACGCGCCAGAGCGCGAGCGGGCGGTCGAAGGCCCGGCCGCGCACGCCGGCCACGGGCGTCGACGTCGTGACGGTGAGCACGACGAGCTCGCCGGGCTGGAGCGCCCGCGCGTCAAGCGCCAGACTGATCGCCGGCGCGGGCGCCACAGCCTGAGCGAGGAGGAGAGCCGACACGATCAGCAGCATGCCTCATCGCACTCTACGACGTCGGGATCGGAGGTGCAAACGCCCGGACGTCAGCGCGCGCGGCCGGCGCCCACCAGTTCGCTGAGGGGCTGGACTTCGGAACTGCTGCTGCCGCCGCCGAAGCGGCTGCGAATGAGGACCGCGTGACCGGCCCGCGGCAGGGCGCGCAGGTTGTCCAGGAATCGATCGAGCGCACCCGATCGCGCCAGGTAGAACTCGACGTTCGACGCGTAGACGGCCGTGACCGGCTGTTGGCGCGTGGCGAGCACCCGGCCGATGGCCGCCAGCGCATGGCGCCCGCTCAGATCCCCGGTCACGGGAATGACGAGGTCGCGGGCCTGCAGGCTCTTCACGCCCTGGAACGCAGCCTCAGTCGCCAGGAAGTTTCCCGGCCGGCCGGACTCATCGGTGGCGAGCAGGAGGTCGCGGTAGGTCGGGTAGTAGGTCTGCGGTGCCCGGCCGGTGCTCGTGAACTGCAGATCCAAGCCTTCGTCGATGAACGTCCGGTGGAACCGGTCGATCGTCCGGCGGTCCTCCACCGACAGCGGGAGGCCCATGCGGCCGATTTCCGCGTCGAGCCTGGCGCGCAGGGTCCCGACAGCCCCGGCGTTCAGCCGGGGTGCCCGGTCGACGGCGCCCACGAGGTCGGCGATCGTCGCCTGACGGCCCGGGCCGTTCGGTGGCACCGACCGTCCGGCGAGCTGCGCGAGGTAGGCCGTGCGCGTGGGCGACTGCGCGAAGAGCGCCTTGAACAGCAGGTGCAGCAGCAGGTTGTCCCGGCGGATGTCGACGATGAAGGCGACGGCCGGCTGGATCTGGGCGATGTAGGAGAAGTTCTGGTCGGGACCGACGCCGATGTAGGCCCCGCCGCGCACGGCCGCGCGTTCGAGATCGGGCAGGACCCAGAGATAGGACCGCTCGTTCGAGATGAGGTTGTCGGTGTCGAAGTAACCGCCCGGTTCGGACAGCTCGGCAATCGTGCGCGCGAAGGGTGTCTGCGCCGAGGCCGGGCCGAGGGGGTGGCTGGCGAGCAGGACCAGCAGGGCAAGGACGCCGAGCCGAGCGGCAAATGGACGATTTATTGATCGCGTCATTGACGATTGATCGACGGTTGATGATTGCCCGATTGATGATTGGCTGCAAGCCGCGGCGCCGACTCCAATCTTCAATCCGTTCAATCCATCAATCGTCAATCAATCATCAGTGAGACGATCGCAGATCATCAATGCACGCTTCATTTATCCTCCGCCTGAATATGAATCCCGCACTCCAGCTTCTGGCCCTGCCAGCGGCCCGAGCGGAGGTTCTCCGGATCCAGCGGAGGCGAGGTGCAGGGTTCGCAGCCGATGCTGGTGTAGCCGCGGTCGTAGAGCGGCAGCAGCGGGATGGCGTGCGCCTTCGCGTAGGCCCAGACGTCCTTGTTCGTCCACGCGGCGAGCGGGCTGATCTTCCGCAGGAGCTTGCCCGACGGCAGCCGGAAGTCCTCGACCGGCTGCAGGTTGGCTCGCGAGGGGGACTGTTCGCGGCGCAGGCCGGTGAACCAGACGTCGTGCGCGTCGAGCGCCGCGAAGAGCGGGCCCACCTTGTGCCGCGCGCAGCACGCCGTCGTGTCCGTTCGCCAGAGGCCGATCTGCGGCTCGGCCGCCTTCAGGTTCACCAGGTTGAGGTGCCAGCGGCGCGCGATGTCGTCGCGATACGCGAGCGTCTCGGCGAAGTGGTGGAACGTTTCCAGGAACAGGACGGGAATGTCGGGGCGCACCTCGCGCAGCATGTGCACGAGCGCCACGTCCTCGGCCTGGAAGCTCGAGGTTACGCAGGGCCGGTCGGCGGTCGCCAGCGCATCGGCAATGACCTGGTGCGGATCGATCACGTCAGCAGTTCCTCGAGCGCGCGGCGGACGGCTTCGATGGCGTCGCCTTCCGACGGCGCGGTTCGCGCGACGTGCGCAATCCGCTCGGCGGCGCCCGGGTGCCGATCGGCCGTCTGCTCGGCGAGCGGCTCGGCAATCATCCCGGCGCCCGCCGTGAAGTTGGTGGTGGGCTCGATCATGACGAAGCTGCCCATTCCGCGCTGCTCGCGATACCGATCGAAGATGAGCGGGCGCGACGTCTCGATCACCACCCGTCCAATGTCGTTCAAGAGCAGCCGCGTGTCCACCTGGGCCGTGACCGTGCCCGACGAGTGTTTGAGCACGTAGAGCCGGTTCGGTTCGAGGGGCCGTTCGTCCATCCACACCAGATCGGCGGCAAAGCGGTTACCCAGGTGCACGTGGCCGTCCGTCAAGACGTCGCCCCGGCTGATGTCGAGCTCGTGCTCCAGCACCAGGGTGACCGACATCGGCGCGAAGGCCACGTCCAGATCGCCGTCCCAGGTGACGATGCGGCGGACGCGAGTGGTGCGCACGGACGGCCAGGCGGTCACGGTGTCGCCGACGCGCACCGTGCCGCTGTGAATCTGCCCGGCGTAGCCCCGGAATGTGTGGTCCGGCCGGCTGACGAGCTGGACCGGGAACCGGAACGGCCCCTCGGCCGGGCGCCGATCCACCTCGACCGTCTCGAGGAACTCGAGCAGGCTGGGCTGGTCGAACCAGGGCGTCCGGTCGCTCCGCATGATGACGTTGTCGCCGTGCAGCGCGCTGATGGGAATCGGGTGCACGGCGGCGCCCGTGAGCAGGCCCCCGAACTCGGTGGAGATCGTGTCGAAGATCCCGCGGTCGAAGTCGACCAGATCCATCTTGTTCACGGCCACGACGAAGTCGTTGATGCCGAGCAGCCGCGCGATCCGGGCGTGCCGGCGCGACTGGTCGAGCACGCCGAGCCGCGCGTCCACGAGCAGGATCGCGACGTCGGCCGTCGACGCGCCGGTGGCCATGTTGCGCGTGTACTGCTCGTGCCCCGGCGTATCGGCCAGGATGAACTTGCGGCGGCTCGTCGCGAAGTAGCGGTAGGCGACGTCGATCGTGATGCCCTGCTCCCGCTCGGCGCGCAGGCCGTCGGTGAAGAGCGAGAAGTCGATGGGGCCGGCCGACCGGTTCTTCGACGCGCGCTCGACCGAGCGCACCTGATCTTCGTAGACGCCCTGCGAGTCGTACAGCAGCCGCCCGATCAGCGTGCTC
>CAZFAT010000282.1:0-5604 GCA_964517075.1 uncultured Solibacteraceae bacterium
CGCCGCCTGCTTCTCAACCCGATAGCTGTCCATGTCGATGGCGTCGAGGATTCCCTTCGAGAGATCCTCGTCGATGGGTGCCGGCAGCTTCGAGATTAGGAAGTTCAGGAAGATCGAGAGCTTCTCCCAGTCCGCGTTCGTGTACGGGAGGATTGACGCCAGGAAGCCGTAGGCACGGACGAACGCCTTGGCCTTGCCCTTGAAGTCAACCTGCCCGTCCTCATTGAGCTGGCCCTCCTCCATCCCGCGCGGACGCGGGCCCGATCGGCCGCCACCACCGCGCGAGCCGACGACGTAGATCCGGAACCCGGCCTGGGTGTGGCCAGCGGCATGGGCGCCGCGGTAGTGCTCCGTGAACAGCTCGACGTCCTGGTGGAGTTCGCGCCCATCGACCTCGTACTCGATGCGGCAGTCGGGGAAGTGGACCTGCTCATCGAAGTACGGTAGGTCATGTTCGCGCGCCCACTGGCGGATCTCGTCCTCGTCACGGTCCGGACGGCCGTCGCTGTCGGCGCGTCCGCGGTTGTGCTCCTGCAGGAACTCCTGGTACTCGCGCTTCAGATCTCCTGCTCGAGGACGACTCGTCGAACTTCGAGCCCGTCGTGCTCGTCGCGGAGCCGGGCCTCCTCCTGCCGGTAGGTCGCATAGAGGTTCGAATCGTGGTCGACTTCGCGCTCGCGGCTGACGCCAGCGTAGAACGCCTGTGCGGGCTCGCCATCGCGGTCCATCGAGTGCGAATCCAGCAGGTCACGGCCTTCCCGTGTCAGCGTCAGCCCGCGCTCGTCGTCGCCCAACTCCACCGTCTCGACGAGGCCCTCGTCGCGAAGGTGTTCGAGCGTGTCGCGATCGACATCGAGCGCGCGTTCGGGCACGACCCGGAACGCGCCGACAGCGGCCAGCGTGCGGCTGTCTTCGCCGTCCAACTCGTGGACGTGGTCACGGACCACGACCAGCTCGCGCTCCTCGCCACGCGGCAGGTCGAGGTCGCGCATTAGGCCCTCGCGTGGGTCGTCGTCGCGGTACCGCTCGTCGTACACACGCTCGCGGCCGTCCTCCCTCCCGTCACGGTCGCGCGCGTCATCTCGCGGATCGAATATGGCTGTCCTCCCGACATGGCGTTGCGTTGGGTTACTTGTGAAGGCGCCCGGCCGGTTGCCGCGCTGGGCGATTCAGGAGGGCGCTGAGCGGTCGGGGCGGTGCGCCGCGCGACGTTCAGGGCGTGGTCTGCGGGAACCCGGCCTCGGGGCCGCTGAGGCGACCGAGCGAGGGGTTCGGCCCGGCGAGCGGGCCGGCAGCTGACCAAGGCTGCTCTTCGCCTTATACGCCCGTACTCAAACTCCTGCAAGCTGGGCGTGATTGGACGATTCTCCGGTGTATGCTTCCGCCTTGCATGTGGACAGACGTGCGAGGAGCACTTCGGACACTGCGGCGATCGCCCGTCTTTGCCGCGACAGCGATCGTTACGCTTGCCCTCGGTATCGGGGCCAGCAGTGCTATCTTCAGCCTCGTTCACGCCGTGCTGCTTCGGCCCTTACCGTTTTCAGAGCCGTCGCGACTGATCCGCATTTGGGAGTCGAATCCCGCGAAAGGCGACGATCGCGCCCTTGTCGCGAAGGCCAACGCCTCCGACTGGCGTGACAGGTCGAAGGCGCTGATCGACATCGCGCTGTTCAACGTTTCAACCGAACTAACCGTCGTGGGGCTCGGGGACGTCTCGGTCCAGGCAAAGCACGCGAGCGTTACTGCGAACATCTTCGACGTTCTCGGCGCCCAGCCAGCGCTGGGACGTCTCTTCGGTGCAGTCCCGGAGCGGCGCGGTCCGCTCGACGGAACGGAGCTCGTTGTCAGCCACGGATTCTGGCAACGCGCACTCGGCGGCGACTCTTCGGCCATTGGACGCGCCGTTCGAATCGAGGGCGCTCCGGGCAGCGTCCTCGTCGGCGTGATGCCGCCGGGATTTGACCCACCCGGTGACGCCGACATCTGGACGCCGATCGGAACAGCGCCCGGTCGGCGTGACAATCGGATGTACGGCGCGATTGCACGCCTCGCCAGTGGCACGACTCTCCAGTCAGCACGCGCCGAGCTGGCGTCCATTGCGAACACCATCGCGAGTCAGTACCCAGCCACGAACGAGGGATGGACGGTCTCGGTCGTGCCTCTGCACGAAGCCATGGTCGGCAGCCACGAACTGGCTCTGCTGACGCTCTTGGGCGCCGTGTCGTTCGTGATGCTCGTGGCCAGCGCCAACGTCTCGAACCTGTTGCTGGCTCGTGGCATCGGACGCCGAGACGAACTCGGGATCAGGGCGTCCCTCGGCGCAAGCCGGGCGCGGCTTGCTCGTCTGCTGCTGACCGAGGCGTTCGTGTTGGCTGTCGTCGGCGCCGGGTTGGGGCTCGTGTTTGCCTGGCTGCTGTTGCCCACGCTTGTTCAGCTCGCGGGAAGTAACGTTCAGCGTGCCGCAAACGCCCGAATCGACTGGATGACCATCGGGTTCGCGACTGCCGTTGGCGTGGTGGCAGCCACCGTGGCTGGCTTGCTGCCGGCGTTGCGGCACTCGCGAACCGAAGCCAACGCATCTATTGCCGCAGGCAGCGCCCGCCTGACGTCGAGCCGCGCGGATACGCGCCTTCAGCGTTGGGTACTCACTGGAGAGTTCGCGGTCTGCCTCGTGCTGCTCGTCGGTGCGATGCTGTTCGCGCGGACGTTCGTGAACTTGAGGGCGGTGGACCTCGGATTCGATCCCGAGCATGTCATCAGCATCGAGACGCGCGTCCCCATCTACCAGACGCTCGCGCCCAATCGGTGGCAGTTGCTTGCCTCGCAGACTACGGAGGCGTTGGACCGCGTGCGCTCGGTACCGGGCGTCACCGCGGCCTCGGCGGCCAGCGACCTTCCGCTGTCGGGCAATCTTACGACAACCGATGTGACGCTATCCGGGGAGGCGCAGGCACGCACGGCGCTCTACCACCGAGTCAGCCCGGACTACTTCAGGACGATGGGCATGAGCCTCGTGCAGGGGCGAGACTTTACGAACGAAGACATGAGCGACCTTGCGCGCCTGCCGGACCCGCGGGCGGCCTCGCCGCGGCAGGGCGCCGTGATCGTGAATGAGGCGACGGCGAAGGCGTTCTGGCCATCAGGAGATGGCGTAGGCCAGTTCCTTTCTACGAGCTACGACGCCAGGCCCGTAAGCCGGCGCCAGGTTGTCGGCGTCGTGCGCGACGCTCGGTCCGAGTCGATTCGGAGCGGGGCGCCGGCTGAAGTGTACGTTCCGTACCTGGAGGACCCCTCGTTCGCGATGACCTTGCTCATTCGCAGCGACCTGCCCGTCTCCCAGATTGTTCCCGCCATTCGTCGGGAACTCCGAGCGGTCAGCGCGGAGCTCAGTACTGCCGAGGTGCGCATGTTGGACGACGTCGTAGGGGACTCCCTGCGAGCCGCTCGATTTAGCGCGTTTGTCCTGTCGGCATTCGGCATCGTCGGACTCTTCCTGTCGGCGCTGGGTGTCTTCGGCGTGTTCGCGTTCGGAGTTGCGTTGCGCGCTCGCGAGGTCGGCATCCGGATGGCGATCGGTGCGACGAGGCTGGACATCGTCCAGTTGTTCCTGTCCTATGCCATCGGACCGATCCTCGCTGGAATCGTGGTTGGAACGGCCGCGTCGGTCGTGTTCGCTCGGGTGATCGGGTCGCTGCTGTTCGGTGTGGCTGCGACCGACACTGCGAGCTACGTTGCGGCGGCATTGACAATGGCGGGGACGGCGCTCCTTGCCAGCTATCTGCCAGTGCGGCGTGTGCTGCAATCCGATCCGGCCCGCGCACTCCGGGAGTAGACTGAGCAGAGGACCACAGTCATGGAAATCGCGATCCCGAAGAGCCTCGAAGCACTCGTCCGCCGCAAGGTCGAGGAAGGCTACTACACCACCGAAGCGGAGGTCGTCGCCGACGCCCTGCGCCTCATGCAGGTTCGCGACGAGGTGGCCTCGGTGAAGCGTGAGCGCCTCAAGGACGCTCTGGACCGTGGCTACGAGGACGTCGCCGCCGGGCGGGTGATTGAGCTCGAAACCGAGGACGAGATCGACGCCCTGTTTGCCAGCCTGTGAAGCGACTCGTCCTCACCGAGATCGCGCGGGCGGATCTCGCCAGGATTCGGCGGTACTCCACGCGGACCTGGGGACGAGACCAGACCAGCAAGTACATGGACGCCCTTCGCGACACGATGAAGGGTCTGGTTCGAGGCACGGTGGTCACGCGGGCGCGCGACGACCTCAGACCCGCCCTCCAGATGGCCACGAGCGGCCGTCACAGCATCTTCTTCGAGGCCGACGACCGCCGCATCCTGGTCGTTCGCGTTCTCCACGACAGCATGGACTACCGCCGCCACCTGGACGCCCCTGACGCCGACGAGGGCGCGTGACTGCGGGCGGTCAGGTTACGCACTAACCACAACTAGCTGAACTTGGACGGACGCGCCGATGCCATTTCCCGAGGCTGAACCTCGACGCAGGCGCCTGTGCCCCGCGGCGCATGCGTGGTTCACTCCATCAGGCGGAACCAGTCCTTGACCGTCAAGCGGAGCCGAATGACTTCGTCCTCCGCAAGCGGGCAGCAGTGCGCGATTGGCCCTCGTAGTGTGTTGAGGCTGGTCATGATCTTCGAAAAGGCCTTCTGGCTGGAGAAGATCGCATCAAAATTGGTCAAATTGCCCCGAACGATCTCGCCGAGCTCCCCGAACGTCGTGTAGTCGATGGCGAATTCTGACCTGATGGTGACTCCGGAGTCTCGTTCCCGCTGCATGTTGCCCTCGGCGTTCTCTTGCACTGGCTTCGGAACGACCTTCGTCCACCAGTCCCGCCCGTGCTCGGCTTCGAGGGTCTCTGCGATCAGCTTCCGAATGCTCACTTCCAGGCAGTAGAACACCTCATAGTGTTCGCTCATTTCGGCCGCTTCCTTGCGCAATGCCTGAGCGAACTGCGGGTAGTAATCCTCGTCCTTGCCATCTTCGTTGCCCCGACCAAGGGAGCATCGTTTGAGGAGGCCAACAGGATCGTCGAGCGCCAAGTCGTCGTCCTGCGCGAGCATGGCGCCACCATTCGCCGAGATCCCGATACTGGCAGTTGGCGTAGATTCGGCCAGCTCTGACGGGACAGTCGTGATTGAATTGACGGAGCCGCATGAGCAAGGCGTTCACGAAGGAATCCGACGCCGAGGGCGACGAGCACGACCACGCCGCTGAAGAGGCCGCACACGCCGAGCTCGTCGGCGTCAAGAACTACATCACACCGAGCGGCTTGCAGCGACTCAAAGAGGAGCGACGGTTTCTGCTCACCAGGGAACGTCGGGCGGTGACACAGGTGGTGGCCTGGGCGGCGAGCAACGGCGATCGCAGCGAGAACGCCGACTATCAGTACGGCAAACGGCGGCTGCGCGAGATCGATCGGCGGATTCGCTTTCTCACCAAACGAATCGATGCCGCGGAAGTGGTGGACCCGGAAGCCCCGAGAGGTGGGCGGATGGCGATGCAGGTCTTCTTCGGGGCGACCGTGCGCTACGCCAACGCCGCTGGAACGGAGCGGGTCGTGAGCGTGGTCGGCCTCGACGAGGT
>CAZFAT010000283.1:0-34273 GCA_964517075.1 uncultured Solibacteraceae bacterium
GCCGCCGCCGCCCCGCCCGCCACCGCCGCCGCGCCCCTCACGCCCCGCGGCCGGTGCCGGCTCTCCGGCCGCAGCGGCACGCCTGCCACCACCGCCGCCGGCGCGCCCGCGGCTCGCCGCCGCTGCCGCACCCGCCACGGCCGCCGGTGATCCGAGGAACAGCTCGATGGGCTGCGCGCGTAACTCCAGGCCACTCAAACCCAGCTGGGTCGATCGCGCGATCACCTCGTCCACGGTGATGAAGTTACCGGTCCCCCAGCTGTAGGGCACGTTCATGCCCACCTGCACGCCCGCCCACTTCGAATTGGGCTTGGCGGCCTGCGCCAGCGCGATGTCCGGCAGCGCCGCCGCGACCGGCACCGAAGCGAGGACGAGCTTGCCAAAATCACGTCGTGTGTAATCCATAAGGCCCCTCAGTCAGGTCAGGAATCACGTCTCTCTTACTGAGTTGTTCCGCCTACCATCGGTAACAACTCGTTGTCGGTCCACGGGCGCGTTCGTCCGACCGTGAGCTTGCGCGCGGCGGTCACCTCTCCCACGTCGACGGGTGACCCTCGCTGCCCCCATTCGCGCCGGATATAGGTCAGCACCGCGGCGATCTGATCGTCGCTGAGCGCCGCGCCGAGCGGCGGCATCAGTCCCGTCGCACCTTCCTTGCCGTTGACGAGCACGCGCACGGGAACCGCGGCCGGCGCGAGGGCCAGGCGGGAACCGAGCAGCGACGGCGCCAGGCGCTCCTGTCCTCGTCCGTCGGGCTGATGGCAGGCCGTGCAGAGGCTCTCGTACACGGCCCGGCCGGCGGTGAAGCGCGCCTGCTCGGCCGCGGTCAGCGGTGTCACCGGCGCGGCCATACCAGGCTTGCCGGGCCACTCGATGCGCGCCAGGAGCGCCGTCGCGCGCGCACCCAGGTCGCCCGAGCTCGACGTCAGCCTGGACAGCGCGGGCTCCGTGGTCAGTTGCAGCGCGCCGCCTCCGCCCCCGCCTCCGCGCCCGCCGCCGCGTCCGCCGCCGCGTCCGCCACGTCCCGCGGGCGCGGCGTCCTCCGCAGGGGCCGCAGCGCCAGCCGCGGCACGACCGCCGCCGCCCCCCGCGCGCGGGAAGGCGGGATTGCCGCCGGGGCCGCCGCGCTGGCCCGGCGCGGTGCCATCGGCCGCCGCACGACCTCCCCCGCCGCCGCCCCGGCCGCGACCGCCCGCCGGGGTGCCCGGCATGGCGGCGTTCAGCAGCGCGATCTCGGCGCCGCCGAGCAGCGCCGAGCGCTGCCATTCGGGACGGGCGTCCTCGGACACGCGCAGGAAGATCTGCTGAATCGGCGCGTCCTGCCCGCCGCGGATGATCGTGCCCGCCAGCATCGTGATCGCCGTCTCCACCGCGGGTGTGGACGCGCTGGTCTGAAGCAGTCGCGCGAGGACGGCCGGCTCCGACCCGCGCAACCCGCTGAGGGCGGCGTCCATGACCACCGGATCGGTGGCGTGCCGCTGCAGCAGCGACGCCACAGCCGTCTCGCGCGGCCCCGGCGGCATCGCCCCCAGCGACGCGGCCAATTGCTGGCGCACTGACCAGTCCGCATCGTCGGCGCGTCTCGCCACGGCGTCGATGACCGCCTGGTGCGACTCCGCCAGGAAGCGCTCCGCGATCCGCACGCCGGCCACGCGCACGTCGCGCGACGGGGCGTCGAGTGCCCTGATCACGGTCGCGGGCTCGATGCGGTCCGTGCCATCGAGCGTCCACAGGGCGTGGAGCCGGGTGCGCACGTCAGCCGCGGTTTCGGCCAAGGTCTTCAAGGCGGCCACCACGGACGGATCGTTGCGCTCGACCAGCAGCCGTTGCGCGGTGTCACGCCACCATCCGTTGGGATGCGACAGCGTCTCGACGAGCAGCGCCGCCGACGCCTGCGACAGATTCGGCCGCGGGCCCCGTTGCGTCGTCTCGTGCATCACCCGGAAGATGCGACCCACCCGGATCGGCGCCTCGAGCTTTCTCGACAGGATCTGATCGCGGAGATATTCCGTGATGTAGCCGCGATGCTGAATGATGCCGTGGTACATGTCGACGATGTAGAGCGTGCCGTCGGGCGCCGACGACAGATACACGGGCCGGAACCGCTCGTCGGTCGACGCCAGGAACTCCGCGTTCTCGTACGCCTTGCGCCCGGTGATGGTACGGCCGTTGTCGCTGAGGATGACGCGGCTGACGAGGTTGCCGGTGGGTTCGGCCAGGAACACATTCCCCGCCAGTTCGGCGGGCAGCCGGTCGCCGCGATAGACGGCCGGCGCGTTGACGCCCGAGTAGCTGGCCAGCGTGCCGTCGGCCCGGAGCACGCCATCCTGGTAGCCGCGATTCACGCCGCGGTTGGGGCGAATCGGAAACGTCCGGTTCAGCTCGGCCTGGGTGCCGGCGAACTCGTAGCTGCCGCGCGTCCGCAGCAGGGTCGGATGGCGCGCGTAGTAGGGCGTGGGCACGAGATCCACGCTCAGCGCCGAGCTGTTGGAGTTGCGATACACGCGGCCGACGTCATCCTGCGTGGCGCCCCACTGCCCGCGCGACAGCGTGCTCCGAATCTCGAACTGACCGAGCTTGCGCCGGAGGTACACGTTGCCCTCCGACGTATGCATCCAGTTGTCGAGCGCCCAGAGCAGACTGTTGGCGTTGTGCTCGACGTTGGCCATCGCCGTGCCATAACAGTCGCAGACCAACTCCTTCGAATCGGCCTTGAGGTCGCCATTGGTGTCGGCGGCGTACCAGAGATGTGGCGGTTCGGCAATGAGCACGCCCTTGTCGAGCACCTTCAAGGCGCGGGGCAGCACCAGGCGATCCATGAACACGGTCTTGCGGTCCATCACGCCGTCGTCGTTCGTGTCTTCGAGCACGCTGATGCGCCCGCTGGGCTCGCGCTCGGTGCTGGCGAGGATGTCCTCCATGTAGCCCAGCATCTCGATGACCCACATGCGACCCGCGGGATCCCAGTCGATGAGGACCGGCTCCTCGACCATCGGCTCGCTCGCGACCAGTTCCACTCGGTACCCGGGCGGAAGGACGAAGGTCTTCATTTCTGCTTCTGGCGTCAGCCTGGGTGACTCGTCTGCCACGGTCTGCAGCCCGACCGGCCATGTCGGTCGCCCCTGCGCTGTCAGACTGGTCGCCACGCTGACGCCCACGAGAAGGACGATGGGCGGGAACTTGAATGCTCCGGGCATGCGGGGATGATAAACCCGATCGCCCGGACCTGCGTAGAGATCGAGATGACGCCCTCTCGCACGAGGCCGGCACTCTGGGCGCTGGGTTTCCTCCTGCCGGCGCCAAGCCTCGGCACGGGTGGGCCGACCTGAAGGTCGGCCCCTCCATTCCAGAGGTCGGCCCCTCCATTCCGTCGTTATAATTCGTTCGTGGATCGGGTCCGCACTCCTTCATTCGTTCTCGGCCTCGCGGCGGCTGCGCTCGTCGCCTCGACTCTCGTCGCCGCTCGTCAGGCGGACCAGTCCGCCCCACCGCAAACGGCGCCGACGGCCGCCGACGACCCGCGCGCCCCCCTGTTCTTCGAGATGTGCGGCGAGTGTCACGACGGGGAGCGCATCGTCTCGAAGCGCCGGACGAAGGCCGACTGGCAGGACGTGCTCCGCCAGATGATCGAGGAAGGGGCGCTCGGCACCGAGAAAGACTTTCAGACCGTCTTCGAGTACCTCCTGCTGTACTACGGCCGCGTGTACGTGAACGACGCCCGACCCGACGAGATCACGATGACCCTCGGCCTCTCGAAGAAGGACGCCGACGCCATCGTCGCCTACCGTACCGCGAACGGCCCCTTTGCGAATTTCGACGCGCTCAGGAAGGTCCCGGCGATCGATCTCAAGACGCTCGACCTGCACAAGGACGCTGTCGCGTTCTGAGACGGCGCGACCGGGCGTTTGCAACGGCCGCGCCCCGGGTCTATTGTTCCCACGGCAGGGAGGCCTGATGGCGATGACTGCGTCCCCTCGTGTGATTACTACCCTGGTGTTTACGGGCGTGGCGATGACGGGCTTGCTGGTGGCTCAGGGCGCCGGCACGCCGCAAGGCCAGCCTCCCGCCGGACAAGCGCCCGCGCCACCCGCGGCGGGCCGGGGCGCCGACCCGGCGCCGCGCGGCGCCGCGCCACCAGCGGGCCGACAGGGTGGCGGCGGAGGACGCCGCGGCGGCTTCACGCAGTTCACACGGCCGCTGGCGTCACAGGACGTGCTGGTGCGCGGCAAGGGCCTCTACGAAGCCAACTGCGCCAGTTGCCATGCCGTGGATCTGCGCGGGGGCAAGGCGCCGAATCTGCTGCGCTCGGGCGTGGCGCTCAGGGACGAAAAGGGCGAACTGGTCACCGCCGCCGTCGCCAGCCATAAGCCGGCCCTGACGATGACCGAGGGCGATACGGTTGCCATCGCCGAGTACATCCACAGCATTCACGCCTCCATGGGCGGCCAGGGCAGCCCGCCCGGGCGCAACCCCTCGGGGATCGCGCTGAACGTGCTCGTGGGCGACGTGAAGGCGGGCGAAGCGGAGTTCAAGGCGCGCTGTGCGTCCTGCCATTCGGTGACGGGCGACCTCAAGGGCATCGGCGCGAAGCACGAAGACGCCCGCACGCTTCAAAACGCGTGGATCTCCGGGAGCGGCGGCGCCTTCGCCGGCGGCGGACGCGGCGGCGGCGGTGGCGGCAACCCCGCCGTCGTGACCCTGGCCGACGGATCGACCCTGCAGGGCACGCTGGTGCGCGAGAACGACTTCATGGTGATTCTCATGCTGGCGGACGGCACGCGCCGGTCGATTGCGCGGACGGACGGCATCCCCAAAGTCGACGTGAAGGATCCGCAGGAAGCGCACAAAGCCATGGCGCTGAAGCTGGCCTTCGAGGATCCGGATAACAAGAAGATGCACGACATCACCGCGTATCTGTGGTCGATCAAGTAGGGGCGCTCCCATGAACAGACTTCTCGTCCTCGCTTCCGTGCTCGTCGCACCGGCGTTGCTGCTGGCCCAGAGCGCGGCCCAGAACCCCAATGCCCTCGGTCCAGGCCATCCCGACTGGCGCGGCCAGACCGTCCAGATGAGCCCCCTGCCGCCCGGCGCCGATGTCGGTGGCCTCGACCCGGCGAAGATCCTCGAGCCCCTCGCCGACGAGTGGCGGAGCTATTCGGGCGACCTGACCGGCAAGCGCTACAGCCATCTGAAACACGTGAACACGACGACGGTGAAGAACCTGAGTCTCAAGTGGATCACGCCGATCACAACCGGCTGCGGTCCGAACGGCACGGCGCCAGCGGCCGGCGCCGCTGGGGGCGCCGGCGGACGAGGCGGTGGCGGGCGCGGTGGCGGGCGCGGCGGGCGCGGCTTCGGCGGAGGCGGTTCCTCCATCATTGTCGGGGGGCTCGGCACGGGCGACGCCAACAGTTGCCAGGAGCGCGCGCCGGGCGGCGGCATCCTGTTCGTCAACGGCATCATCTACGCCGGCACGCCGTTCAACGTCTACGCGATCGACGCGCGCGACGGCACGATCCTCTGGCACTACTACTGGAAGACGCGCGGCGGCACCGCGCTGCAGACCCGCGGCGTCGGAATGTGGCGCAACCTCGTGTACTTCACGATGCACGACAACTGGGTGGTGTGCCTCGACGCGAAGACCGGCCGGGAGGTCTGGCGGCACGAGATCGCGCCGCATGCGCAGCAGTACTTCTCGTCGAATGCGCCGATGGTCGTTGGCGACCACGTGTTCGTCGGCACCGGCAACGACCTCGACGCCCCGGCGTTCCTGAAGTCGCTCAACCCGCGGACGGGCGCGGTGGAGTGGATTCTGTATTCCACGCCGCAGCAGCCAGGCGACCCGGGCCTCGAGACCTGGGCCAGCCTCGACGCGGCGCGACACGGCAACGGCGCCACGTGGATTCCCGGCGCCTACGATCCGGAGACGAAGCTCTACATTTACGGCACGGGCAACCCGACGCCGGCCTACACGCAGGGACGCGGCGAAGGTGACCTCCTCTTCACGGGCGCGCTCATCGCCGTCAACGTCGATACCGGCAAGATGGCCTGGTACTACCAGACCGCCCCACACGACACGCACGACTGGGACTCGACGCAGACGCCGGTGCTCGCCGACATGCCGTTCAACGGCCAGATGCGCAAGCTGGTCATGACCGCCATGCGCAACGGATACTTCTTCGTGCTCGATCGGACGACGGGCCGGAATCTGGTGACGAGCAAGCTCGGCCTGGCCAACAACTGGGCGCAGGGCCTCGACGAGAAGGGGCAGCCGAAGCGCAATCCGCACAAGGACGCCACCGTCGCGGGCTCGCTCGTCAACGGAGACGTCCTGAACTACCCGCCCCCGACCTTCTCGCCCGGTACCGGACTCTTCTATGTGCACGAGCAGAGTTCCCTGCGGATCAGCTATCTGATGGAACCGGATCCGCGTGGGTCCATGGGCCTGGGCGGCACGTCCGGCGGCGGGAACCTGTCGTGGGGCACCAGCCTCGTCGCGGTCGACTACCGCACCGGCAACGTCACGTGGCGAAAGAAGCTCAACGGCGGCAGTTCCGGGCTGCTGTCGACCGCGGGTGGCGTCCTCTTCCTCTCGAACGCACCGAATGTGGAGGCCTGGGACGCGGCGACCGGCAAAGGGCTCTGGTACTCCCAGATCGGCAACCTCAGTGCGCCGCCCGAAACGTTCATGCTCGACGGCAAGCAGCACATGCTCTTCAGCGCCGGCGGCGGGCTGTACATGTTCGTGTTGAACTAGACGCGTGTCGCCATTCCCTCGTCGCCGCCGGGCGAGAGCCGGGCGAACCGCAGGCCGGACGGCCTGCGCCGCGGGCGTGCTGGCCATGATCGTCGGCCTGTCCGACATCGCCGCGCAGACGCGCGTCGATCGCGAACCGACCGCCCCCGCGACCACGGCGGCGAGCGAGCCGCCCGCCCGGCCGGATCTCGCCCGCCAGCCGTACAGCGCCGCCGACGTCGAGTTCATCAGCGGCATGATTCCGCATCACGCGCAGGCCGTTCTCATCGCCGGCTGGGCAGTCTCGCATGGCGCCCGCCCCGACATCCGGCTGCTCGCGGAGCGCATCCTGGTCAGCCAGCGCGACGAGATCGCGTGGATGCGCGACTGGCTGCGCGACCGCGGCCAGCGGGTCCCGGCCGCCGACGCCACGCATCACCGCATGACGATGGGCACGATGGAGCACGACATGCTGATGCCCGGCATGTTGACCGACGCGCAACTGTCGGAGATGAATCAGGCGCGCGGCCCCGCATGGGACCGGCTCTTCCTCACGCGGATGATCGCGCATCACGAAGGCGCGCTGAAGATGGCCAGCGACCTGCTGAAGACGCACGGCGCCGTGCAGGGCGACGACATGTACAAGTTCGTGTCCGATCTCCAGGCCGATCAGGAAATGGAGATCGCGCGCATGACGCAGATGCTCGAGGGAGGGCCCGGGGAATGAAAGCAGTCGCCGTCGCTTCGCTGGCAGCGCTCGTGGTCGGACTCGCGGCGGCGCCGCGCGCGCAGACGCCCGCACCGGCGCCGGGCGCGTCTGGGGGCGGCGCAGCCCAGACCGGCGGCCGGGGCCGCGGCACGCCTCCGCCTCCGCCTGAACCGCCGCCGGCCGTCATGCCCGCCCCCGTGCGGCCCTTCGTGTCGATGGCCGCGCCCTCGCCCGATCCGCGCGTGGGCCTCAAAGCGGGTCGGTGGGACGCGGCGCAGGCGGCCTGGAACATGCGGCTGATCTCCACGACGCCGCCGAGCGACAAGTCGCTGGGCGTGTTTCACACCGATCTCGCGTTCACGGGCCGATACGCGGTTCAGGGCAATTACAACGGGTTCGAGATCTACGACATCTCGAATCCGGTGCGACCGGTGCTCGTGAACGCCTACGTGTGTCCCGCGTCACAGAACGACGTCTCGGTCTACAAGCACCTGCTGTTCATGTCGGCCGAAGCGGTCAACAGCCGGGCTGACTGCGGCTTCGGCGGCGTCCCGGAACCGACCAGCAAGGATCGCGTGCGCGGCATCCGCATCTTCGACATCACGAACGTCTCCGCGCCGAAGCTCGTCACGAGCGTGCAGACCTGCCGCGGGTCGCACACGCATACGGTCGTGACCGATCCGAAGGACACGGCGAACATCTACGTGTACGTCTCGGGCTCGGCGGGGGTCCGGCCCGCGGACGAGCTGCCCGGCTGCAGCTCGGGGACCGTCGCTGAGAACCCGGACACGGCACAGTTCCGGATCGAGGTAATTCGAGTTCCGCTCGCCGCGCCTGAGAAGGCGCACATTGTCAGTTCGCCGCGCATCTTCCAGGGACTCGCCCCGGCGCCGCGCAATCCACAGCGCGACGCGGCGGCCGGTGGGCGCGGTGGCGATGGCGGACCTGTTCGCGCGGGCGGGCCAGGCGATACGGGCGCGCCCCCTCCGCCGCCGCCACCCGGCGGCCGAGGCGCGAACCAGGCGGCGCGCGGGGACACGCCGGGAGAGCCGGCCGCCGACGGTGGTCGTGGCGGCGGCCGTGGCGGTGGTCGCGGCGGCGGACGCGGCGGCGGCCCGCCCACCGGGCCCAATCAATGCCACGACATCACGGTGTATCCCGCGATCGGATTGGCCGGGGGCGCCTGCGGCGGGTACGGGCTGCTGCTCGACATCCGCAACCCGACGCGGCCCGTCCGTCTGGACCAGGTGGCCGACGCCAACATGGCGTACTGGCACTCGGCCACCTTCAGCAATGACGGCACGAAGGTGCTCTTCACCGACGAGTGGGGCGGCGGCACGGCGCCACGCTGCCGCGATACCGATCGGCCCGAGTGGGGCGCCAACGCCCTCTTCACTATCGAGAAATCGAAGATGGTGTTCCAGAGCTACTTCAAACTCCCGGCCGCGCAGACCGCGCAGGAGAACTGCGTGGCGCACAACGGATCGCTCGTGCCGATTCCGGGCCGCGATGTGATGGTGCAGGGCTGGTACCAGGGGGGCGTGTCACTCCTCGACTGGACGGACGTCAAGCGGCCGAAGGAGATCGCGTACTTCGATCGCGGCCCCGTCGACGCCACGCGGCTCGTGCCCGCCGGCTCGTGGTCGGCCTACTACTACAACGGCCTCATCGTCAGCTCCGAGATCGAACGCGGGCTGGACATTCTCGAACTGCTGCCGAGCGGCCTGCTCTCCCAGAACGAACTCGACGCCGCGAAGACGGTCACGATGGAGTACCTGAACACGCAGGGGCAGCCGCGGTTCGTCTGGCCGCCGAGCGTCGCCCTGGTGCGGTCGTATCTCGACCAGCTCGAGCGATCGAACGGCCTCGCCGGCGCCCGGATCGGGTCCGCGCGGAGCACGCTCGTGCGCGCGGAGAACCTGACGGGTGTTGCGCGACGGACGGCGCTGTCGCGACTGGCCACCGAGCTGTCCGCCAGCGCGGCCGGCGCGGGCGACCCGCAGAAAGTGCGGACGCTGGCGTCTGCGCTCAAGGCGCTGGCAACGGCGCAGCCATGACGGCCACGGGCCGACCTGAAGGTCGGCCCCTCCATTTGATAGAAGGAGCCGCCGACCTTCAGGTCGGCGGAGCGCGTGCGGAATTGATCGTCGCGTCCAGTTTCGTGCGTCAATCATGTCGTTACGGGATCGCGCGGTCGATTCTGTAACCCGCGCACATCGATGAGCGCGGACCCGCCGTGAAATCTCAAGACTGAAAGTTCCTCCGCCGGCAGCGCGGAACTTGCCGTGTTTTTCGCGGCAAATTGCTTGACTCGACGGCCTCGCGCATTTCAACCTAGCGCCGATACTCCACGAGAAGTCCGGCGTCATGCGTCCGTTCAGTCCGGCCGTTCCCCACCAGGACCGGGTGCGAGGTGTGCGTATGTTCCGTGTGCGAAGCGTCGTGGCGGTTCCGGTCGCGGTCGTCTTCACGTCGGTTGCGGCATTGCTGGCGGCCGGGCAGGCGCAGACACCCGCGGGCGCCGGCGGCGGATCGATCGTCTCGCAGCAGGCACGGAGCGTCGCGTCTCGCCAGGGCCGCGTGCGTGTCCTGGTCGAACTCAGACTCGAGTCGGGGGCGTTCCTGCCCGAAGGCCGCCTCGGCAGCGCTGCTGGAGTGCAGGCGCAGCGCGACCAGATCGCGCGCGTACGCGACCGCGTGCTTGCGAGGCTGACGCCGGGAATGGGTCGCGTGCTGCGGCGCTTTCACACGACGCCCTACATCGCGGTCGACGTGACCCCGCAGGGGCTGGCCGTCCTCGAGGCCGCGGGCAGCGACGTCGTCCGCATCGTCGAAGACGCTCTGTTGCGGCCGTCGCTCGTCAGCAGCGTACCGCGCATCGAAGGCGACCAGGTCTGGCAGGCCGGGTTCGACGGCACTGGCGTCGCCGTCGCGGTACTCGACTCCGGCGTCGACACCAGCCACCCGTTCCTCGGCGGCCGGGTGGTGGCCGAGGCGTGCTACTCCAGCACCATCCCTGGCCTCAGCCAGTCGGTCTGCCCGAATGGACTCGAGGAACAGGTCGGCGCGGGTGCGGCCGCGCCCTGCGCGGGCGACGAGTGCGCCCATGGCACCCACGTCGCCGGCATTGCCGCCGGCAACGGCGACACGTCCAGTGAGCCGATCTGGGGCGTCGCCCGCGGCAGCTCGCTCATGGCCGTCCAGGTCTTTTCCAACGTCATCGACCCGGCGACCTGCAGCGGAGAGGCGCCGTGCCTCGGCGCCTTCGCGTCGGACCTCATCGCGGGCCTCGAGCGCGTGTACACCGTCGCCGTCGCTGGCGGCCTCAACATCGCGGCCGTGAACCTGAGCCTCGGCGGCGGCCTGTTCGCCGAGGCATGCGACAACGAGCCGTACAAGCCCGTCATCGACAACCTGCGGGCGATCGGCATCGCGACAATCGCGGCCTCCGGCAACAACTTCGACCCCACGACGATGTCGTCGCCCGCGTGTGTGTCGTCGGCGATCAGCGTCGCCTCCACGTCGGCCACCGACGACGTGTCGCTCTTCTCGAACGTCGCGCCGTTCCTGTCGCTCTTCGCGCCCGGCGAGGAGATCATCTCCTCCGTGCCCGGCAACGGCTTCGACGCCTTTTCCGGCACGTCGATGGCCACGCCGCACGTGTCCGGCGCCTGGGCCGTGATCCGCCAGGCCGTGCCCACGGCCACCGTGGACGAGATCCTCGGCGCGCTCCGGGCCACGGGGCTGCCCGTGACGGACCTGCGAGCCTGGGGGCCCGGCAGCACGACAGTGCCGCGGATCCGGCTGTTTCAGGCGCTGACATCGCTCACCCCGCTGTCGAACCCGGCGCCCGAGTTGACGTCGGTGTCGCCCGCCGCAGTGCGTGCGGGGCTCGCCGCGACGCTCACGCTGACGGGAAGCGGTTTCAACCATCTGTCCATCGCGCGCTGGAACGACCAGGACGTGCCCACATCGACCGTGAGCGTGACCGAGCTCCGCGCGATCGTGCCCGCCTCGGCGATCGGGACCGGCACCGGCCTCGTGTCGGTCGTCAACCCGGCGCCGGGTGGCGGAACCTCGTCCCAGTTGCCGGTCAACATCCTCCCGCCACCGGTGCTGACCGTGAGCGAGACGACCGTCGCGCCGCGCGCGCCAGTCACTGTCACCCTCCAGCACGGATTCGGCGGCACGCTCGACTGGCTGTCGCTGGCGGCGGTGGGGTCGGCCGACACGAGCTACGTGCAGCAGACCTGGGTGGGCGCGGGCGTGCTCGACCGCACCTGGACGGTGACGATGCCCCAGACGGCGGGCGAGTACGAGTTCCGGCTGTTCGTGGACAACAGCTTCGTGCGGGTGGCAACGAGTCCGGCTGTCACGGTGGACGCCGCGATCAGCCCCGCACCGGCCATCACGTCGCTGACGCCGTCGCAGGCGCTGGCCGGGTCCGCCGGATTCACGCTGAAGATCGCTGGCACGGGGTTCGTCCAGTCCTCCGTCGTTCGCTGGAACGGATTGGATCGGCCGACGACCCTCGTCAGCGCGACCGAGGTGCGGGCGGACATTCCGGCCGCGGACCTCGCCTCCACGGGCGCCGCCCTCGTCACGGTCTTCACGCCATCTCCGGGCGGCGGCACGTCCGAAGCGCTCACGTTCACGATCACCCCGCCGCCCTCGCTGGCCGTGAGCGCCACGAGTCTCGTCAGCGGCAGCCCGCTGACCGTGACGCTGGCGAACGGGCTGGGCGGGACGACGGACTGGCTGGCGCTCGCGGCCGTGGGCGCCCCCAACAACAGCTACGTGCTGTTCACGTACGTCGGCGCCGGCGTGACCACCCGCACGTGGACCGTGAACGCGCCGACCACGGCAGGCGCGTACGAGTTCCGGCTGTTCAAGCAGGCGACGTTCGTCCGGATCGCGACGAGTCCAATCGTGACGGTGGAGGCGCCTCCGCCGCCGACGCTCACCGTCAGCACGACGAGCGCGTCGCCCGGTCAGCCGGTGACCGTCACCTTGACGAACGGGCTCGGCGGCCCCACCGACTGGCTGGCCTTTGCGCCGACCAGCGCGGCGAACAACAGCTACGTGCAGTTCATCTACGTCGGCGCCGGCGTGACCACCCGGACGTGGACGGTGAACATGCCATCGGCGCCGGGCACCTACGAGTTCCGGCTGTTCAAGCAGGCGAGCTTCGTGCGCATCGCCACGAGTCCGTCCGTCACGCGCGCGGGCGCGCCGCCGCCGGCGCCGTCGCTCTCGGTGAACGCCACCACCGTGGCCGCCGGCGGACAGGTGACGGCGACCTTGACGAACGGGCCGGGCGGGGCGAGTGATCTGCTCGCCTTGACGGCGACCGGGGCGCCGGACGGGAGCTACCTGCAGTCCACACTGGTTGGCGCCGGTGTGACGACGCGAACGTGGACGGTGACGGTGCCGGCGACGGCGGGCACGTATGAGTTCAGGCTGTACGTGAACGGCATCCGCGCGGCGACGAGCCCGACCGTGACCGTCGTGCCGGCGACCTCACAGCCGACGATCACCGTCAGCGCCACGACGGTCACGGCCGGCACACCTGTCACCATGACGCTGACGGGTGGACTCGGCGGGACGACCGACTGGCTGGCGTACGCGCCGACCGGTGCGGCAAACAACAGCTACGTGCAGTTCACCTACGTCGGGGCGGGCGTGACGACGCGGACGTGGACGGTGACACCGGCGTCGGCCGGCACCTACGAATTCCGGCTGTTCAGACAGGGCACGTTCACCCGTGTGGCGACGAGTCCGACGGTAACCGTCCAGGCGCCGCCGCCGCCCACGCTGACCCTCAGCACGTCGTCGGGCGCACCGGGCCAGCAGGTCACGGTGACGTTGACGAACGGACTCGGCGGGACGACGGACTGGCTGGCGTTCGCGCCGGTGGGCGCGGCAAACAACAGCTATGTTCAGTTCACCTACGTCGGCGCGGGCGTGACGACCCGGACGTGGACGGTGACGTTGCCGTCGGCGCCGGGCACGTACGAGTTCCGGCTGTTCCGGCTGGCGAGCTTCGTGCGGATCGCGACGAGCCCACCGGTGGTGTCCACGGCGCCGTAGCGTGCGATTACTCGCGCCGCAGGGCGATCAGTGGATCCACCTTCATCGCCCGGCGCGCGGGCAGGAGACACGCAATGACGCCCACCGCGGTCAACACGGCGGCGACGAGGGCATAGGTCCAGGGATCGGTAGCTGTCACACCGTAGATGTGGCTTTCCATCACCCGCGAGAGCCCATAGGCGGCCGCCAGTCCCACCACGACGCCCGCGAGGATCGGCCGCAGGCCCTTGAGCACGATCAGGCGAAGGACGCCACGCGGCTCGGCCCCGAGCGCCATGCGGATGCCGATATCGTGGGTCTGGAGCGACACTGTGTAGGCCATGACGCTGAAGACGCCGATGGCCGAGAGGATGAGGCCGAGGGCCGCGAACGACCCCATGAGCCCGACGCCGAACCGCGGAGCCGCGAGCGCAGTCCGGTGCAGGACGTCCTCCAGTGATTCGGCGTTCATGAGGGCGACGTTCTGGTTCACGTCCCAAATCTGCTGCCGGACACCGTGAGCCAGCGCGTGGGGATCCACGCTGGTCTTGACCACGATCGCGCCACTACCGAGCATGCCGGGCACGGTATACGGGACGAAGGCCTGGGCGCGAGTCTCGTTCTGCGGTCCGAGATTGCGTGCGTCACCCACGACGCCCACAATCTCGAACAACGACGACTGGCCGGGCGCGGCGCCGCGGTCGACGGCGCCGAACACGACCGTCCGGCCAATCGGATCGGCGTTCTCGAGAAACTCCCGCGCGAACGCCCGATTGACCACAGCGACCTTCCGGGCGCCGATGACGTCCTCTGGCGCGAGCAGACGCCCCCTGATCAGGGGAAGACCGATCGCCCGGAAATAGCCGTCCCCCACGAACTCGAGCGACGTCGTGGACCGGGCCGCGGCCGCGATTCCCGGAATCATCAGCGGCGAACTCGGGCCGCCCTGGAGTGGCAAGCCGCCCGACGGTGACACGGCGACGACCCCAGGCAGAGCGCTGACCCTCTGCAGGACCTGCTCGAGGAACAAGGTCCGCTCGGCGGGCGTCTGGGTCTGGCCCTGCGGAAACGCGAACCGGCCCACGAGAACATTCGAAGGATTGAGTCCCAGTTCGATCGTCTGGAGGGCGAAGAGCGTGCGCATCATGAGCCCCGCGCCCACGAGGAGCACGATGGCCAGCGTCATCTGGACCATCACGAGCAGCGAGCGCAGCCGGCCATGCCCGGACCGGAGACCGACCCCTTTGCCGGTCCCCATGAGTCGCCCGTGCAGATCACCCCGCGCGGCGCGCAGCGCGGGGGCCAGCCCGCAGAGGAGCGCGGTCAGCATCGCGACGCCGACGGTAGCCGCGAGCGCCTGGCCGCTGAAGCGAATGGCCATCTCCGAGGGCAGGGCCGTGGCCGGAATCGCGGCTTGCACCCATTGCAGTCCGGCATACGCGAGGAAACCACCCACGACGGTGCCGGCGGTCGCGAGAACCAGACTTTCCGCGAGCAACTGGCGCATCAGCCGCCCCCGTGACGCGCCGAGGCTCGCGCGCAGCGCGAGTTCTGCTTCGCGCGCCGTCGCTCGCGCGAGCAGCAGATTCGCCACGTTGCTGCAGGCAATCATCAGCAGCATCAGCACGGCGCCGACGAGGATGTACACCATCTGTGTGAGGCTGGCCGCCGTATAGGCGTCCGCCAGGGAGGTAACCGAAATCTTGAAGTTTTCGGGATACCGCGTCGGATACAGCCGGGCTTCGTTCCGCGCGATGACGTCAAGATCGGCAGCGGCCTGCTCCGGCGTCACACCGGGCTTCAGCCGGGCGTACGTCCACACCGACAGCGGCCGTTTGCCGGTGCCCCCGATCAGCGCGTCGGTCAGGCTGGCGGTGATGGTGAACGGGAAGAACACGTCGGCGGCCTGCAGCAGGAAGCGTGGCGGCAGAATACCGATGAGTGTCCGCATCGTCCCGTTGAGCTTGAGAGTCATGCCGAGGACCCCGGGATCCCGATTGAAGCGTTCGTTCCACATCCGGTCGCTCATCAGGAACGTCGGCGGAGCGTCGGGGGCGCCGTCCGCATCGGTCATGTCCCGGCCCAGAATGGGCCGGACACCCAGCGCGCGAAGGGCCCGTGTGTCGAGGTGCGTGCCACGCACGCGATACGTGGCGTTGTCGAGGTTGTAGAGCACCTCCAGGCTGACGCCACCGAGCACGTCGCTGAACACGTGGTTCTGGGAGCGGTAGTCCACGAACTCGGGAGCCGGATACCACGCCGACCCGCCGGGCCGGTCCGCGGCCGTGATGTAGAAGTGAACGACGCGCAGGTTGTCGGCGAACGGAAACGCGGCGATCAGGACGCTGTAGACGACGCTGAAAATGACCGTCGTCGCGCCGATGCCGAGCGAGAGCGCGAGGACGGCCAGCGCGACCGATCCGCGATCCTGCCGCAGGCTTCTGACCGCGTAGCGCAGATCGCGTGCAACCGATCTCAAGCCGTCCATGGAAGGCTCCTCTCTGGCGCGAGTCAGGTAGCCGCGAGGCTTCAGCCCCGCGGACCCACGCGGCGGGCTGAAGCCCGCCGCCTACCGTTGAGCATTCCACTCCGGCGGCTCGACGCCGAGCAAATGGTGGACGAAGAAATCCTGGAGCGCGCGCTGGTAGTACGCGCCGCCGGCGCCGTGACCGCCGCCCGGCACGGCAATCAGATCGAACGTCTTGTTCGCCCGAATCAGGGCGTTCGCGACCTGCAGGGTGGATGACGGGTCGACGTTCGTGTCGAGCTCGCCGAACACCAGCAGCAAGCGGCCCTGCAGCTTTCCCGCGTGCACCACGTTGGAGGAGGCGGCGTATGCGGGACCGACCGGCCATCCCATCCACTGTTCGTTCCACCAGATCTTGTCCATGCGGTTGTCGTGACAGCCGGAGTTCGAGACGGCGACCTTGTAGAACTCAGGATGAAACAGAAGGGCGCCGAGCGCACTCTGGCCCCCGGCCGATGTGCCGTACACGCCCACGCGGCTGACGTCGTACCACGGGTACTTGGCGGCCACAGCCTGGTGCCACCGGACGCGATCGGGCAGGCCGGCATCGCCCAGGTTCCGGAACGCGACGTCGTGAAAGGCCTTCGACCGGTTGTTCGTGCCCATGCCGTCGATCTGCACCAGGACGAAGCCCAGCTCGGCGAGCGGCTGGACGGCGCCGCCGAAGCGCTTCGGCACGAAGTGGCCCTGCGGGCCGGCGTAGATGTTCTCAATCACCGGATACGTCTTCGCGGGATCGAAGTCGACCGGACGCTGGATGGTGCCCCAAATCTCCGTTTTCCCATCGCGTCCGAGCGCGGTAAACACCTCGGGCGGTCGCCAGCCGGCCTCGACGAGCGCGGAGGCGTCGCCCTGCTCCAGCGCCATGAGGCGCTCGCCGTCCTCGGATCGGCGAAGCTCGGACACCGGCGCGAGATCGACCCGTGACCAGGTGTCGATGTAGTACGTCCTGTCGGCGGAGAAGGTGACCACGTGATCGCCGTCGGCGTCCGTCAGCGAGGTCAGACCGGTGCCGTCGAAGTTGATGCGGTAGGTGTGGAGGAAGTACGGATCGCGGCCGGGATGCCGGCCGCTCGCCTGGAACCAGATCTGGCGCCGCGCCTCGTCCACGTGGTCGACCGCGCGCACCACCCAGGGGCCTTTCGTGATCTGATGCTTCACCTGCCCCGTCACGCCGTCGTACAGATAGAGATGCGCCCACCCGTCGCGTTCCGACATCCAGATGGTCTCGGCGCCGTCGTTCAGGTCGTGGCGGAACCGCCGCCCCGTATCCCGCGCGTTGGCGACGAGCGGGCGATAGCTGATGAATGTCGGGCTCTCCTCCGTAATCAGGGCGCGAGCCCGGCCGGTCTCGGCGTCCACTTCGATCACGCGGTACACCTGGTGGCCGCGCTGGTTGTACTCGAACGTGAACGCGCGACCGTCCCGGCGCCAGACCGGATTCGAGAGGCTGTAAGGATTCGGGAACAGCGCCGAGTCGACGACGACGGCCTGGCCGGCCGCCCGGTCGAACAGCACGGGCTGCGCGATGTCCAGACGGTCGCCGGGCTTCGCGTAGTCGCGGACCCAATGGCGCGGCTGCACCTGGTCGCGCGGTGACGACTCGACAAACTGGATCTGACGCCGCTCGCCGGGACGCACGCGGTAGGCGACCAGCCGTGTGGAGTCCGGCGACCACGCCGTGGACGCCAGCGTGTAGTAGTGGTCCGCGGATCCGTCCGTGCTCAGCGGCACCGCCGGGGCGGCGTCCGCACCGCCCCGCGGGCGAATGGCAACGCTGTGGTCGACGATGACGGCTTCCCACTGGCCGTCCGGGGAGCGCCGCAGCGGCGAGTTGCCGCGCGGCCGGTCCGGCCCGGGTGTCCGGAGACCCGCCGGCGGCCCCTGCCCCTGCGGCGCCAGGTCCACCATCCCGTCCTGCACGTCGTTGCCGTATTCCTGCGGCGGCTCGTCGATGGAGGGCGCCGGTGCCGACGGCGATCGCGCACCGGTGCCCGGCCCGCCGCCGGCCCCCGCGGAGCGCGCGCACGCATAGTCGCCGAGATCGCAGCGCCAGGTCCCGTTGGCCGCCGCCACCTCGATTCCTCGCCCGTCGTCGACAAACCGCACCGTGGAGAACGGCAGCGTCAGCGCCGAGTACTTGCCGCCCGCCGCGGCGGAGAGCGAGGCGGCGAGGCGCGCGTGATCGAATGCCGGCCGCTTCGATCGCGTCTCGGGATCGACCAGGACGAACTCGTGCCCGCCCTTCACGGACTTCCGGTACCAGAACCGACTCGTGCCGGGGATGGCGTTCGCGGGGTCAGGCACGCCGACGGCCAGGCCCGAGAACTCACGCCGCCGCTGGTTGGCCCGTTCGTAGGTGTCCGGCCCGATCTGGGCGGACACGAGGGTCGAGGCCAGCAGCACGGCGAGGACGATCACCTTCGGGGCAGTGCCGGCCACGGCGAGGGCTGGGGTGAAGCGACGCACAACGCCTCCTCTCGCGGGAATGGGCATACGGTAACCGATTTCTCGTCGTTCCGACGTTCGTCCGCCGGGCTGAAGATCGGCGCTGTGGGAGTGGAGTCAGACGACCGATGTGCCCTCGCGTGCGGTCAACTCCCGGAACAGCGTGCTGAGACGGGCCGTGAGCGGCCCGGGGCCACCGCCGCCGATCGGCCGCGCATCCACCCTGGTCACGGGCGCCAGTTCGCCCATCGTGCCGGTGCAGAACACCTCGTCGGCCCGGTAGATCTCGGTCAGCGACAGGTCGCGCTCTTCGTGCGGAATACCGTTCGCGCGGCAGAGATCCAGGACGACTCCGCGCGTGATGCCTTCGGGGCAGGCGACGAGGCGGCTGGTCAGGACCCGACCCTGGCGAACGATGAACACGTGCGTCGCGTTGGTTTCGGCCACGAACCCCGCCACATCCAGCATCAGCGCGTCGTCGGCGCCAGCCGTATTCGCTTCGATCTTCGCGAGGATGGACTGGATGAGGTTGCAGTGGTGCACCTTGGGGTCCAGGCAATCGGGCGGAAAGCGGCGGATGGAGCTGGTGATGAGCGTGATGCCCGTCTTGTCGTAGACCGGCGCCTTGAACTCGGCCAGCACGATGAGCGTGGGACCCGACGTGTTGAGCCGCGGGTCCATGCCGGACGTGTACTTGACGCCGCGCGTCAGGGTGAGCCGGATATGAACGCCGTCGGTCATCTGATTGGCCGCGAGCGTCCGCTGCATCGCGTCGGTGATCGCGGCGTCGGTCGGGATCTCGGTGAAGGCCAGCGCCAGAGCGGAACTGCGAAGCCGCTCGAGATGTTCGGACAGCTTGAAGATGCGCCCGTGGTAGAGCCGCAGGCCTTCCCAGACCGCATCGCCGCCCTGCACGGCCGAGTCGAACGGGCTCACGGCCGCCTGGTCACGATGGACGAGCTGGCCGTTCACGTACACGATCAGGTCGCGATTCTTCTGGTTGAAGGACTGGAGCACGGACCCTCCCGCTGCCGTCTTATCGGAGCCGACAGTCGTACAGCCGCTGGTAGATCCCGTCGGCCTCGTCGAGCAGGCCATTCACGCCAGGCGGCACCGGCCCGGCGGGCGGTCGCCACGGCTGGAACGTGGTGGACGTCATGAGGGCGTCGTACCAGTACTTCGCCCACACGCCGTCGGTCTCGCGTGGTCCCGGCGGCCACGAGAGCATCGCGTCGGTGAACTCGACGCCAACCGACTCGCAGAGACGACGCAGCATGCGCGGCGGATTCTCGAGCACGTCGCGCGCGTCGATGACCGGCGGCACCCGGCCGGTCCGCTCCCCCACCCAATCGAACAGGTCCAGTTGCTGCGGCAGGCCGGTCGCCTCGAGCGTGGGCGGGCCAGCGATGCGCGTGAACGACGCCACGACCTCGCGCGGCTCTCGGATCAGGAACACGTGCGTCAGCCGCTCCAGCCACTCGCGGTCGATCTCCGGCAGCAGGTGATGGGTCATGTGCTTCTGGTAGAACACCGTCTTGCCGGGCGGCAGCGGGTCCTCGGAGAGCACGCGGGCGACCGCGCGCCAGTCGGTGTCCTGGGACCGCATCACCTCGTCGGCGCCTGGATGCGGCGCCCCCGACTTCATCAGGTAGTGCGCGTACAGCGGCTCGTCACAGACCACGGTGTCCGGGCGGTTTCCCCACGCGCGCATGATGGCAGACGAAATGTTCCGGGGCCCCGACCACATCGCAATGCGTGGCATGCTGTGACTCGAGCGGCATTGTAGGCCAGCCGACGCCCGGCCGCGATGCCGGCGGGACATCTCCCGCCGGCATTGCGATACTGTGCCCGTCCGGGAACCATCACCATGCGGCACTGGATCGTCGTCCTCGCCGGCCTGTTCGCCGCCACGGCGTTCGCGCAACAGCCACAGAATCCGTCGCCGCTCGTCGAGCACACGAGGGCGCACCCGCGGCTGGCCGAGGAGGCGCCGGCCGGCCGCCGCGACACGCTGGAGATCGGCACGCTTTTCCTGCCGGCAAGGCTCAGGTCGCCGGCGCCGCTCGTCGTCCACTTCCACGGCAATACCTGGCTGCCCGAAGTGGCGGCCGCGCGCGCCGGCGGCACCGCGGTCATCACGATTCAGCTCGGCACGGGCTCAGGCGTCTATGCGCGTCCGTTTCAGGACGCGGCGCTGTTCTCACGGCTGATCGCCGAGGCCGAGACGAAAGCGGGCCGGGCGTTCTCGCCCGTGAGCCTCACGTCGTGGAGCGCCGGCTACGGTGCGGTGCGGGAGATCCTGAAGGTGCCCGCTCACTATGCCAGGGTCGAACGCCTGCTGCTGATTGACGGACTGCACACGGATTACGTGGATGGCCGGCCGAGTACGGGTGCATCGCTCGAGTCACAACTGGGAACCGCGGGGCTCGAGGTCTTTCTGCAGTTCGCCCACGATGCCGTGGCCGGACGGAAGCGGATGATCGTCACCCACTCCGAGATTTTCCCTGGCACGTACGCGAGCACGACTGAAACGGCCGACTGGCTGCTCGCCCGGCTCGGCGTGCCGCGCACGGCCGTGCTCCGGTGGGGCCCGATGGGGCTGCAGCAGCTGAGCGAGGCGAAAGCCGGCCGGTTCCTGCTCACGGGCTACGCCGGCAACAGCGCCCCCGATCACGTGGACCAGCTCCACGCGCTGCCGGATTGGCTGAAACAGCTGCGACGGTGACGTTCGGGCGGACGGCTCGGTGATCACAAGACCGGACGACCCCTCAGGATCTGAGGGATTGCTGGCCTCGGTGCCGCGCACAGTTCTGGAAGAGCGAAATGTATGCGCGCAGCCAGACCTGTAGGCCGGCCTGCCAGGGTGACGAATCAGCCACGCACGACCGCGGCTCGCGGCCGCCGCCTGAGGAGGGCATGCCCCTTGCTCCCATGCCCTGCACCCTTTCAAGGAGACACCAGATGCGTCTCAACCACAGAATTGTCGTGGCGGCGGTCGGCTCGCTCGCCATCGTTGCCACGGGTTTCGTCGCCGCCGCGGGCGGGCTCACGCCGCTTCAGGGCGATCCGGTGCCGTTCGTCACGATCAAGAAGTTCACGAACGGGCACGATGCCGATTTGGCGCCAGGTCCCTCGATCGCCGTTGGCGATCCCATCACCTGGACGTACGTCATCACGAACACGTGGACCGGAACCCTCGGGGGGATCGTCGTCAGCGACGACCAGGGGGTACTCGTGGATTGCGACGAGGTCAGGACGCTCGCGGCCGGTGCGTCGTTGACCTGTACGGGGGTCGGTGTCGCGACGGCTGGTCCCTACGCCAACGTCGGATGGGTCACCGCCCTGGCGGGGCCTCAGGCGGCCATCGCCACCGACCCGAGCCACTACACCGGCGTGGAGTCCTCCGGGGCCGGGCAGACCGGGACGGACGTGAAGATCCCGTTGTGCCACCGCAATCGGCCCGGCGCCTACGTCCTCATCCAGGTCAATGTGGTGGCCCAGCCCGCGCACGTCGCGCACGGCGACAGCCAAATCGGCGGCAGCGTACCGAACCAGCCGGGATTCGTGCTCGGACCCGGGTGCGTTGTCGTCCCGGCTCCGCAGCCGTGAAGCGTTTTCGAGAAAGCGTGCAGTCTGCGGCCGGCCGACTTTGCCGCAGCGCGGCCGACGGTCCATCCGGCGGAGGCCGTGCGAGCGTGCGGCTGGAGGCCGGCGCGGACTGCACGCTTCTCGAAAACGCCATAGCGCATCCCCTGGCGCGCAGGCGTGCAGGGCCTGGCCAGCACCAGCGGGGGGAACCTCACGCCGAGCGTTCCAGGTGCCGGGCAGTATAGGATCTGCCCTCAGTTACGGAGCCGCTCTCCATGCCCGTTTCGTCCGCGCGCGTCGCGTGTCTCTGTCTGTTGGCGATCTCCGTGGCGCCTCCGGCTGCCGGCCAGGACCGGGCCCCTGGCTTCGCGCGCGAGCGCATCTACGTGGGCGTCGCGCCGCAGGTGAACGCCACGCTGGACGGCGTGTCCTTCGACGGCCTGACGGTGTATGAACGCGTCGGCGGCACGGAAGTGGCGATTCTGCCGAAGCTGGACGAGCAGACGACGATGCGGGTGCTGGTCGGTTTCCGGTCGCGGCCGCTGGCGCTCGAGTTCAGCGTCGAGCGGGCGCGACACGGCGGGACGTTCGATGACGTTCCGGTGACCTCGGTCCTCACCGCGTTCAACGTGGATGGCCGTTTCTTCTTCCGGACCACCCAGCGCGTTCAGCCTCACCTCGTCCTCGGCATCTCCATTCCCCTTCTTCGAGTCGAGGACGGCAGTTTCGACGATCCGCTGCTGGGCGATGCGCGCTGGCGCGGCACGGGCCTGAACACCGAGGTAGGGGTCACGGTATTCGCCACGCCGCGGCTGGGCTTGAGCGTCGGGTACGTCTATCGTCCGATCTGGTTCACGACGGTGCGCGGCGTGCACGACGAGTCGCTCGAGCTGCTGCCGAAGTTCCGCGAGAGCAGCGCCCACCCGTCCGTGATGGCGTTCTGGACCTTCTGACGGCTCGCGATCTAGCGTGAAGGGTCGCCGGCGCCGATGCGCGCCTCGAGCCGGCTCGGGTAGGGCGGCACCGACGCGCGGTGATCGGCGGCCAGCCGGCGGAGGCGCTCGATGATCTCCGGGTGATCCGCGGCCACGTTGTGTTGTTCCGACGGGTCGTGCTCGACCTGATAGAGTTCCGGCGTCTCGTGGACAATCCGGCCGCCAAACTGCCCGTACGCGCCCTCGCTGATCAAGTGGGCCTTCCACGCGCCCTGCCGGACGGCATACAGCTCGCGCTGCCGGTAGTAGAACACGACGTCGCGCGGCGCCGGACCGGTCCCGAACAGCACCGGCCGGATGTCGTATCCATCGAGCGGCCGATCGCCGGGCACCTGACCACCCGCCAGCGCCACCGCGGTGGCCCACAGATCGAGTGACGTGCCGAGAGCCGTCACCGTGGCGGGCCGGATGCGTCCGGGCCACCAGGCGATGAAGGGCACACGCATTCCGCCTTCCCACGTGGTGCCCTTGCCCGCCCGCAGCAGCCCCGCCGATCCGCCGTGAGCCCCGTAGGACAGCCAGGGACCATTGTCGGAGGTGAAGAAGACCACCGTGTTCTCCGCCAGGCCCTCGGCGCGAAGCGTCTCGACAATCCGCCCCACGGACCAGTCGATCTCTTCAATCACGTCGCCGTAGAAACCACGCGCCGAGCGGCCGGCGAACTCGGCCGATCGGAACAAGGGCACGTGCGGCATGGAATGCGCGACGTAGAGAAAGAAGGGACGTCCCCGGTTCCCGCGGATGTAGCGGACGGCTTCGTCCGTATACCGCCGGGTCAGTGACGTCTGATCGGCGGGCCGCTCCACGATCCTGGTGTCGCGCATCAGCGGCACGTTCCAGTACTCGGCGCGCGGATCCAGGAATGCGGCGCGACCCGCGGGCGACCGGGCCGCATCGCGGTCCATGTCGTTCGAGTACGGCAGACCGAAGTAGGTGTCGAAGCCGTTCGCGGTCGGCAGGAACGGCGGCAGGTGGCCCAGGTGCCATTTGCCGACCATTCCCGTCGCGTACCCCTGCGCCTTCAGCGCCTCGGCGATCGTGATCTCTTCAGGCGGCAGACCGAGCGACGAATCGGGAAACAGCACGCGTCGCGGGCCCGTCATGCCGAACCGGATCGGGAGCCGGCCGGTCAACAATCCGGCGCGGCTGGGCGTGCAGACGCTGGCGGCCGAGTAGAACTGCGTCCATCGCTGGCCGCTGGCGGCCAGTTCGTCCAGGTGCGGCGTGCGGATGGTCGGGTGGCCGTACGCGCCCAGATCGCCGTAGCCCATGTCGTCGGTGAAGATGACGACGATGTTGGGCGGCGCCCCAATGGGCAACTGCTGCGCGCCGGCCGGTCGGCCGAGCGCGAACCAGGCGACGCACGCGACAAGCCGGACCGCGCGGAGGGTCGTCATGCATGGATGATAGAGAACATCAGGGCGCGGGGCTCGGTTTTTTGCCATACTCGCTGCCAGTCGTCCGGGAGGGGCTGCCATGCGCGTGAGTCGACTGCTGTTCGCGGGTCTGGTCCTGGTGACCGCGGCCTGCGCCGAGACCCGGCCACCGGCGGCGCCGCGCCCCAATGTGCTCGTCATCCTCACCGACGACCAGCGCTGGGACGCCCTTGGCGTCGTCCAGCGCGAGATGGGCGACCAGGCGCTGTTTCCGTGGTTCCAGACCCCGCACCTCGACCGGATCGCCGCCGAAGGCGCGCGCTTTGCCAACGCGTTCGTCACGACGTCCCTGTGCTCGCCCAGCCGGGCGTCGCTCTTGAGCGGCCGCTACGCGCGGCGCCACCAGGTGCTGGACAACTTCACCGAGTACCCGGTGGACCTGCCCAGCTACCCGCGCCGGCTGCAGGAGGCCGGTTACGAGACCGCGTACATCGGCAAGTGGCACATGGGCGAGGACAACGACGCCCAGCGCCCGGGATTCGACCACTGGATGAGCCACCGCGGCCAGGGCAACTACTTCGACAACGAGTTCAACATCAACGGGACGCGGCGCCAGCTTCCCGGCTACTACACGACGGTCGTCACCGATCACGCCGTCGAGTGGCTGAAGCGGCCGCACGACCGGCCCTGGCTCCTCGTGCTGGGCCAGAAAGCGCCGCACGGTGGACCGATTCAGCCCGAGCCGCGCTTTGCGAAGGCGCTGGACGGGTTCCCGATTCGCAAGCCGGTGAACTACAACAACTACCGCGCTGCCGACGGCAAGCCGGCGTGGCTCGAGGAGAGCCTCAACACGTGGCACGGCCACGGCGGTCCGCTCTACGACCTGAAGGAGTACGACACGTTCGTCCGTGCCTACCTCGCGACCTTGCTCTCGGTCGACGAAAGCGTCGGGCGCGTGTACGCGGCGCTCGCCGAATCCGGACAGCTCGACAACACCGTGCTCGTCTTCACCAGCGACAACGGCTTCGTGCTCGGCGAGCATGGCCGCGTGGACAAGCGGACGATGTACGAGGAGAGCATCAGGATTCCGCTGCTGATGCGCTTTCCGCGCCTGATTCGGGCTGGGACGGTCGTCTCGCCGATGGTGCTCAATCAGGACGTCGCGCCCACCCTGCTGGAGCTCGCGGGCGCTCAGCCGCTGGCGGATGTCACCGGCCGGTCCTTTGCGTCGCTCCTGACAGGAAGCGCAGGCGAGTGGCGGAGCGCGTTCGTGTACGAATACAACTACGAGAAGCAGTTTCCCTACACGCCCAACGTGCGCGGCGTGCGGACGGATCGCTGGAAGCTGATCCGCTACCCCACCGGCGACGGCTCACCGGAGCGGTTCACCACGGAGCTCTACGACCTCCAGTCCGATCCGTACGAGCGTCACAACCTGATCAACGAGCCGGCGCACGCCGCACAACGCCAGGTGCTGGAGCGGCTGTTGGAAGAGACCTCCCGCACCGCGGGCCCCGACTCGATGCCGGTCTACGAGGGCATCGTGGACGTACGGCCGAAGTATTAAACGCGAAGAGACGTCTTTTCTGCGCTACCTGAACGCGTAGCCGATCGTCACCTTGAGCTCCGGGCTGTCGACCATGCCGATCTTCAGCTCACCGAACAGCCCTTCGCTGTGCTGGGCGCCGAGCAGGATATTGAACCCGCCGCCGGCGCCGTCGTTGTCGTTGCCGGGACCGTCATCGTCTCGGGAATAGACGACAAGGGCGGGGCCGGCGCCGAAGTAGACACGCCACGGCTGCCGCAGGGGCACCGAATACACGAACTCGAGGTTGCCCGTGAAGACGGTGAGGTCGTCGCCGACACCCAGCTCGACGTTGGGCCGGAACGTCAATCGCTCCAGGATCGGGCGCGTCTCGATGTGACCGCCAAAGAAGAACTGGTCGGGATCCGCACTCACGCCCGCACGCACACCGACGTGCGCCTGCGCCTCCGCCGACGCCGCGCTGGCGACCCACACGACCATCGTCAGTACCCCGGTCACGAACACACGCATAGACCCTCCCTTTGCCATCCTACTACCTCGCCGCATGCCCCGCTTCCCGTCGCCCCGGAGATTGTCGTCTGCTGCCGTGCAGACGGCCGGGGACCCGACCGGAGCTGCTGACCGCCATTCTCCTGGGGCATAATCAGCCGGCCCTCCGTGACCGCCAACCCCAACGCGAGACTCGAAGCGTTCTGCGACGCCGTATTCGCGCCGCGTCGTCACGGCCCATTCCACTGGCAAAAGACGAGACGGCCGCCGCCGCCGCGCGGCAGGCCGCCCGGGCCTCGTACTACGCGATGGCGTTCTACGGCGTGTGCGCGATCGCGGCGTTGTGGGTCCCGCACGTGATCGCCGCCGTCATCACGGCGGCGTGGATCGTGTGGCTGATCTACGGCCTGAAGCTCAAGAACGGGGCCGCGCACTGCAGTGCCTGAACGACCAGTTCTCGTAGTTCACCCACGGCTTGCGACGTCGCGCCCGTGGCTCCGTCCTCAGCCACGGCCGCGCATGAGAGCGCCTGGAAGCTGCCGGCAGGCTTCGTTCGCAAGATGACGCCAGCGCCGGTCATCGACGTCGTGGGTCTGTCGAAGTCCTACGGCGCCACGCGAGCGGCGGACGCGATTACCCTTCAGGTGTTCGAGGGCGAGATCTTCGGCCTCCTCGGCCCGAACGGCGCCGGCAAGACGACGACCATGGAGTGCATCGAGGGCTTGCGGCGTCCCGACCAGGGTCGCCTCTCGGTGTTGGGTCTCGATCCCTTCCGCGACACGGTCGCGCTGCTGGACCGCATCGGCGTCCAGCTTCAGGAGGCGCAGCTCCAGAAACGCATCAAGGTCCGCGAGGCCATCGCGCTCTGGTCGTCGCTGTACCGTCGGCCGCTCGACGGGCATCAGCTTCTGACGCAGCTTGGTATCGCCACCAAGGCCGACGCGCTGTTCATGACGTTGTCGGGCGGACAGAAGCAGCGCCTGTTCATCGCCCTGGCCCTCATCAACGATCCCGAGGTCGTGTTCCTCGACGAGCTCACCACCGGCCTCGATCCGCAGGCCCGGCGGGCCATTTGGGATCTCGTGCGCGGCATCCGTGACCGCGGAAAGACCGTGCTCCTGACGACTCATTTGATGGAGGAGGCGGAACGGTTGTGCGACCGAGTCGCCATCATCGATCACGGCCGCATCGTGGACATCGACTCGCCAGCCGGACTGGTCGACCGGCATTGTCCCGAGCGCACGGTCCTGATCGGGACCGACGACGAGCAGGCAGTCGACGCGCTGGGCGGTGTGACCGGCGTGGAGAGCGCCACGCGCGAGGGCGCCAACGTCGTCGTGCGGGCGCGATCGGTCGACGTCATGACGGGAGTCATCCGATGTCTGGCGCATCGGCAGATCGTCGTCACCGACTTCCGGACGATCGTGCCAACGCTCGAAGACGTGTTCCTCAAGCTGACCGGCCACTCGGTGCGGCAATGAGCGCCTTCTCGTTCAGGGGCCTCGCGAACCTCACCTGGCTCGAGATCAAGATTTTCATGCGAGAGCCGCTCGGCGTCATCGGGTCGGTGTTCGTGCCGCTGGTCGTGTTCATCATCATTGGACGAACCTTCGGCGAACGCATGACTGGCGCCGACCAGGGCCGGCGCGGACTCGTCGGCGTCGATCTGGCCGTGTTCGCGGCGCTGCTCATCGCCATCAGCGCGGTGCTGTCGCTGGTGACGATCATCGCGATCTATCGGGAGGGAGGCATCCTCAAGCGCCTGCGGGCCACACCGTTGCGGCCACTGACGATTCTCACCGCGCACGTGCTCGTCAAGCTGCTCTTCACCGCGGTGACGGTCACGTTGATGACGCTGCTCGGCAAGCAGTACCTGCCGGTGGACGTCCCGATCCCGTGGGTCGCCTTCACGGCCGCCGCCCTGGTCAGCACGCTCAGCATTCTGTCGCTCGGCTTCATCGTGGCGAGCCTGGCGCCCACGGCGCGTTTCGCCCAGCCCATCGGCACCATCGTCCTGTATCCCATGATTGCGATCTCTGGCCTCTTCACGCCGGTCGAACAGATGCCCGGTATCCTTCAGGCGATCGCGCACCTCACACCCGCCAGCTATGCGGTGTCGTTGATGCGCGGCGCCTGGGCGGGCGACTCATGGCTGCGACACGGCACGGACCTCGCCGGCCTGGCCATCATCTTCGCCGTGGGCACGGCGCTCGCCATGCGCTGGTTTCGGTGGGAGTGAAGCGTCGAGCTAGTGCCGCGTAAACGTCATCTGCCGCCGCGCCACGTCACGGCCGGTCCGCGCCTCCACCGTCAGCAGATGCGGCCCTGGGCGGAGCGCGAATCGGCCGAGGTCGATCGAGATGTCGCTCGTCTGAACCGGACCGACGGTTTGGATGGAATCACGGACAGCACGAATACTCTGGGATCGACCGCACTCACGTCAACGCGGCCGCCGGGAATGAGCCCCGTTTCGACACGCGAAACTCGCTCGGCTGCCCACGGGCCCACCCTGGAAGACCTACCGTCCCGTCGGTGTCCCGGCTCCCCGATAGACCGTGTACCTGATTGCGTCCTCGTCCAGCCAGCCGGCGGCGGCGTAGACGTGGAGTGACTGAGTGGCAGCCTCTACGTCGAGGCCGGCGGCGGCGTCCATGTTGCAGTAGCCGTCACGACAGTCGAACTGCCTGTTCGCGACCTTGATCAGCTGAGGCTTGAGCAAGATCGGAGCGCTCGACGCGACGGTCGACAACGGTAAGACCACCTCGTACAGGTCGGCGTAGTTCCGGCCAGCAATGAAGGGCAGGCTGGGCAACGCGTTGTGGAGCCCGACGAGATACAGCCGGCCGTCAGCCTGAGGAACGAAGCTGATCCCCTGAAAGTCGCCGAAGGTCGTCCGTTGACCGCCCCTGGCGCCCACCTCGTCGGCTGGCCAGCGCACACCGGCTGGATCAAAACCGTCCTCGATGTGACCGGACCGCGACAGGTACAGGTCGAGCCGGCGGGGCAGATGATCCCGGTCGCTGAGCACCGCGGTCAGCAGGCGTCCGTTCGGCAAATGCGTGATCGCCGCGGCGTAGGCTTTCCGGCCAGGCCGGTCGATCTCAACAGGAAGCCGTCGTGGGTGTTCCGGGTCGCTCAAGTCATAGAAGAGGAGCTTCGCGCGGAGGGGGAAGGTGCCGAACACGGGAATGACGAGAGTGCTCTCCCAGATACCGAGTCCCCCGGCGTGCCAAAGCACGGTGTCGACGGCCAGGGTCACGGCGACACGTCCGGCGCGCGCTGCGCCGAGCCGCACGACGAACAGTTCCGCCGTCCGCGCGGTCGGATTGGATCCCGACAACACGACGTAGTCACGTGCCGGCACCCGCTGGATACCCTGAAAGTGGTTGCGGAATCCAAACCGGTTGCGGAGGTTGACGGTGTATCTCGGATGCGGAATCAGATGCCTGGCCGGCGCGGTGAAATGTTGTCCGCGAACCTGCACCTGCGCAAAGGCGCCCTCCACGTCGATCAGCGGCCCCCGGGTGGGGGACGCGACGTGACTGTCCGAGCGCACGGCCGGACCACGACCCTCCACGCCGGACAGCTGAAGGCCGAGGACGATGAGCACGCCCACGGGCCCCTGCCATCGCATCACGATCGCACCGCGGCGCGTACGACCGCTCGAGGTGACATGCGGACCTCCACACCGGAATGCGACGTCCACATGAATGCGGGCTCAGGCGCAGAACGGTTCTATACTCCGCGACGCACGAAGGGGGGACCTGCCGTGAGATGGATGACGACCGGAGTGGCCCTGGCCGCACTGCTGAACGCCGCCGGCGCCTGCGGCGGCGCGCCGGCGCGTCCGGTGATTGGCGCCACGCTGCTGACGGGAACCCACGCGTTCTACAAGGACCTCGAAGCGGGGTTGCGCAGCGTCGCCGACGCGCGCGGCTACGACCTCGTCCTGGTCGCCTGCGAGATGGACCCGACCCGCCAGGCGTCGCAGATCGAGGACTTCGTCGCCCGGCGCGTCCGCGCGCTCATCGTCGCGCCCTGTGACTCGAGCGCGGTCGTCCCGGCCCTCGCCGGACCGGCGGCGGCCGGCATTCCGGTGTTCACCGTGGACATCAAGGCGCACGGCGGCCAAGTCGTGTCGCACGTGGCGAGCGACAACCTGCAGGGCGGCCGGCTGGCTGGCGAGACCCTGGTGCGGCTGATCGGCGGCCGCGGCCAGGTGCTCATCATCGACCACCCCACCGTTGCCTCCGTCCAGGACCGGACGCGGGGCTTCGACGAAGTGATGCAGAAGTATCCGGACATCGTCGTCGTGGCGCGGCCGTCGGCGGACGGGCAGCGGGCGCGGGCGACGCAGATCATGGAGGACATGCTGCAGGCGCACCCCGACCTCGGCGGCGTCTTCGGCATCAACGACGACTCAGCGCTTGGCGCGGCCAACGTCATCGAATCCGCGGGCCGGACGGACATCGTCGTCGTGGGATTCGACGCGACCGAAGAGGCTCAGGCCGCCATCCGCCGCGGCGGCCCGCTCAAGGCCGACATTGCGCAGCACCCGCGGACGATCGGCGAGACTGCGATGGACCTCGTGATCCGACATCTGGCTGGCGAACAGGTGCCTGCGAGCGTCGCGATCGAAGTGGGGGTCGTCGACGCCAGCACCCTGGCCAGGGATTAGACCGCTCCCCGCCGCATCTCCTCCTTGAGATAGTCCATCGAGCGCCAGCAGAGCGCGAGGATCGTCCACGTCGGGTTCTGACATCCCGCGGAGACGAAGACGCTGCCGTCGGCGAGGAAGAGATTCCTGACCTCGTGTGTCTGGCCGAAGGCGTTGGTGACCGACGTCTTCGGATCGTTGCCCATCCGCGCGGTACCCAACTCGTGGATCGACCACCCCTCGGTCAGGGGCTCGCGCACGACGCGGATGTTCTCGGCGCCGGCGGCGCGAAGCATCTCCTCGGCCGAATCGGCCATGTCTTCGGCCATCTTCAGCTCGTTGTCGCCGAACCGGTAGTCGAACCGGAGCACGGGAATGCCGTAGGCGTCCCTGACCGTGGGATCGAGGTAGACACGGTTCTCGCGCCTCGCCAGGACTTCCCCGAACGCGCTGTAGGACACCTCGGCCGGGTGGTTCTCGCGGACCGTGCGTTTGAAGGCGGCGCCCAGTCCCGGCGTGGTGTGCGCGTGGCCGGGATACTCCGTGGATCCGCTGCCGCCCTGCAGTCCGTAGCCTCGGATGAAGCGCGGGTCCCGGTCGGTGATGTTCCGGAACCGCACGATATAGGTGCTCTGCGGGCGCCCGTCGTCGTTGGTCGTGGCCTGACGGCGCAGGAGCGGCAGCGTGCCGCTCGCCCGAGGCCCCATGATGTGCTCCGAGAAGTGGTGCCCGACGACGCCGGACGCATTCGCAAGGCCGTTCGGATGATTGGCGGATTTCGAGAGGAGCAGCAGGCGCGTCGTCTCGAGCGTGGAGGCCGCGAGAATCACCACGCGGCCCTGGAAGTCCATCACGTCGCGCGTGGTGCTGTCGATCACGCGCACGCCCGACGCCGTGTTGGTCCGCGGGTCGACCAGGACTTCGGAGACGGTCGAGTTGGGCCGGACGGTGAGGTGGCCGGTGTCGCGCGCCGGATAGATCAGCGCCGTGGGTGAATGCATCGGCGCCTGCAGATCGCAGCCACGGCCGCAACGACCGCGGCCGGCGCACCGGGTGCGGTAGCGGTTGGCGACGCCGTCGGTCGTGACGCCGGCGCGGCCCGGAATCAGGTGGCGCCCCATCGTCGCGATGGCGCGCTTGACGAGCTGTTCCCCGCAGTTGAGCTTCAGCGGCCGCTGGAAGATGCTGTCGGGCAGCTGCGGCAGGTTCTCACGCGTGCCCGAGATGCCGAGGAGCCGATCGACCCGGTCGTAGTACGGCGACAGGTCGGCATAGCTGATCGGCCAGTCACTGCCGAAGCCGTCGCGGCTGGCCGCCTTGAAGTCGTAGTCCGACAGTCGCAGCGACACGCGGCCCCAGAGGTTGGTCTTGCCGCCGAGGACGCGCGCCCGCACCCAGGCGTAGCGCGTGCCGGTCGTCGGGTGCTCCTTCTCGTTGACGAGCCAGTTGCGCGTGAAGGTGTTCGCGGCGTACGAGTTGAGCTTGCGGTACTTCTCGAAGCGCGCGGCCGTGCCGTACGGCCGGTCGATCATGTTGTATTCGGCCGCGCCGAGGGCGGCCTCATCAGGCGGCAGCCGGCCGCGCCGCGCGCTCGCGTACGGCCACTCCATCGTCCGGTACTCGCGCGCGCTGTCGAGCAGGCGCCCCGCCTCGAGCATCAGCACGCGCACGCCGGCCGTTGCCAGCTGATACGCGGCCATGCCCCCCGCGGCCCCCGAGCCGACGACGATCACGTCCCACGGACCCGAGTCGGGCCGGATCGCGGCCGCCGCCGTCCGCGACGCCGCCTCCTGTTCGCGCTGGACTTCAGTAGGGTCGGCGTATTGCTGCATCATGCTGCGCGAGCGGACCTGACCGCCGAAGCTTCGCGAAGGCGGAAGGTGGGCTCCTCCATATCCGTGCAGAAGTGACCTGCGTGCCCTCAATCATCAATCCGACAATCGTCCATCAGCTCTTTCCCGTATAGCCATGCTCCGGATGCGTGCATCCGACGAACTCGGCGAGCACCTGGTTGCCCTTGTAGGTGAGCTCGCGGTGAATGCCGATCTCCGAGGTGTAGTAGCCGCGAATTGTCGCCTCCTTGGTGTCGCGGAAGAACACCTCCAGCGGCGTCGTGGGCTGCGCCTCGTTGCGCGCCAGCTCGGTCAGCACCTCGGTGGCCTGGGCAGCGGTCAGCTCGGCGAACGGTCGTTTGAACCGGGCGCGGACCGACGTGTCGAGCGCGGAGAGGCCGGCCACCCATGCCTGTTGTGTCTCCGGCGGCGACTCGCCAAGGAGCAGATCGACGTAGTCGGCGACCCTCGCGGCGCGGGCACCCGGCGAGTGATCGTCGGCGGGAATGATGGTCTCGGCCATCACGTCCACGGCGGCGTGCTGGGCCGGCGTGAGGAAGACGAGCGCGGCTGGCGCCGGCGACGTCTGACGCGCCGCGAACGCCGCCGCGGCCTCGTCGGACAGGTACGGCCAGACGGCCGCCGCGCCCATGCCCGCGCCCAATGTCTTCAGCGCGGCACGGCGTGAGAGATCCACCGGTGAAGGAGCCATGACTGCCTCCGGGATGCGAGGTGATTCTACGCGCAAGTCCCTTCCCTGGAGCCGCCGCCTGTAGAATCTCCTCGTCTGCCGAGGTGCCCATGCCCCTGCGATCTGTCCGCGCGATCGTTCTGTTCCTGCTCGCCCTTGGCGTGGCCCGACCCCTGGCCCAGCAGGCGCCTGCCCCGGCTGCGCCCCCCGAGAGCGGCGCGGTGCCTCAGGGTCAGCCGGTCGTCTTTCTCTGGCCCAACGGCGCGCCCGGCTCGGAAGCGCGCAAGGACGAGCCTGAGACCATCAAGGCCGAGACGGTGCTCAACGTGCACCATCCGTCGCTCGTCGTCTTTCTGCCGCCGAAAGGCCTCGCCACCGGCGTCGCGCTGATTCTGGGCCCGGGAGGCGGGCATACCAGCTTGTGGATCGTGCACGAGGGCTACCACCCAGCGCGCGCGCTCGCGGCCAACGGCATCGCCACGTTCGTACTGAAGAACCGGCTGCAGAGCTCCGGCTACCGCTTCGACGTCGAGGGTCTCGCGGACATGCAGCGCGCCATCCGTCTCGTTCGCAGCCGCGCGGCCGAGTGGGGCGTGGATCCCGGCAAGGT
>CAZFAT010000284.1:0-14760 GCA_964517075.1 uncultured Solibacteraceae bacterium
CGGCACGACGAACTTCATCCGCGCGTCGAACGCTTCCAGCGCCCGCGGCGCGACGCCGATGACTTTGTAGGCTTCATCGTCGATCCGCACCTCCGTGCCGAGGACCTCGGGGTTCTCCCGGTACTGCGCCTGCCAGTAGGACTGCGTGAGGACGATGACCTTGTCGGCGCCCGGCCGGTTCTGGTCTTTCGTGAAGAAGGTGCCGATCACCGGCTGGATTCGCAGGATGCTGAAGATCTCGGCGGTCATCCGGACACCGGGCAGACGGACCACCGAATCCTTCTCGCCGACCAGCCCGTAGAAGAACGTCCAGAGCCCAACGCTCTCGTAGGAGGTCGCGTTCTGGGAGTAGTCCAGGTAGAACGGGATGTTGGCCGGCATGTGCACCAGGCCGGCCTTCACCGCGGACGTGTACAGCTCCACGATCCGCTCCGGCTCCTGATACGGCAGCGGCTTCAACATCAGCGAATAGACGGTGGAGAAGATCGCGGTCGTCGCGCCGATGCACAGCGCCAGCGTCACGAGCGTGGTCGCGGTGATGCGCTTGGACTTCCACAGCAGCCGGGAGGCGTGCCGAAGGTCGGTCAGGGCGCCGGCGAACAGGCCGGGGGACGCGAAAGCGGTGGGGGGCGATGAGGTCATGGTCGAAGGCTCGGGTCTTGGGAAAAGACGATCGTTGGGATCGGTTCCCTTAGACCCCGGTCCAAGGCTGGCGGCTTGGCCTGGCCGGTCTCCCTCGATCCGGATTGCGGTTGGGACTGTCGTCCGCGGCCTCCGGGGAGCCGCCGCTCGAACGCGTCACTCCGTCCGCGCGCGGGTTGACCTGTCGCCCATCGCCTCGCTGCGAATCCCGATGGCTTCGCGCGCCTAGCTCTTTGGCGTCGTGAAAGTTATCGTCGAGGTGGGACCCGCATCAACGGCGCCTCGGCATGAGTCGCGCGAGCCGTTCGGGCCGGCCGGGCGCTCGCACGTCAAGAAAGGCAGAGGCTGCGGGCCTGACACGATCGTCGGAGTCGTTCACGCCAACGGAATTCTATCCGCGTCAACGTGCCTCCTTCGTCTGGACGAGAGCGTCGCCGGAGGACTGCGGGTCGATCTCACGGATCGCGCCGCGGCTGCGCCATCTGCTATGTGCTACCATGTGCTACCATGTCACGGTCCTCCGAGGTCGGCGTGCGCGAATTGCGGCAGAACCTCAGCGTGTATCTCGCCCGCGTGAAGAAAGGCGAGCGGCTGGTCGTCACCGAGCACCGGCAGGTCGTGGCCGTACTGGCTCCGGCGGAGGCGAGTGATGAGCTGGTCTCGCGGTTGGTGGCGGCCGGCCGCGCCACTGCCGCCCGGAGACCGGTCGCGGAGCTCCCGCGGCCCCTCGCCTCCCGCTTCAAGAGATCGTTGAGCGAGGCCGTCCGCGAGCAGGGCGACGATGCCGTCTGAGGGCGCCAGCGAACGCTATGCGTATCTTGACGCGTCGGCGATCGTGAAACTCGTGATCGCCGAGCCCGAAACCGCTGCGCTCGAAGCCGACGCCGCACGCCGTGCAGGCCTCCTGACATCGCGGTTGGGCCTGACTGAGGTCCGCCGCGCCGCGCGCCGCGTCGGCAGCCGTCGCCTCGTGCAGCAGGTCGAGGACGTGCTGGAGGCGCTCGTCGTGCTGGAAATGACGACGTCGATGTTCGACCGCGCGGCCGATCTCGTGCCCACCGCGCTCCGGACCCTCGATGCGTTGCACGTGGCTGCCGCCCTGGAGCTCGACCTTCCATCAACTGACTTCATCACGTACGATGCCCGGCTTGCGGAGGCCGCCCGCCGGCATGGTCTCAGCGTCGTGGTGCCTCGATAAGTCGCCGGGCGGCAGGCTGACGCATGAACTCGTGTTCGCGATCAGGTATCGCCGGCGCTCTCGTTGTCGCCGCGACGCTGGCCTGCGCTGCGGCGCCGGCTCCACCGCCGGCGCAGGGAGGTGGCCCCGCCCTGTACACCTACCGCATCGTCAATACGTACCCGCACGATGCGCGCGCGTACACGCAGGGGCTGATCTACCGGAACGGGTTTCTGTACGAAAGCACGGGCCGCCACGGCGAGTCGTCGATGCGCAAAGTCAAGCTCGAGACCGGCGACGTCCTTCAGCGACACGACGTCGACGCGAAGCACTTCGCGGAAGGCATGACCGAGTGGCGCGGGAGGCTCCTGCAGCTGACGTGGAAGGACGGTCTCGGCTTCGTCTACGACATGGCGACGTTCACACCGCAGCGGACCTTCACCTATACGGGCGAAGGATGGGGTCTGACGCACGACGACGCGATGCTGATCCTGAGCGACGGCAGCGCGACGCTGCGCTTTCTGAATCCGGAGACGTTTCGCGAGACCCGCAGGATCGACGTGCGCGATCGTGGTCAGCCCGTGCCGCAGTTGAACGAGCTCGAGTTCGTCAAGGGCGAGGTCTACGCCAACGTCTGGCAGACAGAACGGATCGCACGCATCTCACCGACGACAGGCGCGGTGCTCGGCTGGATCGATCTGCGCGGCATCTGGCCTGGCCGGCCGTCCGCCGACCAGGACGCCGTCCTCAACGGTATCGCGTACGACGCGAGCGGTGACCGGCTGTTCGTGACAGGGAAGTGGTGGCCTCATCTGTACGAGATCAGGCTGGAGCGGCGCCCGTGACGAATGGCCGTGGTCGGCCACGACGAACGTGAAAAACGCGACGGTTTACCAAGTGTGCCGTTCGCGGTAGGATGCGCCATATGAACAGACGATCCTTCCTCTCGCTCGGCACCCTGCTCGGCGGGTCGGCCGCCTTGGGATTAGACAGGTTGACCATCCCCACGTTCGCTCAGGCGGCCGAGCGGCCCATGCCGGAGGCGGTCGTGCCCGACCGCGTGATTCAGTTGTTCAACGGCAAGGACTTGACGGGCTGGTGGCCCGACATCCCGCCGAGGGGCAAGGACCCGAACCCGCCCGCCAGCTTTCTCGCCCGGAACGGCATGCTCGTCAGCATGGGGACGCCGCGCGGACACCTGCTGACCGACGGGGCGTATCGCGACTACCGCGTGGAGGTCGAATACCGGTTCCCGGGCAAGCCGGGAAACTGCGGCGTCCTCGTCCACGCCTCGCGCCTCCGCGCGCTGTCCGGAATGTTCCCCGCCTCGATCGAGGTGCAGATGAACCACATGCACGCGGGGGACTTCTGGTGCATCCACGAGAACATCGAGGTGCCGGACATGGCCGCGCGCCGGCCGCGCAAGGAAGGCCAGCAGTACGGGGGCACCGACGGCGACGCGCGCCGGATCCTCAATCTCACCGACGGCTCGGAGAAGCCCCTCGGCGAATGGAACACGATGGCGATCGAGACGCGCGCGCGCACGCTCAAGGTGTGGGTCAACGGCGATCTGGTGAACGAAGGGTTCAACTGCACGGCGGACCGCGGCCGGCTCGCGATCCAGGCCGAGGGCGCCGAGGTCGAGTTCCGGAAGGTGCAGATCGGCCCGCTGCCCAAGGCGTGAACCGGGAAGTCCGCGGCCGGTGGATCCGAGACGGCCGCCTGTGGTCGCCACCCTGATCACGCTCCGAGGAGTCCCGCGGGCAACCCCAAGCAGGTGCGTGGAAGCACGCATGTGACCGTCGACGCGCCTCTTGCGACCGCCGCCAGCGTTCGAGCGTGGGACGTGGTCGGCGTCGGCGCCAACTCCGTCGACTTCGTTCATCTGCTGCCCGGCTATCCGCAGCCGTCCGGATCCTTCGCCAAGATGAAGATCCAGCGGCAGCAGATCCTGTGCGGCGGGCAGATGGCCACCGCGATGTGCGCGTGCGCGCGGCTGGGCCTGCGCGCCAAGTATGTCGGCGTCACCGGGACCGACATCAACGGACAGCGGGTGCGCCTCGAACTCGACACGCGCGGCATCGATCTGAGCGACGTCATCATCCGCGACGCGGAGAACCAGTACGCCGTAATCCTGGTCGACGAGACCACCGGCGATCGCATCGTGCTGTGGGATCGCGACGACCGGCTGATGATGCGCGACCGCGACATTCCGGCTGAGGCTCTCGTGCACGCGCGCGTCGTGCACGTGGACGACGTCGATCAACGCGCGGCGATTCGCGCGGCCGAGATCGCGCGCGAGGCCGGCATCGTCGTGACGAGCGACATCGACCGGCTCACCGACCGCACGCGCGACCTCATCGACGCGGTGACGATTCCGATTCTCGCGGAGCACGTGCCCACGCGCGTGAGCGGCCTTCCGGACCAGGAAGACGCGCTGCGCCGCCTCCAGCAGCCACACCATCGCCTGTTGTGTGTCACGCTCGGCGACCAGGGCGCGATGGCCCTGGACCAGAACGGCATCCATCACGCGCCAGCCTTTCACGTGGAGGCGGTCGACACCACCGGGGCCGGCGACGTCTTTCGCGCCGGCGTCATCTACGCGCTGCTGCGCGGCTGGCCGACGCCCGACCTGCTTCGTTTTGCCAACGCCGCCGCCGCGGTCAGCTGCACGCGGCTCGGCGCGCTCGGCGGCGTGCCGACCCTCGACGAAGTCGAGGCGCTGGCCGCGTCCGGCAATGTGCGCGTCTAGCGCCGACGCCTCGGCGACGGCGGCGCCGCTTCTCGAGATGCACGGCATCCGGAAGGCCTTTCCCGGCGTCGTCGCGCTCGACGGCGTCGACCTGACGGTGCACGCCGGCGAAGTCCACGTGCTGCTCGGCGAGAACGGCGCCGGCAAGTCGACGCTGATGAAGATCCTCAGCGGCGCCTATCGGAAAGACGCCGGCAGCATCCTGATCGCCGGCGTCGAGGCCGCCATTCACAGCCCGCGCGATGCGCTCGCCCGCGGGATCCGTGTGATTTACCAGGAGCTCAACCTCGTTCCGCATCTGTCGGTGGCCGAGAACATCTTCCTCGGCCGGGCGCCAACGACGATTCCGGGCGTCATCGACTGGCGCCGGCTGCATGCGGACACGGCGCGGCTGCTCGGCGATCTCGGCATGCCGATCGCGCCCGCCACACGCGTGCAGCGTCTGAGTCTGGCCGAGCGTCAGATGGTGGAAATCGCGAAGGCGCTGAAGGACGACGCGTCGATCCTGGTGATGGATGAACCGACGTCTTCGCTGACAGCGCGGGAAGTCGATCAGCTGTTCACGCTCATCGAGCGACTGATCGCACGCGGGGTCGCCATCGTCTACATCACGCACCGTCTCGACGAGGTGTATCGCATCGGCACGCGCGTGAGCGTGCTCCGTGACGGCCGCCATGTGGCGACCAGGCGGCTGGCCGAGACGACCGTGCCGGAGCTCGTGCGCTTCATGGCCAACCGGAGTCTCGGCGAGCACTTTCCCAGGCAGCGGACGCCCCCTGGCGAGGAGCTGCTGCGGCTCGAGCGCGTCGGGCGTGGCGACGCCCTGCACGACATCACGTTGTCCCTGTGCGCCGGCGAAGTCGTCGGCGTGGCCGGGCTGTTAGGGGCGGGACGCAGCGAGCTGGCGCGCGTCATCGCTGGCGCCGATCGCGCAACGACCGGGACAATCTTCATCAAGGGCCAACCCACGGTGCTGCGGTCGCCAGCGGCGGCCATTCGCTGCGGCATCGGCCTCCTGCCGGAGGATCGCAAGGCCGAAGGCCTGGTGGCGCTGCTGACCGTCGCGCGCAACATCGCGCTGCCGCATGGCCGCCGACTCGCGCGCTTCGGCGTGCTGCCGCCCGGACGCGAGACCGCGCTGGCCGAGCCCATCGTCCGCGACCTGCGCGTGAAGGCGACGCCGACGCAGCCCGTACGGCTGCTCAGCGGTGGGAATCAGCAGAAGGTGGTGCTCGGCAAGTGGCTGGCCGGCGATGCCCGAATCTTCGTGTTCGACGAGCCCACGCGGGGCGTGGACGTCGGCGCGAAGGTGGAGATCTACAACCTGATGAACCGCCTCACCGCAGACGGCGCCGGCATCCTCATGATCTCGTCGGAGCTCCCCGAGCTGCTCGGCATGAGCGATCGCATTCTGGTGATGCATCGCGGCCGTATCCAGGCGGAGCTCGATGCCCGCGAGGCGACGCAGGAGCGCGTCCTGACCGCGGCGCTCGGACTCACGAGATGAGGGCCCGCCAGTTTGGCACGCTCATCGGGCTGCTCGTGCTGTGCGCGGTGTTGTGGGTGCTCACCCCACACTTTCTCACCGTATCGAACTTGCTCAACATCGCGCAGCAAACGAGCATCAACGCCATCGTGGCCGTCGGCATGACGTTCGTCATTCTGTCGGGCGGGATCGATCTGTCGGTGGGGTCGATTGTGGCGGTGGCCGGCGTCGTGCTCGGCACGCTGCTGCACCAGGGACAGCCGCTGCCAGTCGCCATGGCCGCGTCGATCGCCGTGGGCGTCGCGTGCGGCGCGGCCAACGGCGCGCTCGTGAGCTGGGGTGGCCTGCCGCCGTTCATCGTCACGCTCGGCATGATGAGCATCGCGCGCGGGGTCGCGCTGGTTGTCACCGAGGCCCGTCCGGTATCGGGATTCGATGCCGGCTTTCGCTCGCTCGCGACCGGCTCGATGGCGTTCATCCCGGCGCCGGTGGTGGTGATGATCCTGGTCTATGGGGTCGCTCATCTCGTCTTGACGTACACGACGTTCGGACGCTACGTCTACGCGATCGGCGGGAACGAGGAAGCGACGAGGCTGTCGGGGGTGAACGTGCGCGCGCACAAGACGGCCGTCTACGGCGTCTCCGGCCTCATGAGCGCCGTGGCGGCGATCATCCTCACGGCCCGGCTCAATTCCGCGCAGCCGATCGCCGGGATGATGTACGAGCTCGACGCCATTGCGGCCACCGTGATTGGCGGGACCAGCCTGATGGGCGGCCAGGGATCGCTGGGTGGCACGCTCGTCGGCGCGCTGATCATCGGCGTCCTCCGCAACGGCCTGAACCTGCTTGGCGTATCCTCGTTCCTCCAGCAGATCGTGATTGGCGTCGTCATCGTGGGCGCCGTACTCGTGGACACCGTGCTCAAGCGGCACCGAGAGTAACCTTCATGCGTCGATTCATCCTCGTGCTCCTTCTTGCGGCCGCCGCGGCGACGGTCGCGTGCAATCGCAGTTCCAGGACGGACACCGCCGCCGGCAAGCCCGTCGTCGCGCTCGTGCTCAAGACGCTCAACCATCCGTTCTTCGTCGACATGCAGCGCGGGGCGCAGGACGCCGCCGACCGTCTCGGCGTGCAGCTGCAGGTGCAGGCCGCCGAGCGCGAGGTCGACGTCGACAAGCAGATGCAGATCATCGAGAACCTGCTGCAGACGGGCATCAGCGTGCTGTGCGTCACGCCGAGCGGATCGCGCGAGATCGTGGCGGCGCTCGTGAAGGCGCGCGACGCGAAGGTGCCGATCGTGGTCGTTGACACCCGGGTTGATCCGGACGCGGCGGCGGCCGCGGCGCTGCAGTGGGAGACGTTCGTCGGCTCGGACAATTACTCGGGCGGCAGGCTCGCCGGTCAACATGCGGTGACGATCAGCGGCGGGAGGGCGCGCGTCGGCATTCTCGAAGGCGTCCCCGGCCACGAAACCGGCGACTCGCGCGTGCGCGGGTTTCGCGACGCGATCATGGACGCGCCCGGTATCACGGTCGTCGCGTCACAGACCGCCAACTTCGAGCGCGAGCAGGGATTCATCGTGTTTCAGAACATGCTGCAGGCCAATCCCGACATGGACCTGCTGTTCGCCGCGAGCGACCTGATGGCGCTCGGAGCCATCGAGGCCATCGCCGCCGCCGGCAAGACCGGCAAGCTGCGGGTGATCGGCTTCGACGCGCTCGACGATGCGAAGACAGCGATGGCCGCGGGCACGATGGACGCGTCGGTGGGGCAGTTTCCCTACGAGATGGGCAAGACCGCCGTCGAAAGCGCGGTGCAGATCCTGAACGGCGAGAAGCCGCCAGCCGAGATCCTGGTGAAGCTGGAGATGATCACGAAGGACAGCCCCACTCGATGAAGCGACTCCACGTGGGATTGCCTGGCACCGCCTCGAGGGGTCAGGCGGGCGGCTGCGCGAGCGCGCCCCGTAGGGCGGACTGCCTTGCCGTTGAACGGCAGAATACCGCGGGCCGGTATGTGGCCGGGGAACTTGAAAATTCGCGTGGCCGCCGGCCCGCGCGGGTTTACTATCTGAGTCGGGAACTGGGAACGCAGCCCGGCTTGGCCGGCGGTCCGTAGGGACTCGAGCCCGCCGCCCTGCGACGCGGACGCCGCGCTGGAGGAAGCGCACATGGTCTATTCACTCGTGGTGAATCGGGAGAAGCGCACCGTCGATGTGCCGGAGCGGATGCCGTTGCTCTGGGTGCTGCGCGACACCCTCGGACTGAAAGGCACCAAGTTCGGGTGCGGCGTTGCGCAGTGCGGCGCCTGTACCGTGCTGCTCGACGGCCAGCCCACGCGGTCCTGCGTGACGCCGATCTCGGCAGTGGGCACGCGCCCGGTCCTGACCATCGAAAGTCTGCCGCGTGACGGATCGCATCCGTTGCAGCGCGCCTGGATGGAACTCGACGTCCCGCAGTGCGGGTATTGCCAGGCGGGTCAGCTCATGGCGGCTTCGGCGCTGCTGACCAGCACGCCCAACCCGACCGACGCACAAATCGACACGGCCATGGATGGGCAGGTGTGCCGGTGTGGCACGTATCTGCGGATCAGGGCCGCCATCAAAGCCGCGGCGAATGGCGGAGGGAGGGCGTAGGTCATGCACGACTTACTGAAGGGCCAGACGCTCGATCGCCGCTCGTTCCTGCAGGTCAGCGCGCTGGCCGGCGGCGGCCTGCTTGTCGGCCTCTACCTGCCGGACGCCCCGGCCGAGGGGCAGGGTCAGACCGGCGCCTCGCTGGCGCCGAACACCTACATCACCATCCATCCCGACAACACCTTCACCATCGTCGCGAAGAACCCCGAAACGGGACAGGGGATCAGGACGACGCTCCCGATGATCATCGCCGAAGAGCTCGACATCGACTGGGCGCAGGTGAAGGTGCAGCAGGCCGATCTGGATCCGAAGTACGGCGGGCAGACGGAGGGCGGCAGCCGCGCGATTCCGAACAACTACCGCGGGATGCGGATCGTGGGCGCCGGCGGACGGCTGCTCATGCTGGCGGCCGCCGCCGAGCAGTGGAACGTGCCGGCGAGCGAGCTGACCACCGGCAGCGGCGTCGTGACGCACGCCGCGTCGAAGCGCAGCGCCACCTACGGATCGTTGGCCGCGCGGGCCGCGACACTGCCGGTGCCGACCGAGGCCGCGGCGGAGGCGGCCTTCAAGAACCCGCGCGATTTCAAGATCATCGGTCAGCGGATTCGCGGCGTCGACAATCTGGACATCGTCACCGGCCGGCCGGCGTTCAGCATCGACATCGCGCCGCCGGGGATGCTGTACGCCGCCCTCGAGAAGTGCCCGGTGTACGGCGGCCGGGTCGTCAGCGCCAACATCGACGAGGTCAGGAAGCTGCCGGGTGTCCGGCACGTCTTCGTGGTGGAGCCCGCGGGACAGGGGAACAACTCGCTGGCATCGGGCGTGGCCATCGTCGCCGACAGCTGGTGGCTGGCCAACGACGCGCGGCGCACGCTGCAGGTCACCTGGGATGAGGGCCCGCTCGCGACCCAGAGCACCGCGGGCTACGCCGCGCAGGCTCGCGACCTGGCGGCCAGGCTGGCCGATACGGCGCCCGAGCCGGGCGGACGAGGCCGCGCCGCGATCGGTGACGTCCAGGCCGCGTTCAAGACCGCGGCGCAGGTCATCGAGGCGGAGTACTTCTTCCCGCTGCTCTCGCATGCGCCGCTCGAACCGCAGAATGCCACCGCGCACTACCATGACGACCGTCTGGAGATCTGGTCGCCCAGCCAGATCCCTTCGACGCAGCATTCCGCGCTTGGGGCGGGCATTCCGCGCGAGAACGTCACGATGCACCTGGTGCGGGCGGGCGGCGGATTCGGACGGCGCCTGGTGAGCGAGTACGACATCGAGGTCGGCCGGATCGCCAGACTCGTCACCGAGGCACGCGCCGCTCAGAAGCTCCCGAGCGTGCCGGTCAAGCTGTTGTGGACGCGCGAAGACGACATGGCGCGCGATCAGTACAGGCCGAGTGGGTTCCACTACTTCAAGGCCGGACTCGATGCCAACGGCAAGCTCATCGCCTATCGCGATTTCGTGGCCAGCACGTCATCGACCGTGCCGGCCAACGAGTTCCCGCGTGGCTTCGTCGAGCACGTCTGGGTCACGTCCGCGCCGGTCTCGCCGTTCAACGTACCCACCGGCGCCCTCAGAGCGCCACCCACGAACGGCGTCTCGTTCGTCATGCAGAGCTTCGTCGACGAAGTGGCCGTGGCCGCCAGGCAGGATCCGCTGCAGTACCGGCTGGACCTGCTGAACAACCCGGCGGGGGGCGGACCGGCGGGCGGTTTCAACCCGGCGCGCGCGCGCGGGGTGGTCGAGGCCGTCCGCGACATGTCCGACTGGGCGCGTCGCAGCCAGCTCCCGGCTGGGACTGGCAAAGGTGTGGCGTTCCAGTTTGCCCACTCGGGCTATGTCGCCTACGTCGCCGAAGTGACGGTGGATGCGAGCAAGGCCATGCGGGTCACCCGCGTGTGGTGCGCGGTGGACGTCGGCCGGCAGATCGTGAATCCGAGTGTGTGCGAGAACCTGGTGCATGGCGGCTTCATCGAAGCGATGAGCCACATGATGGCCTGGGAGATCACCATCGATCGCGGTCGCGTGGCCCAGCGGAACTTCAACCAGTACCAGCCGACGCGCATGTCTCAGGCGCCCCGCGAGATCCACGTCCGGTTCCTTCAGACGGACTTCGATCCGACGGGACTCGGCGAGCCGTCGCTGCCGCCGGCCATTCCGGCGATCACCAACGCCATCTTTGCCGCGACTGGCGTGCGCATCCGGTCGCTGCCGCTGGCGCCACAGGGGTATCGCTGGGCGTGAACTGAACACGCGTGTCTGAAGCAAGAACGACGTCGGGTGTAGTGTTCAAAACTACACCCGACGTCGTTTTCGTTACCGGACGCATGCCCAACAGGACGGCAGCCATCATCGGTGCCCTCGCCCTCACCCTCACGACCGCTGGTTGTGGCCGAACCGGCGCGTCCACGGATCGGACCCTCGCCGCGCACGACTTCTCGACGTCGGCCGAAGGATGGCTCATCGCCGGCGACACGGGCGTGGTGGCGCCCGCCTTTCACCCCGACGGTGGTAGTCCGGGCGGATACATCTCCAACGAGGATGAGGCAGTAGGTGAGACGTGGTACTTCCGCGCTCCTACCCAGGTGCTGGAGCCGCTCGCGCTCGCCGGGCGCGGGATCCTCCGCTACCGCCTCAAGCAGTCGTCCACCGACGCCGGGTTTGTCGATGACGATGTCGTCATCACGGGACCGGCGGGACGGCTCTCCTACCGGTTCGGCACCGCGCCGGGCACCGACTGGACCGAGTTCTCCGTGGAGCTCTCGGCGGCGTCCGGCTGGCGCTGGAACTGGAGTCAGCCGGCCACGGCAGCACAGATGCGACGCGTGCTCGCGAGGCCGACGAGTCTCGAGATCCGCGGCGAGTACCGCACCGGGGAAGATGTGGGCGGGCTCGACCGCGTCGCCCTGATCGTTCGTGACTGAGCCGACGGCCGCCGGCGAACTGAGACGAGTCTCAGTTCGCAGGGTGACGTCTGAGCCGCGAGGCGGCCCGAGGTGCGCAGGACGCCTTGATAGGCGCTCACAAGACTGTCGAGGCAGACCCGTGTCTTGGCAGTCGGCCACGCGGACCCTCGTCGGATTGTCGTGCCCGCGGGTGACCTTTGTGCGTAGATCCGGCAGAATGATGTCCCCTTTCCCGCGCTCCGGGCTTACCCCTGAGGACGTGTGCCGCGTGGCGAGGAGGCGCCCTCCCATCGTCGCCGAAGCCGCAGATGGCCGGACTCGCCGCACCTCTCCAACCGACCGTTCCACAGAATGGCGAGTGATGGTCCCGGCCTCACCGCGTCTGGTACGCACTGTGCTGACGATGGACGGTCGCGACACGGCGGCGGCGCCCGCCGCCGAGACGCCTGACGCCCCGCGTCGGATGCCGCGGGGGGCCGGGGCGCGCGGATCGTCGGGCCGCGTGCGGTGCGCGGCCACCGCCGTTTCAGTCGCATGAACCCAGAGTCACGCAGGAGCCGAGGATTGCTGCCCCTGGAAGGCGTCGCCACTCAGGCGGGTCCGTCGATGGGAGGCGCCGTCGCTACTCAGTGCGACGCAGGGCCCCCACGCGTCCTCACACGCGACGACCGCCACCGCGTGCTGGTGGAGTGGAACCGCACGGAGCGGACGTGGCCGACTTCCGAAACGTTGCACGCACTCATCGAGCGACAGGTTGACCGCACGCCGGATGCCCCCGCCGTCATTGTCGACGGGGCCACGCTCACGTACACGGAGCTCAACGCGCGCGCGAACCAGCTTGCGCGATATCTGCAGCGCCGCGGCGTCGGACCGGGCGTGCTGGTCGGCCTGGCCGTCGAGCGATCGATCGAGATGGTGGTGGGTCTGCTCGGCGTCCTCAAGGCCGGCGGCGCCTACGTGCCGCTCGATCCCGACTATCCGGCGAGCCGCCTGGCCTTTATGGTGGAAGACGCGGGCGCCCCCGTCCTCCTCACGCAGGCGCGGCTCGTCGGTGTCCTGCCGGCGCACGGCGCCGAGATCCTGTGCCTCGATACGGGGTGGGCCGACGTCGCGCGGGAGACAGCTCTGGCGCCGGAGTCGCCGGCGGGCCCGGCCGATCCGGCCTACATGATCTACACGTCCGGCTCCACCGGCCGCCCCAAGGGCGCGCTCAACTCCCATCGGGGCATCGTCAACCGGCTGAAGTGGATGCAGGAACGTTACGCGCTCACGGCCGATGACGTCGTGCTGCAGAAGACACCGTTCAGCTTCGACGTCTCGGTCTGGGAGTTCTTCTGGCCGCTCCTCGCCGGTGCGCGCCTGCTCGTCGCTCGACCGCGCGGTCATCAGGACGCCAGATATCACGCGGACACGATCGCCGCCGGCGACGTGACCGTCTTGCACTTCGTGCCGTCGATGCTGCGGACGTTTCTCGATGAGCCGGGGCTCGCCCGCTGCACCCGCCTGCGCCACGTCATCTCGAGCGGCGAGGCGCTTACCGCCGATCTCCAGCAACGATTCTTCGCTCGTCTGTCCTGCGAGCTGCATAATTTGTACGGTCCAACCGAGGCAGCCGTGGACGTGACGCACTGGACCTGCCGTCGGGACGACTCGTCGCCGGTCGTGCCCATCGGCCGTCCCGTGGCCAACACGCAGATCTACATCCTGGACGCCAGTCTCGAGCCGCTGCCGCCGGGCGAGGCCGGCGAGCTCTATGTCGGTGGCGTGCAGGTCGGGCTCGGCTATCACAATCGCCCCGATCTCACGGCCGAGCGCTTCATTCCCGATCCGTTTTCGGCGACGTCCGGCGCGCGCCTCTACAAGACGGGCGACCTCGCGCGGTTCCTGCCCGACGGCAACGTCGAGTTCCTGGGCCGGCTCGATTTCCAGGTCAAGGTGCGCGGCTTCCGCATCGAGCTGGGCGAGATCGAAAGCGCGCTCGGCGAGCATCCGGCGATTCGCCAGGCGGTCGTCCTGGCGGTCGACGAAGGTGGCGGCGACAGGCGCCTCATCGCCTGCCTCGAAGGGTGCACGACCACCAAGCCGACGACGACCGCCTTGCGTGAGACGCTCGGAGGCCGCCTGCCGGACTACATGGTGCCGTCCGCCTTCGTGTGGGTCGATCGGATGCCCCTCTTGCCCAACGGCAAGGTGGATCGGCAGGCGTTGCCGGCGACGCTCCCGCGCACGCGGCCGGATCTCGCGCAGGCGTACGTCGCGCCGCGCACCGAGCTCGAGCGGTTCATCGCGGCCGAGTGGGAGGCGGTGCTCGGCCTCGATCAGGTGGGTATCGAGGATCGGTTCTTCGAGCTCGGCGGCACGTCGCTGATGGCTGCCGAGTTCGTGAACCGCATGCAGCGCGAGCTCGATGCGTTCATGTACGTCGTCGCGCTGTTCTCGGCGCCGACGGTCGCGTCGTTCGCGGCCCTCCTGCAACGCGACTATCGTGACGCGGTCGGCCGCCGCTTTCTGACGGAGACCGACCGCCCGGCGGCGGCCGCGCCCGACGGGCGCGTCAGCCCGGAGCAGGTGGCGCGGCTTCGGTCGCTCATCCCCGTGGTCGGGCCGCGCGCCGTCTCGGATGATCCGCCGGGCCGGAACCCGCGAGCGATGTTCGTTCTGGCGCCGCCCCGGTCCGGTACGACGCTCCTGCGCGTCATGCTGGCCGGGCACCCCGGCCTCTTTGCGGCGGCCGAGCTCCAGCTCCTCAATTTCGAGTCGCTGGCGGATCGGCGCGCCGCCTTCACCGGCCGCCACGCCGTCTGGCTCGAAGGGCTGTTGCGCGCGGTGATGGAACTCCAGCGCGTCGGACCGGACGAAGCCCGGCAGCTGGTGGACGATCTCGAGCGGCGCGGGCTGACGACGAAGGGCTGCTATCGCGAGATTCAGCAGTGGATCCACCCCCGCATGCTCGTCGACAAGTCACCGCAGTACGCCCTGGACGCGGCGTGCCTCCAGAAGGCGGAACGGGATTTCGACGCGCCCCTGTACATCCACCTGACGCGGCATCCGTACGCGATGGTGCGCTCCTTCGAGTCGTACCATATGGACCAGGTGCTGTTTCTCGACGACCATCCGTTCACGGCGCGCGAGCTGGGCGAACTCGTCTGGACCGCCAGCCACGAGACG
>CAZFAT010000285.1:0-2697 GCA_964517075.1 uncultured Solibacteraceae bacterium
TTGGTTGGTCGAGGCGCAACCGCCCGTTCTGGACACGTGCACGCAGCGGAGTCATGTCATCACTGTATGGCGTCAGGAGGCGTATCGGCAAGCCGGCAGTCGGGCAGTCCAGAACAGCGCGCAGGACCTCGTTCGATGAAGGTGTGGCGACGGTAAAGGAGGCCGTCGCCCATGCCCAAGTCGAAGTCTCGCAAGAAGAAGGTGCCGAAGCTGGTTCTGGCGCTTCCCGACCTCGAACATGCCAAAGCGGCGGTGCTGAACAGCCTGACGTCGCCCAGCGGCCAACGGACCTACGAGCACGCGATTCGCGAGTTCGTGGCGTGGTACTGTTCGGAGCCCAGGCTCGCGTTCAATCGCACGGTTGTGCTCGGTTACCGGATCCATCTCGAACAACGCGGATACGCGCCGGCCACTATCAATCTTCGGTTGGCCGCTGTTCGCCGAATCGCGTACGAGGCCGCCGACGCCGGTCTCCTGAGCCCGGAGCTGGCGGCCGGTATTCGCCGGGTGAAGGGGGTGCGGCGGATCGGTGTGCGGCTCGGGAACTGGCTGACGCCAGAGCAGGGTCGGCGGCTTCTCGAATGCACCACGCCGGCGACAATGCGCGAGCTGCGGGATCACGCGATGGTCGCAATGTTGATTGGATGCGGCCTGCGCCGAGCCGAGCTGTTGGCCTTGCGCCTCGAGTCGATCCAGCAACGGGAGGAGCACTGGGTCATTGCCGATCTCGTCGGCAAGGCTGGCCATGTGCGCACCGTGCCGATTCCGACGTGGGTGAAGGCCGCCGTGGACGAGTGGACGGCGGCAGCCGAGATCACGGACGGCCCGTTGTTCCGCGCGATCAACAAGGCTGGGCGCGTCTGGGGAGACGGCATGTCGCCCAAAGTGCTGTGGGATGTCGTCCGCGCCGCCGCGGCTCGCGCGGGCATCGAAAGGCTTGCCCCACACGATTTGCGGCGCACGTGTGCCCGTCTGTGCCACCTCGCTGGCGGCGAGCTGGATCAGATCCAGTTCCTGCTCGGCCACGTCTCGATTCAGACGACAGAGCGCTACCTCGGATGCAAGCAGAAGCTCCGGATTGCCGTGAACGACCGTTCGGGCATCGAACCCGACGCCGCGTGACGCGAACCACCACCAGGGCGGATGCTTCGATCCGCCCTGCGCGACTGATCATTACTCATCTGGTGGGAGGTTGCGGCGGGAACGCAGCCTGATCGCATTTCAAGCGGCGGCGGCATGAGACGCCGGTCTACGACTTCGGCTTCCAGTTCAAGACGATCGTGATGGGGACGGTGACTTCTTTGAGTGTATCCATGAGGAATCGCTGCCCGTCGCGCGACACCATGTAATGTCTTCCACTGGGATTCTGCGGGGTGCCCGCGAGAAAGGTCGTGAACAGTGCCTCGGGCGTTCCCACATCCACCCCGTTAGGGAGTTTCGCATCGAGCTGAATCCGCACCGCCATCAGCCGTTGGTCGGGCGCGAGGTAGAAGAGTTCCTCCCCGTCGCCTCGCCATCGCGCTTGAACGCCTCCCGCCGAGGAGATGGGCACCCTCTGGCCCGGCCGCAGGAACGGCTGGACGTAAATCTCAGGCTGGCCCGATTCGTCGGACTGGAACGCGATCCATCGCCCGTCAGGAGAGAACTGCGCGTTCGTCTCGTTGAACGATGTCGCAGCGACAGGCACTGGCGTTCGGTCGCCCTCCAACGGCAGCGCCAGGATGTCCCTGGTGCCGTCGCCATGGCCGATCGCGTACAGGATGAAGCGCCCATCGGGCGACCAGTCGTTGGGAGAAGTCGTCCCGAGCCCCTCCGCGACAAGGAGCTCGTCTTCGCCAGTGCCATCGGCGAACTTCATGTAGAGCGCGAACTCGGACGGCCCTCTCCTGTTCGAGGTGAACGCGATTCGACGACCGTCGGGAGACCACTCTGGCGTCAAATCGAACGCCGGGTCGAACGTGAGCCTGGTCGGGACGCCGCGTTTCACATCCAACACCCAGAGATCAGCGGTTCCATCGATGCGTGAAAGGGCCAGGCGACTGCCATCCCGTGACAGCGAGCTATGGAATGCCTCAAAGCCGTCGGATCCTGGGATGGTTTCCTGCGCGGTTCCGGACCGGTCGAACCATACGAAGTGGCTCTGTGCGGTAGACGGTCCGGTTCGATAGGCGAATGGACCCGCGGCAGACGCGGACAGCGCTGCGGTCGCACCGGTCCCGCCGCCTGCGACGATGTGCTCCGCAATCACGACAGAGCTGCCGGCGAGTACGAGGCGTACGGGATCAAAGGCTTGCGCGAAGAGCGTGCCTTCGCGAACGAACAAGAGGTGGCCCGAGGATGCGTACGCCGCAGATTGCGCATCAACGATCCACCGTGGCGACTCAGACGTGTGGAGGTCGCCACCATAGATACCTGGTGCCGTGCCCGTTGCGTAGAACAAATAGTGGCGATGGTCCGGAAGAAACTGCGGCGACCATTGGTCGTTCGCTTCTGGCGTGCCTCGCATCACTTCGCGCGGTTCGCCGCCTTCGTCGGAAACACGGAACAGCCCGGGCCCAGGGGCCCGATCGAAGAGAATCGTCCCGTCGCGGTTCCACGCGCCGCCCAACGCGCCGCCGGACGCCAGCACCCGTACAACACCACTCTCGATGTCCACGCGCTTGAGCTGAGCATCTGCGGCGAACCCGACAGACCGGC
>CAZFAT010000286.1:0-8888 GCA_964517075.1 uncultured Solibacteraceae bacterium
CGCGCGCAGCTCGCCGACGATGCGTGCGCCCAGGCCCACGCGCCGGACATCGCCCGCCACGACCAGCGACCGGATCTCGGCCACCCTGGACGAAAGCGGGGCCAGCTCGGCGCAGGCCACGAGACGGCCGTCCGCCTCCGCCACGACGAACCGCGGCGCTCGCCGCCGCAGCTCCGAGAGCTCGCGCGGCAGCAGATGCCCTTCGCGCTGATGCGCGCCGATCAGCCCATCGAGCGCCGGCGCATCGGCCGACGTCGCGGTACGAATCACCAGATCAGCCACTCGTCGTTCCTCCCGGCTGGCCACGTCACGCCGCGGCGAGCGCGGCCGCGAGGATGTCCATGGCCTCGTCCACGTCGCGTTCGGTGGCGATGTAAGGCGGCAGCAACCGTACGACCGAGCCGGCCGTGCGGTTCACCAGCAGGCCGCGCGAGAGCGCGGCCTGCATCACCGGTGCGGCATCGCCCGCGAGCTCGATCCCGACCAACAGCCCGGCGCCGCGCACCTCCTTGATGATGGCGTGGCTGGCGGCCAGGGCCTGCAGCCTAGTAAACAGGTGCTCGGACACGCGTGGAATCGTCGCGATCAGTCCGGCCTCGACGACGTCGAGGAAGGTGAGGGCTGCGCGGCAGGCGAGCAGGTTTCCGCCGTAGGTCGTGCCGTGATCGCCGGGCGCGATGGCCTGCGCGACCTTGTCGGAGAGGACCGCGGCGCCGACGGGGACGCCGGCGCCCAGCGCCTTGCCGAGCGAGACCAGATCGGGCGCGAGCCCGACAGTCCGGCTCCGGAGGAACGGACCGGTCCGAAACGAGCCGGACTGGACTTCGTCCGCGATGAGGAGCGTCCCCGTTCGCCGGCAGGCGACGGTAATCGCCTCGACCATCGCCGCGGGCACCGGCCGCACGCCGCCTTCCCCCTGAATCGGCTCGACGACGATCGCCGCGGTCTCGTCACTCACGAGCGCGGCCAGCGCCTCGGGCGCCGCGACGTCGGCAAACGTGACGCCGGGAACGAGCGGGGCAAACGGCGCCCGGTAGTGCTCGTCCCACGTGACGGACAGCGAGCCCATGGTCCGACCGTGGAAGGCGTGCGTGAAGGCGACGAACTTCGTGCGCCCCTTCTCGCCGTGGGTGTGCCAGTAGCGGCGCGCGAACTTGAGGCACGCTTCCATGGCCTCGGTGCCGCTGTTGCAGAAGAACGCGCGATCGAGGCCGGTCAGCGCGGTGAGGCGCGCGGCGAGCTCACTCTGCAGCGGATGAAAGTACAAGTTCGACGTATGGATCAGCGTGCCCGCCTGCGCCGAGATCGCGCGGGTCAGTGCGGGGTGCGCGTGCCCGAGCGAGGCGACGCCAATGCCGGAGACGAAGTCCAGATAAGACCGTCCGTCGGGATCGAACAGGCGGACGCCCTCGCCGCGGTCGAAGATGACCGGCTGGCGCCGGTAGGTCTGGAGCACGTATTGCGCGTCGAGGGCCTGCACGTCAGCGGTCGAAGTCGTCATGTCGTGTCACCTTCCCTGGCGACGAGTCGAGTGCCCGGCGCCGCGTCCACTCCATGCGTCGCGTCGAGTGAGCGGCCGTCGATGATGCGCACGCTCGCCACGCCGGCGGCGAGGGCCGCGCGTGCGGCGTCCAGCTTCGCGACCATGCCGGCGGTCGCCGTTCCGGCCGCGATCAGCGAGTCGATGGCGCCGGCATCGAGCACGGCAATCGACCGGCCCTCCCCATCGAGCACACCCGCCGTCGCGCCGGCGATCGCCAGATCGCAGTCGCCAAGCGCCGCAGCCAGCCGGCAGGCCATGACGTCGGCGTTGACGTTCAACAGCCCGGGCCCGGGCGGCCCGCCGTTGGCCGAGCGCTCGACGCCGATGCTCGCCACGACCGGGACGTAGCCGTGCGCGACGAGCAGCGTCACGAGCGACGCGTCGGCGTCCGAGGGATCACCCACGAAGCCGAGGTCGGCCGCCCCGGCGCCGGCCGATCGACTCGCGCGCGCGCGGGCGGCCTGGCCGAGGCCGGCGTCCACCCCGGTCAGGCCCACGGCCCGAACGCCCGCCGCGACGAGAGCGGCGACCAGTTCGGTGTTGGCCGACCCGGCCAGCACGGCCACGACGACGTCGAGCGTCGCGGCGTCGGTGACGCGCAGGCCGTCAATCTTCTTCGGCGACACGCCGCGCCGATCCAGCTCCGCGTCGATCGCCCGCCCGCCGCCGTGCACGATCACGAGCGGACGAGTGGCGAGGGTCGCGGCCGCGAACGCCGCGATCTTCGACCGACCCGCCGGCGTCTCGACCAGCTCGCCGCCCAGCTTGAGCAGCAGGGGCCGGCTCACAGCAGCGCGGCTCGCTCGTCGAACCCGCACGCCACGTTGAAGTTCTGCACGGCCTGACCCGCCGCGCCCTTCACGAGGTTGTCGAGGCAGGCGACGATGACCAGTCGACCCGACGCGGCGTCGAAGCGCCAGCCGACGTCGCAGAAGTTCGTCCACGCCACGTGCTTGATCTCGGGCAGCGCGTCACCCGTGAGCCGGATGAACGGCTCGTGGCGATAGGCCCGTTCGAACGCGTCCGAGATCCGTTCGGCCGTCGTGCCCGGCTGGACCTTGACGTAGATCGTCTCGAGGATCCCGCGATCGAGCGGCACGAGGTGCGGCACGAACGTCACGGTCGCGCCAAGCTCCTGTTCCATTTCCGCCACGTGGCGGTGGCCGAACACCCCATACGCCGCCACGGAGCCGTGATTCTCGGAGAAGTGCGTCCGGTCGCTCGGCGCCCGGCCGGCGCCCGAGACGCCCGACTTGGCGTCGACAATGATGCCGGCGCGTTCGTCGAGGAGGCCGGCATGCCCGAGAGGCATCAGGGCGAGGAGCGCGGCCGTCGGATAGCAGCCGGGATTCGCCACGAGCTGTGCCGTGCGCACGTCGTCCTTGTAGAACTCCGTGAGGCCGTACGCCGCGCCCGACGGCAGCGTCCCGGTCGCCGGATACCAGCGCGCGCGCGCCGCCTCGTCGCGAATGCGAAACGCGCCGGACAGGTCGATGACGCGACGTCCGGCATCGAGGAGCGGCGGCGCCAGCTCGGCGGCGGCCTGTTCGGGAACCGCCAGAAACACCAGGTCGGCGGCGCTCTTCAGTCGATCCTTGTTGAGCGGCTCGACGTGCCCCTCCCAGATCCGGGTGAGCCTCGGCAGCGGCCGCGCGGCGGAATCCGCTGACGAGGACATGGCGGCCTCGAGGCGAGCCTGGGGATGCCGCGCCAGGAGGGCCACCAGCTCCTGCCCGGCGTATCCGGTCGCCCCGACCAGGGCCACCCGTACTGGTGACGAATAGCTATTCATCAGAAGAAATACATATACAGGCCCACGATCCAGCCGTCAAGCTATTTCCTGGTAATCAACGCAAATTGTGATGGCGTCCTGATGTATAATCCTCGACGGACTGAATAGATATGAAGTCTTGGCGGCAATCCCAGATTCTCGACGTGATCGACCACGAGCCGATCGCGTCGCAGGAGGTGCTCCGCCAGCGGCTCCAGATCCGCGGCATCGACGCCACCCAGGCCACGATCTCTCGTGATCTCAAGGAGTTGGGGCTGGTCAAGCGCGCCGGAGATGGCGCCTATGCGCGCGTCGGATCCGATCGCGGCAGCGCCGCGGTCGGCGAGCACCTGCGTCGCGCGGTCGCCGGCCTTGTCCGTGGACTCGAACGGGTCGACCCCCTGATCGTCGTCCGCACCGATCGCGGGCAGGCCCAGGGCCTGGCCGAGTGGATCGATCGGGCCCAGTTGCTGGAAGTCGCCGGCACCGTGGCGGGCGACGACACGATTCTCCTGGTCTGCCGTGGCAGTCAGGCGGCCGCCGCCGTCGAGGCGCGGCTGGCCGACATGGTGAAGGGACTGGCGCATTGAAGCGGAGTCGACCGATCGATCGCATCGTGCTCGCCTGTTCGGGCGACCTCGTGACCTCGGTGGCGATTCCCTGGCTGGCGGAGCGCTATGGCGCCGAGGTTGTCACGGTGACCGTGGATGTCGGGCAGGGCGGGGCGCTGGACGACGTGCGGGAACGCGCGCTGGCGGCGGGCGCCATCCGCGCGCATGTGATTGATGCCCGTGACGAGTTCGCCCGCCACATCATCCTGCCGGCGCTCGCCGCCGGCGCCCTCGACGAGGAAAGCGAGGCGTTCGCGGTACCGCTCGCGCGGCTGCTCGTCGCCAGGCACGTGGTGGCGACCGCGGCGCTGGAGCAGGCCGCCGCCGTCGCGCACGGCGCGGCCGATGCCGGCGCCGGCGGGACGCTCACGCGCCTCGTCCGTTCGCTCAATCCCCGGCTTCGCGTTCTGGCGCCAGCGTGCGACTGGAAGCTGACGCGGCCGGCGCAGATTGCGTTCGCGCGCGACAGCGACATTCCCGTCCTCGAACCCGTCGAGCGGCCCGTGACCGTGTCGTCGAACCTGTGGGGCCGGACGGCCCGGGCGTCGCTGGCCGACGCCGACACCTCGCTTCTGTCCACGCACCTGATCCGGACTGCTCCTGCGCCGTCGATGGCGGCGCTGGTGGTGCTCCGCTTCGAGCGCGGTGTGCCGGTCGCCATCAACGACGTCGAGATGCCGCTCGTCGATTTGATCGGCAGCCTTGCCACGATTGCCGGGGCGCACGGCGTCGGCCGGGTCGAGATGCTGACGATGTCCCCCGGCCCGGAGCGGCTCGCGATCGAGGCGCCCGCGGCCGCGGTGTTGCGCGCCGCCTGCCGGGAACTGCGGGAGGCGACGGCACCCACCAGCGTGCTGCGGATCGCGCCGGACGTCGCGGCCGAGTACGCCGACTTCATCGTCAAAGGCCGGTGGTTCACGCCGGAGCGCGAGGCGCTCGACGCACTCCTGGCGACGACGCGCAATCACCTGAGCGGCACGGTGCGTCTTCAGGTGCGCACGGGCGCCTGTCGTGTCGTCAGCGTCGACGTGCCCGAGGCGGCTGGCGACGCTTCCGCGGCTGACGAATCCATCAGCCGGCCCACGGCGAGCGAACGCATCGCGTCCGTGCCGGCGCAGGCCTGAGCTGTCGCACCGATGTCCACCCTCTGGTCAGGCCGCTTCACGGCGGAACCCGATGCGAGCGTCTTCGAGCACGGCCGATCGCTGTCCGTCGATCGCCGGCTGGTGGAGGCCGATCTGACCGGCAGCGTGGCCTGGGCCGAGGCGCTCGGCCGGGCCGGGGTCCTGTCGGCCGCGGATGTGGAGGCCATCATCGGCGGCCTTGAAGAGATTCGCCGCGCCGTCCGCGAGAACCCCGCGCTCATTCGGGACGCCGCCGACGAGGACGTGCACTCGTTCGTCGAACGGGAGCTCGTCGAACGCGTTGGCGATGCCGGCCGGCGGCTCCACACGGGCCGATCGCGGAACGAGCAGGTCTCGCTCGATTTCCGGCTGTATCTGAAGGCCCGGGTCCCCGCCGTCCAGCGCCACATCGCGAATCTGATCGCCGCGCTCGCGGGACAGGCCGGCGCGAGCGGCCAGAGCGTGATGCCGTCGTATACGCATCTCCGCCGCGCGCAGCCCGTTCTGGTGGCCCACATGTGGCTGTCGCACGCGACCGCCCTCCGCCGCGACATCGATCGCCTGGAGGCTGCCCTCGGCGAGATCGACGTCATGCCGCTCGGGTCGGGCGCGATTGCCGGTACCGCCTATCCCATCGACGTGCCGTGGTTGACGTCGCGGCTGGGCTTCTCTCGCGCGGCGGCCAACAGCATCGACGTCTCGGGCGATCGCGACTTCGTCGCGACGTTCCTTTACGCCGGCGCGATGACGATGGTGCACCTCAGCCGGCTGGCGGAGGACCTGATTCTTTTCTCGGGCGAGGAGTTCGGCTTCTTCGAGATGTCCGACGCCGTGGCCACGGGCTCGAGCCTGATGCCGCAGAAGAAGAACCCGGATCCGCTCGAACTGGTGCGGGGCAGGTCCGGCCGCGCCGTCGGCGCGCTGACCGGCTGGCTCACGACGCTCAAGGGGCTGCCGCTGGGATACAACAAGGATCTCCAGGAGGACAAAGCCATCGCGTTCGAGGCCGAGGACAGCCTCATCGGCTGCCTCCAGACGATGGCCGCCGTCGTCCGCACGCTGACGCTGCGACCCGCCGCGGCGCATCAGGCCGCCTCCGGGTTGCTCCTGGCGACGGAAGTGGCGGACTACCTGGTGGGTCGAGGACTGCCGTTCCGGCTGGCGCACGAGGTCACGGGCCGGATCGTGCGCGATCTCGTGGCCGCCGGCCACGACTTCTCGTCGCTGACGCTCGACGACTGGCGGCGCTACCACGAGCTGTTCGACGAGGGCGTGGTCAAAGCCATCACGCCCGAGGCCGCGGTGTCGGCGCGGAGGACGCCGCAGTCCACCCATCCCGACGCCGTGGCGCGCGCCCTCGCCGAGGTCAACGACTGGCTCGCGCGGCAGCCCCGCGCCGAGGCGTGAACGCGGGCCCCGAACGCGATACGCTGAGGCGGTCGCTCGACCACAGAACCGACGCCGATGCACTCGGACGAGCCCTGGATGTCCGCGGCACGCTGCGGCACCCGCCGCCAGTTGGCACCGGCGTGAGCTAGCGCATGTTCATCGGTCACTTCGGCGTCGGTCTGGCCGCCAAGCGCGCCGCGCCCGCCGTATCGCTGGGCCTGCTGTTCATGGCGTGTCAGCTCGCGGATCTCATCTGGCCGACGCTCGTGCTGATGGGGATCGAACAGGTCGAGGTGGAACCGGGACACACCGCCTTCACCCCGTTGCGCTTCGTGTTCTATCCCTACTCGCACAGTCTCGTCGCCCTGCTCGGATGGGGCGGGTTGACGGCTCTGCTGTACGCCGTCATCCGTCGGGCGTCCCTACGGGATGCGGTGGTCGTCGCCCTCGTCGTGCTCAGCCATTGGGCGCTGGACGCGCTCACGCATCGGCCCGACATGCCCCTGACGATCACGGGATCGGCCCGCGTGGGACTGGGTCTCTGGAATCATGTGGCGGCCACCGTGGTGGTCGAGAGCCTCATGCTCGTGGTCGGCCTCGCCTTGTATCTTCGGACGACGCGCCCACGCCATCGCCGGGGCTCGCTGGCCTTCTGGAGCCTGATAGGGGTCCTGGTTGCGATTACGGTGGCCAACATCGTGGGGCCGCCGCCACCAAACGCCGCCGCGGTGGTCTGGGCGGCGCAGTTGATGTGGCTCTTCGTAGCGTGGGCGTTCTGGGCCGATCGGCAACGTCAGCCGGCGCCGGGCCCCCTGCGCTGAAGTTCACCGGAAACGGAGGCACCTCATGTCCCGATTTGGAGTCCTGGGATCGGCCGTCGTCGGACAGACGCTGGCGCGCGGCCTGGTCGCGCATGGTCACGAGGCACGGATTGGCAGCCGATCGCCCGCGAAGCTCGCCGAGTTCTCGCGCACGAGCGGCGTGCCCTCCGGGACCTTCGCGGAGGTTGCGGCCTGGGGCGAGCATCTGATCCTGGCGGTTCAGGGTCGGGTGGCCGAAGCGGTGCTCGAGGCGGCCGGCGCGGAGAACCTGCGCGGCAAGGTCGTGATCGACGTCACCAATCCGATTGCCGACGAGCCGCCGGAGGACGGTGTCATCCGGTTCTTCACCGGTCCCAACGACTCGCTCATGGAACGCCTGCAAGCCAGGTTTCCGGTCGCCCGGTTCGTGAAGGCCTTCAACATCGTCGGCAATGCCTTGATGGTGAACCCAAAGCTGCCGGGCGGTCCACCGACGATGTTCTTCTGCGGCAACGACGCGGAAGCGAAGGCGGTCGTCCGCAGCCTGCTCGTCCAGTTCGGCTGGGAACCGGCCGACATGGGCACCGCGAAAGCGGCACGGGCCATCGAGCCGCTGTGTCAGCTCTGGTGCATTCCCGGCTTCCGCGAGCAGCGCTGGACGCACGCCTTCAAACTGCTGACCCCCTGACCGGGCGTCCTGCTATCGTAGCGGCGGATGCCGTACGCGTTTCCCGGCGACCTTGCCGATCAGATCGCGGCGCGATGGCAGACGTTCGTGGCCCGTCACGATCGGCCCGCGCCGCCGCTGCCGCCGGCGACCCATCTGCGGCACATCCTCGATACCGCGTTCTTCGCCAGCTTCGTGCGCGAGGAAGCGCGCGATCTCCGGTTCGTGCTCTGCTGCGCGCCTGGCACGGAGGTGCCCCGCGAAGGCACCACCGAGACCGTTCCGGTCGTGCTGTTCGACACCCCGCGGCCGCTGACCGTGGCGGCCCTCCGCGCGCTCGCGCCGGCCGTCAGCCCGGGGAATGCCGCGATTCTCGTCCGCTGTCCGACGACTGACGTGCCGGCGCCGGCGTGCGAGATCGCCGGCCTGCTGAACGTCGGGTCGAATCTCGCGCGGGCGCGCAGCGGACGGGCGTTCTACCACCGGCCGGCCCCGTACGCGCTGGTCATCGATGTGCGTGACGCCGGGGAGCTGCACGCCTACCGGGGCGGCATCAAGCTCGCGCTCATGAAGTCGGGCAGCCTGCACGATCAACTGGCGTTCTCGGAACTGGAATTCCTGCCGATCAGCGACATCCTCGCGCAAGGCACGGCGGCGCTCGATTCCCGCATGCGCGGGTCGGTCGAGGAGCCGGCGCGCGAGACGGCTGATTTCGCCTGGACGGCGCTGCTGAACACCATCCTCTCCATCGTCAGCGGGATCCGCGAGCATGGTCATGGGGGCACGCTGCTGCTCGTCGCGCCCGGCGCCGAGCCCACGGTGCCCGTGCGCGCCAAGTTCGACATCCACGGGCCGAGTATGGTGCTGACCGAGCGGTTTGCCGCGTTCGTCAATGCGAGGAACGACCTGGTCGGGCGGCAGTGGGCCGACCGGCAGACACGCGCCGCGGCCGGGGAAGCGACGCTGCCGCATCTCGAGAACGC
>CAZFAT010000287.1:0-8193 GCA_964517075.1 uncultured Solibacteraceae bacterium
AGGACGAGTCGGATGCCTATGACGGCGCCATCGCCTTCATCGACCATCAACTGAGCGTGCTGCTGTCTGAACTCGCGCGTCGCCGTCTCGACGAAAACACTATCGTGGTCATCACCTCGGACCACGGCGAGTCCTTTGGCGAACACGGGTTCCTCGCCCATCGGGCAAACCTGTACCTCGAGGCCATTCGGGTGCCGCTCATCATTCACTGGCGCGGGACCGTGCCTGCCGGAGCGAGGTTTCAGCGTCCGGTCACGAACGCGTGGCTGCCGGCCACGCTGCTCGATCTGGCCGGAGCGGGGGACGGTCCCTTCCCCCGCCCGTCGTTGACCGCGGCCTGGAGGGCTCCCGGTGAGCAGGACTCCTGGCCGTTTCCGATTCAGGAACTGCACCAGATGAGTTCATTCCGCGCGGAGGAACGAGTGCCGACGGCCCTCGGGTCCATGAAGTCGATCGTGACGCCCGAGTGGCACTACATCAGTCACGACGTGCTCGGACCTGAACTCTACCGGTGGCCCTCCGATCGAGCGGAGCAGCACAACCTTGCGGCCACCGAACAGGGACAGGCGGTCGTGGCCGGGCTTGAGCACGTCCTGCGCGCGCGGGGCAACCGGCCATGACCGCGGCGCCCGGCCCGCCTTGACACGTTCCCACGGCGCACCATAATCATCGAGCAGTGGTCATCGGGAAGTGTCCTTCCGCAACGGACCAGCCGTCGCGAGCGTCTGGCCGTGTCTGCGACCATGACCAGCGCCTGGAGGATGTGATGACGACAGCAGTGAATCGGCGCGAGTTTCTGACGGCCTCCGCGGCCCTGACGGCTGGTGCGGCCCTCGCGGCGCCCCTCGCCGCGCAAACGCGCGGAAGCGGCGGCCGACAAGGAGGCGCGGCGCAGGCCACGCCGGCGGCGCCGGCTGAGCCCTTGACGTTCAAGACGAAGCTGCAGAAGGCGCTGATCGCGCGACCGACCGAGCAGGACCTCGAGCAGATGAAAGCCGCCGGGTTTCACGGCGTCGAGGGTCGCGTCATCCCGCCCGACGAGGCCGCGAAGGTTCGGACGTTTGCCGACAAGATCGGCATGCGCATCCACTCGGTCACGCGTGGCTGGGCGCAGTTCAACGACGCGACCGAGGCCCAGGCCACCTTCGAGGTCACTCAGGGCGCGCTGCGCACGGCGGAAGCCTTCGGCGCCGATGCCATCCTGCTGGTCCCCTGCTGGATTGGCGCCCGCCAGGGCAAGGGCACTCCCGTCGCGATGCCCCGTCCGTGGGAATTCCAGATCGAGTTCAACGAGAAGACCGGTCACCTCACGCGCGTCGTCTACGCCGACAACGCCCGGTACGCGGACTACATCCGGGCGCACAACCATGCGACGGACGCGTCGCGCGAGTGGGTCAGCAAGCTGATCCCGCTGGCCGAGAAGACGAAGGTCGTCGTGGCCCTGGAGAACGTGTCCAACCAGTTGTGGGTCCAGCCTGCGGTGTTCAATCACTTCGTCCGGTCGTTCCGCAGTCCCTGGATCAAGGCGTACTACGACATCGGCAACCACCTGCGCTACGCGGCGCCCGAGCGCTGGATCCTGACGCTCGGCGACATGCTCGCCAAGATTCACGTGAAGGATTACCTGCTCAACCCCGCGGATCCGAACGGGATGGGTCGCAGCGTCAACATCCGCGAAGGCAGCGCACGCTGGCCGGTCATCCGGCAGGCGCTTGAAACAGTCAACTACAACGGCTGGATGACGATCGAAGAAAGCGGCAGCCTGTCATTTGACGAACGCAGCAAGCGACTGGATCAGATCCTCGCCGGCGTCTGAGACGCAATTACGTCGGACGTAGTTTCCTTGGGGTGCAACTACGCCCGACGTCGTTTCTATCCCAGCAGCTTCTTGAGCCGCTCGAAGTTCTGGGCGATCCCCGTGTACTCGGGGTGCTGGCCGCTCTCTTCCTCGACGATGTACCACTGCGTCCCGCCGACGGCTTCGCACGCGGCGAACAGGCCCGGCCAGTCGACCTTGCCGTCGCCAATCAGCGTGCCGCGCGTCTCGCCCCACTCGTGCATGTGGATCGTCAGGGTGCGGCCCGGATACTTTTTCATGACGGCGATGGGGTCGCCGCCCGACCGGTAGGTCGTCGGCACGTCGATCTGCATGAACAGGTCGGGGGCCTTGCCGAACAGCGAATCCCACAGCGTCGTACCGTTCATGGGCGCGAAGTCCTTGCCCCGCGTGTGATAGCCGAGGTGCATCTGGTGCGGCTTGAGCTTCGCCGCCACCTCGCTGAAAATGCCGGCCGTCCGCTCGTAGCCTTCGATCGAGCCCATGTTCTCCTTCGGCCAGAACGGGCACACGAGGAAGCTGGTGCCGAGTGTCTGAACGAACTCGATCGTCTTCTGGCGCTCGTCGCCCATGAGCGTTTCCTGCGCGACGTGCGCGCCGGCGCAGCGCAGACCGTGGTCGTTGAGCAGGCCGCGCAGTGTCTTCGCGTCGTGCCCGTAGAAGCCCGAGAACTCGACGCCGTCGAAGCCGATCTTCTTGATGGCCGCCAGGCTGCCGGCGAGATCCTTGGCCGCTAGCGCGCGCACCGAATACAGCTGCACCCCAATCGGCATCGGCTTGCGCGCGGCCGGCGTCGTCTGCGGCAGCGCGACCAGCGCCGCGGCGCCCGCACCGGCGCGTTCGAGAAACTCGCGTCGTGACAGGTCACTCATCTCATGTCCTCGTTGGCTCGGATGGCCATCGGCCGTGCGCTGTGGACTTCAGCCGGACACCCTCTCGCAAAATATCGTAGCACTGCGATGAGGCCGTCACGGGTTTTCGGGGGTTACGGCGCCAGTGGGAGCGAGATCGCGCGCCCTGTCTCGGCCGACCGATACACGGCTTCGATGACCTCCTGCGTATCGCGCGCCACGCGGGGGCTGGTCGGGCCGACGATCTGATGCCTGCCCAGTACGGCGTCCACGAAGTAGCGCGGCTCGACAGCGCCGCGCGAGTCGCCCGACGTCGGCTGCGGCGGCAGACGCCAGCCCTGGAGTCCGGGCGCCTGACCGTAGAAGTGGCCAATCGCGGCGATGTCGATGGTGTCCCAGCCGGCCGGCGGCGTGGGTGCGGCCGTGCTGAACAGCTCGGTGCCGCGTACGCTTTGGGTGAGGGTTCCCCGCGTGCCGTGGTACGACATGCGGACGGGTGACGGCCCGACCTGTCCCCACTTGGAGTCGATGATGCCGAGGGCGCCACTCCGGAAGCGCAGGATGGCGACGGCGCTGTCCTCCACGCCTGCCGGCAGATAGTCGCGATGCCCGATCTGCGTGGTGAACGCGCTAACCTCGGCGATCGGCCCGAGGTAGTCGAGGAAGGTATCGACGAGATAGCACGCTTCGTCCACGAAGGTGCCGCCGCCGTTGCGCGTCCGGTCGAACAGCCACTCGCAGAAGTACGTCGAGCAGCCGTACTCGAGCGGCCCGCCATGGCCGCTCACGCCCCGCGCCAGGAACGGCGTGCCGATAGCGCCGCCGGCCAGCAGCGCTTTCACCGGCGCGTACTGCGGGTCAAAGGCGGTGTGGTACGCCACCATCAGCGTGATACCGGAGGCCTCGACCGCGCGCAGGATTCGCTCGGCATCGGCCAGCGTGGCCCCCATCGGCTTGTCCTGATAGACGTGCACGCCACGGGCGGCCGCCGCTTCGACAATGGCCGGCTTGCCCGCGTTGTCGCCGCACACCAGGATGGCGTCGAGCGACTCGCGCTCGAGCATCTCGACATAGTCCTCGTACGCGGACACGAACCCCCACTGTTTCGTCGCCCGGTCCCGCAGTTCCGGATACGGTTCGGCGCCGCACACGATCTCCACTTCCGGCAAAGCCGCCAGCTCGTCGCCCAGAAACCACACATGGTCGCTCGTCATACCGACGATGCCGACACGCAGACGCTTGGCTGTCATTGCTTCGGTCGCTCCGTCGTCACCTTACGGTGCCACGAACTTCACGCACACCGGACTGCCGACCGTGATTCGGGCGCCCGTGGGTGTCAGTCGGCCTGTCGCCTCGTCGATGCGGAACACGACGACCGAGTCGGTCCGCTGGTTGGCGGCGAGCAGGTACCGGCCGGTGGGATCGATGCCGAAGTTGCGTGGCGTGCTGCCTTGCGTGGGCTCGTTCTGCACGAACGTCAGCCGGCCCGTCGCCTCGTCGATGGCGAACACGGTGATGCTGTCGTGCCCGCGGTTGGATCCGTACACGAAGCGTCCGGAGGGATGCACCTGGACTTCCGCCGTGCTCATGCCCTTGGCCACGGTGACGCCGTCGGGCAGCGTCGAGACCGTCTGCAGCGTCTCGAGCCGACCGGCGCCGGCGTCACAGGCAAATGCCGTCACGGTGCACGTCATTTCGTTGATGACATAGGCAAACCGGCCGGTCGGATGGAACGCGAAGTGGCGCGGGCCCGAGCCGGGCTCGACGGTCGCGGCCGGCGGGTCGTTCGGCACCATCGATCCTTTCGCGGGATCGAACCGATAGATGAGCACCTTGTCCAGGCCGAGGTCCGCGACGTACGCAAACCGGTTGCCACGGTCGACATTGACGGAGTGCGCATGCGGCCCCTGCTGGCGCTGCGCGTTCACGCTCGATCCGGTGTGCTGGACGAACGCCGACGCGGAGCCCAGCCGCCCATCGGATCCCACCGGCAGCACGGCGACGCTTCCGCCGCCGTAATTCGCGACGAGCACGTTCCGGCCGTCGCCGTCGACCGTCAGATGCGCCGGCCCAGCGCCGCCGGAGGACTGCTGGTTCAGCAGTGTCAGCCGCCCACTGGTCCGGTCGATCCGAAAGGCGCTGACGGCGCCTGTCACACCGCCGTTGAAGTTGGAGACTTCGTTGACCGCGTACAGGAAGCTGCGATTCGGATGCACGGCGAGAAAGCTCGGGCTGACAATGCCCGCCGCGAGCGTGGGTTCACTGAGCGCACCCGTCGCGAGGTCCAGCCGCGACACATACACGCCCTGACTCTTCGCACTCGTGTAGGTCCCGAAGTAGACCAGCAGACTGCCGGCCGCGGGGGCCGATCCACCCTGCCTGGCGGACGCGGACACGACCCAGGCCGCGACGCCGGTACTGATGACAAGGACAACCATGAGGTGTCGGGCCATCTGCTGTGAAGTCATGGAAGGCTCCTGGATTCCGCGCACCGCGCCGGCGGGGCGCTTCATCATGTCGCGACACGCCGCATCGGCGCCAGTTCGAATAGCCGACACCCCAATAACCCAATCAATACCCAATAACCCAATCGCAATAGCAGATAACCAATAACCAATAGCCAGATGCCAGTACTCTGTCCCATGCCGTCCAAGTGGCACCGCCTCCCCACTGAAGCCGTTCACCCCGCGACCGGCCGGATCGACACCCTCTCGAGCGCGGCCATCGTCAAGCGCATGGGCCAGGAAGACCGACGCGTCGTCGCGGCGGTGGCTCGGGAGCACGCGCGCATCGCTCGTGGCGCGGACCTGATCGCCCGCGCGGTTGGCGCGGGCGGACGCGTGGTGTTCGTCGGCGCGGGCACGAGCGGACGTCTTGGCGTGCTCGAGGCGGCGGAGATTCCGCCCACATTTGGCACGCGACCGGCCGTTGTCCGGGCGCTGCTCGCGGGCGGGCGGGGCGCGGTGTTTCGCGCCCGGGAAGGCGCCGAGGACGACCGCGGCGCGGGCGGCCGGCGCGTGGCCGATCTCGGGATTTCAGGGCGTGATGTCGTCATCGGCGTCTCGGCCAGCGGCGTCACGCCATTCGTCCACGGCGCGCTCTCCGCGGCGCGCCGTCGCCACGCCACGACCCTCATCGTCACGTGCGCCCCGCGCGCCGTGCCGCGCGGGCTGGTGGATCTCGTCATTGCCCCGGTGGTCGGTCCGGAGGTCATCGCGGGTTCCACCCGGCTCAAAGCGGGAACGGCCACGAAGATGGTCCTCAACATGCTGACGACGACGGCGATGGTGCTGGCGGGCAAGACCTACGGCAATCTGATGGTGGACGTTCGAGCGGGGTCCGCCAAGCTCAAGGATCGGGCCCGGCGCATCGTCGCGGCGGCAACGGGACTCCCGGCGCGTGAGGCCGGCGCGCTGGTGCGGCGCGCCCGCGGGAACGTGAAGGCCGCGATCGTGATGCAGTCGGCGGGAGTCTCGTATCCGGCGGCGATCAGGCGACTTCGCGCGGCGGAAGGCCGGGTCGGACGGGCGATCGCAAGTTCGAAGTGAGAAGCCAGAAGTGGGAAGTCAGCAAGCGCTTTTCAATCCGAATACGCCGGCACTCTGACGTCGCCGGCGGCGAGGGCGAGGGCGAGCCGAACGGCGCCGTAGGCGGGTTCCACCTGGAGCAGCCGGACCTCTGCGCGCGGCACGCGCGTGGCGAGCTCGGCGGTCAGTGCCCCGGCCAGCCGCGGGGCGGCGCGGAAGATGCCACCGGCCAGCACGATCGGGCCCTTCGGCAGCGCCAGCCGCGTGACGACCGACTCGGCCATCAGCGCGAGTTCCGCGGCGGCCACCTCCAGGATGTGAAGGGCCACGGCGTCGCCTTCTCCCGCCGCGGCCTCCACGTGGGCCGCCAGCTTCGCAATGGCTGAGGGCTTGACGCCGCCGTGGTAGATCTCGCGCGCCAGGTCCCTGGGTCGAGCGACGCCATAGTGGGCGAGGACACGGCCCGTCAGCGCGGTCGGGCGGCCGCGGCGATCCTCGGCGCGCACGACGGCGCGCAGGGCCTGCCGGCCGAGCCAGAACCCGCTGCCCTCGTCGGCCAGCACGTAGCCCCACCCGCCGGTGCGCGCCGCGCGGTACTCCGCATCCCGGCCGTAGGCAATCGATCCCGTGCCGGCGATGACGACCACACCGGGCTGTCCCGGTGCGCCGGCCTCGAGTGCAATCAGCGCGTCATTGACGACCAGCGCCTGCGCGTGCTGGCCGAGGCTCGTCAGCACGCGGCGAATGGCTTCCGCCTCGCGCGGCTGATCGACGCCGGACATGCCGAGGCAGATCGCCGCGGGACGTCCCGCCTGTCCGACCAGCGCCCGGCCGATCAACTCACCGAGTACCGCCTCCACGCCGGAGGGGCCGAGCGAGGGCAGATGCGCGCTCGGTCCGCGCACGTCCGCCAGCACGCGGCCTTCGTCGTCCGCGAGCTGACAGACCGTCTTCGTGCCGCCCGCATCCACGCCCAGGACAGTCACCGTGGCTGCACAGGGTACCTGATTCCTGCGTATAATTCCGGCCGATGCCTCACAGATTCGCCGTGCTGCTGCTGGCGCTGCTGATCGGCGCGTCCGCACAGCCCTCGGCGCAGAGTCCGTCGGCACCAGCAAGCGCCGGCTTCGATGCCGCGCGCCTGGCGCGTCTGGACGAGGTCGTGGCCGAATCCATTGCCGAGCAGGAGATGCCGGGCGCGGTGCTCATCGTCGGCCGCGACGACACCATCGTCTGGCGGAAGGCCTACGGGAATCGCGCGACGTCACCCGCCCGCGAAGAGATGACGGTCGACACGATCTTCGACGTCGCGTCGTTGACCAAGGTCGTGGCGACGACGACGGCCGTCATGCAGCTCGTGGAGGAAGGACGAGTTCGGCTGAACGACGCGGCGGCGACCTACATCCCCGAGTTCGGCAAGTACGGCAAGAGCCGGATCACCGTGCGCGATCTGATGACGCACATGTCGGGGCTGCGCCCGGACGTCGATCTCGGAGATCCCTGGACCGGCTATGACACCGCCATCACGCTCGCCACCGAGGAAATCCCGCTGGCGCCGCCCGGCCGCCGCTTTGTCTACAGCGACATCAACTACTTCCTGCTGGGAGAGATCGTCGCGCGCATCACCAAGAAGCCGCTCGATGTCGTCACGAAGGAGCGCATTTTCGAGCCGCTCGAGATGGACGACACGATGTTCTCGCCGCCTCTCGCGCTGGTGCCCCGCGTCGCCCCCACGGAGCCCGCGAGCCTGCGCGGCGTGGTGCACGATCCGACGGCCCGGCGCATGAACGGCGTCGCCGGGCACGCCGGGCTCTTCAGCACCGCAAGCGACCTGGCGACCTTCTGCCGGATGCTGCTGAACGGCGGCGCGGTGGGACGGGCACGCGTGCTGTCGCCGCTCACCGTCGGCCGGATGACCTCGCCCGCCACGCCCGACACCGAGGGGAACGTCCGCGGGCTGGGCTGGGACCTGGACTCG
>CAZFAT010000288.1:0-5767 GCA_964517075.1 uncultured Solibacteraceae bacterium
CTCCTGCCTTCGCCGGTCCGCGCGCAAACGGGCCAATGGCAGGTGGGCACGGCGTCGAGCTACTCGAGCGGCCGCTACGAGGCCGACACACCGACGTCGGTCGTGTACACCCCCCTGACCGCCCGTCGGCTGTTCGCCGACGGCGACCTCACGCTCATCTTTCCGTGGACGTGCATCAAGGGCGATGGTGGCGTGACCGTCGTCAACGGATCGCCCGTGCGCAACGAGCGGCGGACCGGATCGACCGACACGGTGTCGAGGTCAGGTGCTGACGTCGGCCTGGACCGCGCGAGCCCAACGAGCGCGCCGATCAGCGCCTGCGGCCTCGGGGACATCGTCGTGCGCGGCCGCTACTACCTCGTGGACGAGCGCGGCTGGATCCCGACGGTGGCGGTCCGGGCGCACGTCAAGGCGCCCACGGCCAGCGCCCGCCGCGGTCTGGGCACCGGCCGTCCGGACGAGGGCATCGGCATCGAGGTCAGCCGCACCCTGCCGCGGAACGTCATCGTCATGCTGGACGGTGGATACACCGTCATCGGCACGCCGGCCGGTGCGACCTATCAGAACTCCTGGTGGTACGACGCGGGCGTCGCGCGGGACTTCGCGAAGGGGCGTGTGAACCTGAGCCTGTTGTTCGAGGAGTCCCGCGCCGTCCTGCCTGGTGCCGCGAACGCGCGCGACCTGCTGGCATCGGTGCTGTGGGGTGGCGCCGCCGGCTGGCGCGTCCAGGTGTCGGGCGAGTTCGGCCTGTCGGACGGCGCGCCCGATCACGGACTCATGGTGGGCGCGAGCCGTCGATTCTGACGTGGCGATGGGCACCGATGTGGAAGCGGACGATGCAGCGCTGGTCCGTGCCTCACAGCGCGGCGACCGTGACGCGTTCGGCGTCCTGGTGTCGCGCTACGCCTCGTCCGTGCTCAGCATCACGTCGCGGATGCTCGGGCCGGCCGCGGACGCGGAGGACGTCGCCCAGGAGACGTTCGTCGCGGCGTACCGTGCGCTGGCCGGTTTCCAGCACGACGCGAAGTTCTCGACCTGGCTCTACCGGATTGCCGTCAACAAATGCCACGATGCCCTCCGCGCCCGCCGGCCGGGCGACGTCTCGATGGACGGGAACGATGACGATACCGGGCGCCCCTCCCATGAGGTCGTGGACGAACAGACGCCGCACTGGGAACTGGAGCAGGTCGAGCTGGCCTGGGAACTGGACCAGGCCATCGACGCGCTGCCGGCGGTCTATCGCGAGTCGTTCGTGCTGCGGCACATCGAGGGCGTGGGCTACGACGAGATGAGCGAAATCCTCGGCGTCAATCGCGACGCGCTCAAGATGCGCGTCTACAAGGCGCGCACCCTGCTCTGCCGATCGCTCGCGCACCTGGTCGGCGCACGGTGAGGAGTCTGAACATGAACGACAGCGAGCGGCTGGTCCAGCGATTTCTCGATCAGGAGCTGTCACCCGAGGAGCGCGTCCATTTCATCGCCAGGCTCGGGCGAGACGAAGCGCTCCGCCGGCACGTGATCGAGATCGAACAGCTCGCGCTCGACGCCAGCAGGCTGCCGCGGCCGAGCGTGCCGCCCGGCTTTGTCGAGAGCGTCCTGAATCGCGTGGTGCCCGTGCGCCAGGCTGCCGTCCCGGCCTGGCGGCGCGTGGCGAACGCCCTGGCCGCCCCGCGCACGCTCCGCTGGAACCTGGCGAGCGCGGCGGCGGCACTCGCGATCGTCGCGATCGCCGCCGGGATGCTGGCCACCTTGCTGACGCGCGATCCGGCCCGAGACACGACACGCGCGCTGACCGCCGCCGATCCGCCGGACCCAACGGTGCTCGTGCGCCTCGTCGTGGTACTCCCGGACGCCGGCACCGTGGAGGTCGCCGGCGACTTCAACGGATGGGATCCCTCGCGCACGCCGTTGACGCCGGCGGCGGGCGGGGCCTGGACCGTGACCCTGCCGCTCCAGCCAGGCCGCTACGAGTACATGTTCGTCGTGAACGGCCAGCAGTGGATCGCCGACCCGTTTGCGGTCGAAGAGAACGGCGACGGGTTCGGGTCGCGGAATGCGGTCCTGGATGTGCGACCGCCGACGGGGGCTGTATGAGCGGCCGGCTCCTCACGCTGGCCCTCGTGTTCGGCGCGCTGGCCGCGGCTCCCGCGGCGTCGGCGCAGTCGATGTCTGACGCGGATCGTGACGCGCTCCTCGCGCTGCACGTCAGCCGCGGCGGCCGCCCGGGGGACCTGGACGGCGTTATCAATCTGGCGAACGACGCGGAGGCGAAAGGGCTGCCCGGCCGGCCGCTCACGGACAAGATCCGCGAGGGCGTGGCCAAACGCGCGGCCCCGGCACGCATTGAAGCCGTGATCCGCCAGATGGCGGCCGATCTCGACGCGGCCGATCGCCTGGCGCGCGAGGGGGCGCCGGCGGCGAGCGCGCCGGCGCGCGAGGCGGCGGTGACGCTGCTGGCCGAGGCGCTCGGCAACGGCTTCGCGCCGGACGACGCGCGTCGCGGTCTCACGCCTGACGAGGTGCGGGAATTGGGCCGGCAGGCACAGCCCGCCGGGACTCCTCCCGCTTCCCCCGACACGCTGGCCAGCGCGGCGAAGGGACTGGCGTTCATCAAGGATGCGAAGCTGCCCGTGGCGGAGGGCACGGCGGTCGTCGCCGAAGCCACGCTCCGCGGCTATCGCGCCCACGATCTGATCGACCTCGGCCGTCAGATCAAGCGGCGCGAGCGCGATTACCAGACCGGCCGCGCCACGTTGCGCACCCTGCGCGACGCCATCGCGCGCGGCGAGCGCCCGGAGCGGCTCTTCCGCGATCAACCCGCGCGCGTCGAGCGTCCCGCGGCGCGGCCCGTCCCGCCCACGCGGCCGGATCGCCCCGTGCGGCCGGAGCCACCGCCGAGACCGGAACGTGTAGGACGGCCCTGAACCGCGTCTCTACCTGAACAGGAGTGGCGCGACCTCATGCAGGTGATGCCGCCAGATCACCCACTCGTGCCGTCCCTCGGTCACGCGGAAGGTGTGACGGATGCCCTTGGCCGTCAGCGCGGCATCCAGCGCCTGCGCGTTGGCGAGGGCGAAGTCGTCCTTGCCCACGCTCATCCACAGCAGCTTGATCTTCTTGTTCGTGACCGCCGCGTTGAAGAACTCGGGATAGGTCGTATCGGCGCTATTCGAGCCGGCGCTCATGATGACCAGCGAGTGAAAGAGATCGGGATTCGCGAAGCCGATCTGAATCGTCTGACCGCCGCCCATCGACAAGCCCCCGAGTGCACGGTTGTCCGCGCCCGACTGGACGCGGAACGTGCGCTCGACGTACGGGATGATGTCCCCGAGGAGATCGCGCGCGAAGGGCGTCGGCTGCGCCCCTCCGGCGCCACCGCCGCGCGCCCCGGATGCGGGCACGGCCGCACCGGCTGCCGGCGTCACCTCCGGCCCGAGCCCCACGCCCTGCCGGGCGTAGCCGAACGGGAGCACGAGGATCATTGGCCGCGCCTTGCCCTCCGCGATGAGGTTGTCGAGGATGAGGTTCGCCCGGCCCGTCAGAATCCAGCTCGAGTCCGTGTTGCCGGAACCGTGCAGCAGGTAGAACACGGGATAGCGCGTGTTGCCTCGGTCGTAACCTGGCGGCGTGTAGACCCAGATCGTGCGCGGCACGCCCAGGCTCTTCGAGTGGTACGTCTCGATGCGCACCGATCCGTGGGGCACGTTCTTCGCGTCGTCGAACTCGAGGCCGTCGCCGGGCACTTCGACCAGGTTGGCGGGCGGAAAGCCGCCCCACCCGAGCTTCACGTTGGGATTCTGCGGATCCATGGCGATCACGCCATCGGCGCGGAACTGGTAGTTGTAGACGTCAGGCGGCCACGGCCCGACCGTGACGCTCCAGACCCCGCGTTCGTCCCTCGTCATCGGATGCGTCTTGCCGTCGAGTTCGCCGATGAGGACGACCTCTTTGGCGTTCGGCGCGGTGAAGCGGAAGGTGATCGTCCGGTCCGCCCGCACCTCCGGCGACACGATCTGCGGTCCCCGTCCGCCGCCTCGACCGCCACCCCCTGGCGCGGCCGCACCCGTGCCACGCTGGCCGCCCTGGGCTGGCGCCGCCGGTGTCTGTCCCCAGGCCACGTCTCCGGCCAGGGCGACCGCCAGGACGGCTGCCAACAGAACCCCAATCACGTGTCGCATCACGGCTCCTCCGCAGGCTTGAACGCGGTGCTGGCGTCTAGCAGAGCGATTTGACCGACGGCCGCCTCTACGCCCGGTACAGCCCGCGAACCTGAAACAGGATGTAGAGCGAGATCAGAAGTCCGATCAACCCGCCGATGACCGACCCGCTGAGGAGCGACGTCAGGAAGCCGACGAGCTGTGCGTAGAAGAGGAGATTCCACCCGGCGATCTTGCGCGCGAACAGGCCCGGCAGCGCCATCACGGTCAGGCCGACGTTCACGAGGATCAGGATCGTGATGTAGGTGAACCCCGCCGCATAGGTGACGCCCCCAAACGGCATCACCAGGGCGCCGATCCCGAGTGCGAACAGCAGCGGCGGAAGCGTGAGGACCAGCAGGACGACCGCGATCCACGGCCCGTACTTGACGATCCACTCGCGGCCGCCGTCCGGAATCTGAAACGGTGCCTTCTGCACGAGGTAGTAGTCGAGAAATCCCATCATGTCTCTGGGGGGCTGACTGACTTCGGCCATGGTCGCCTCGGTTCTGCGGCTCAGGAGGGCGAGCCGGGGTGCGGCGAGTATACGCCTCAAATCGCGGGCGCCCGGCGCGGCCCTACGAACGGAGTGACGACGGCGGCGGTCTGCGCCGGCGCTGCGACTGGGCGTCCGGGTTCGAGGGCGGTTCATCCTCGGCCGACTCGGGCGTCACGACCTCGGACAAATCGACGACCTCGAAGACGCCGACCGGCGGCGCATGTTCGAGCAGGTAGTCCTGCGCAATAAACGGTGGGGACGTGGGTGTCACACGCGTGTACTCGCCGTCGGCGGCCAGCACCCACGCATTGCCGGTGTCCTTCAGGTAGGCGTCGAGCACCGTGTCGCGCAGGTAGCGAACAAGGCCGGCGTCATGCACTGGGCACATCGTTTCCACCCGCCGGTTCAGGTTGCGGTCCATCAGGTCCGCGCTGCCCAGGTACACCTCGGCGTCGCCACCGTTCTCGAAGTACCAGATGCGCGAGTGCTCGAGGAACCGGCCGATGATCGAGCGCACGGTGATGCGATCGCTCACGCCGGGCACGCCTGGCCGCAGGCAGCAGATGCCCCGCACAATCAGATCGATCGGCACGCCGGCGCGCGACGTCTCGTACAGATGCCGGATGATGTCGCCGTCCGAGAGGCTGTTGACCTTCAGGATGATCCCCGCCGGGCGTCCGGCGCGGACATGGCCGGCCTCGCGCTCGAACAGCGCGACGAGCCGCTGCCGCAGGTTCACGGGCGCGACCAGCAGCTCGCGGTACTCGGTCTGATCGGAATATCCCGTCAGGTAGTTGAACAGCTCGGAGAGATCGGCCACGATGCGCGGATCGGAGGTGAACATCCCCAGATCCGTGTAGGCCATCGCCGTCACCCGGTTGTAGTTGCCGGTCGCGAGGTGCGCGTAGCGCTCCACCGTATCTCCCGCGTGGCGCACGACGAGACAGATCTTGCAGTGGGTCTTGAGGTCGACGAGCCCGTGCACCACGTGGACGCCGGCGCGCTCGAGGCGGGACGCCCACTCGATGTTGCTGCGCTCGTCGAAACGGGCCTTCAGCTCGACGAGCACCGC
>CAZFAT010000289.1:0-16628 GCA_964517075.1 uncultured Solibacteraceae bacterium
CGCAGGCGCTGCTCCACGCCGGCGCCATCTACGACAAGCTCGGCGACACGCGGGCGCCGGCGATCCATCAGCGGATCGTGAGTCAGTACGCCGACCAGACGGTGGCGGCGGCCGCGGCGCGGTCGCGGCTGGGCACGACGAAGGTGCTCCGGCCGATCCTCACCGGGCGGGCGGCCGGGTCGGGAGCCAACGTCTCCAGGGACGGCCGATTCATGCCGTTCACCGGCGCCGTCACAGGTGACCTGATGGTGCGAGACTTCACGACCGGCAGCCAGGAACGGCTCACCAGCATCGATCAGGAGCGAGCCTGGGCCGAGTCGGCGCAAAGCAGCATCATCTCGCCCGACGGCACCAAGGTCGCGTACATCTGGTGGTTCGACGGCGGCAACGTCAACGAGCTGCGGATGATCGAGCGCCGGACCGGTGGCACGTCAGCCCCGCGCATCCTTGCCAGCCGGAACACCATGCCGGACGCGAGTTACGTGTGGCCGCTCGACTGGGCGCCAAGCGGCGATTGGCTGGCGGTCGAGGTGCAGCGCCGCGATGGCACGGCGCAGATTGGCATCGTGACGCTCGCCGATGGGTCATACCGGCCGCTGAAGTCGATCGACTGGCGTGGCGTCGTCCGTCTGGCCGTCTCGCCGGACGGCGCGTTCCTGGCCTACGATCTGCCGCTCGGCAACAACCCGCGGGAGCGCGACGTGCTCGTGATCAGGCAGGATGGCCGGTCGGAGCGATCCCTGGGGCCGCGCGCCGGGTACAACGAAGTGGTCGGCTGGACGCCGACGGGCGACGCGGTGCTGTTTGCCCGCGAGCGGGCCGGCACGATGGGCCTCTGGCGGGCGCCGGTCGCCAATGGCGCGCCGCAGGGCACGCCCGAGCTGGTCGATGCCGACCTGGGGACGTTCCAGGGCAGCCTCGGCGTCACCCGCGCCGGGGCGCTCGTGTTTCGGAAGAAGGTGGACGGCGTCAACGTCCACACCGGGTCGATCGACGCCGCTGCCGGCCGGGTCGTCGCGGCGGCGACGCCCGTGACCGACGGCCTGCTCCGGAGCCACAACTTTCCGGTGTGGGCGCCCGACGGCCAGTCGCTCGCCTACACCTCGGTGGGCCGCGGCGGCAATACGATCACGATTCGCACGCTCGAGACGGGCGAGACGCGCGAACTCGCGCCGCAGCTGTCGAGCTTCACGTTCCTGAACTGGACGATCCCGAACCTGATCACGGGACAGGGATCGGACCTGAAGGGCCGTCAGGGCATCTACGGCCTCGACGTCCGGACCGGACAGACTTCTCCGATCGTTCTGGGTGAGCCCGATCAGTACGTGAGCTGGGCCGTCGCGACGCGAGACGGCCGGCGCCTCCTCTACACCCGCAACACCGCCGGGACCTACTCGATGATCGTCCGCGATCTGGCAAGCGGAGAGGAGCGGGTGCTGGTGGATGGCATCGAGCACACCGCCAAGGCGATCTCCCCGGACGGGCGCCTCGTGGCGTTTCGCAGCAGAGCAGGGACGACGTCTTCGATCATGGTCGTGCCGATCGACGGCGGGGCGCCGCGGGAGTTGCTGAAGGTTGACGCGCGGCCGGTGCTTGCGCACTTCGTCGCGTGGACGCCCGACGGGCGCCGGGTCCTGGCAGGACGGCCGCGGACGCCTGGCACGGCGGCGATCACGCTGGTGATTCCGGCCACCGGCGGCGAGGCGGCCGAAGTGGACATGGCGCCTGGCGCGCTCCATCCCGACGGGCGCCGCGTGGCCTTCGCCCGCGGCGGCAACGCCTTCGAGATCTGGACGCTGGAAAACTTCCTGCCGGCGACGAAGTAGGCCACGTCGCCCTACCGTTCCACCATCCAGATGTCCGTCCGCGCCCGCAGCACCGTCGTCACGAGCCGCGTGCCGTCCGGACTGAGCGAGAGCCGCAGCCCGGGATTCAGCGCGGAGATGACGTTGACCGACGCGTCGAGCGTGCGGATCGTCCGCACCTGCCCGGAGGCGACGTCCACCGACGCGACCGTGAAGGGCGGCGCGCTGCCGAACACGGCATGGAGCGTCTTGCCGCCCGGCGCCCAGGCGATGGCACGCGCGCGGGTCTTGGTGAGCACGCGCCGCGTCTGGCCGTCGGGGCTCACCACCGACAGCCCCTCCGGCGCGTCGTGCGCAATCCACTCGCCGGTCGGCGACCACTCCATGTGGGCGCCCCACAAATTGGCAATCGCGTCGATCACGACGTCCGGCTCGTCGGTGGATCCGACGCGTCGCTTGAGCACGCGCACGCCGTCAGCGCTCGCGACGGCATAGGCGATCTCCCGACCGTCGGGAGACCACACGGCCATCGGCGTGGCGCGCGCCGGGACGGCCGCGCTCGACGCGCTCTCGGCCCCGGCGGCCACCTTCACGGGACTGCCGCCGCCGACCGGCGCGACCCATTGCTCGAACCTGGCTCGGTGAAGCCGGCCGAAGAGCACGCGGGTGCCGTCGGGCGAGAGTTCGGCCGTGGACAGGAGCCCCACCTCCTCGCCCGGAAAATTGCGCGCCCCGACGATGACGCGTTCACTGCCGTCGTCGAGCCGCCGGAGGCGGACCTCCTGCACGTCGCTCTTGTTCGTGACGTACAGCAGCTCGCCGGTCCGGGTCCACCGGGCGGCCAGCTCGTGGCGGCTCGTGGCGAGCACGTCGGCCAGCGGCGCCGCCGGATCGAGAGGAATCTCGATGATGTCGAGGTGGTCCTGGCCGGCCGTGAACGCGATGCGGCGCCCATCCGGCGACACGCTCGGCTCGTGGATAGCGTCCACGCCGCCGGCGATCCGGGTGAGGACCTGGCGATCGACGTCCGCGAGCCAGAGCGCCGACTGGCCGCGACCGTCGGCGTACGTCACCGCCATCGTCCGGCTGTCCGGCAGCCATGAGAACTCGGGCGGTCGGCTGACCTCAACGTCGGCGAGCACGCGCGTCGCCGGACCGGCGGTATCGCCCGTGACCGGCATGACCCAGAGGCTGGGCTCGGGCGCCCAGCCCGAATACGCCAGCCGCCGGCCATCCGGGGAATATCTGAGCAGATTCGGTTGGTACGATTGGCGATCACCGAGCGTCCCCGTGTAGGGCACGGGAGGGGCCGCGATCGGCGAGGCGAACCACAGCCCGGCCTCCTGACGACTCCCCTCGGTGGTCACGCGCCATGTCGCCAACGTCCGCCCATCGGGAGAGATCGCCGCCGCGACGACGTCCTGCTGGAGGCGCTCCGGATCGCCACCCGCACGGCTGACGGCCCAGAGCATCCGGCTGGTGACGAACCCGAGACGTGTGCCATCCGGAAACCAGAAGAGGTCGGACTTATCCGGACCGCCGGTGAGGACGGGCGTCGCGGCGTCGGCGTCGAGCGTGCGGACGTAGATGTCGTGTCGCCCCTCGAGATACGCCACGCTCCGGCCGTCGGGCGACCACACCGGCCGGCTTTCCGGTTCGGCATCGGTCGCGATCGGACTGAACCGATAGCCTGACGCCTCGTCGGACGCGGGGCCCGGCCCGAGGACGGCCATCGCGATTGCGCCGAGCGCCAGGCCCGCCACGCCGGCGGCTACCACGAGGCCGAGCCGGCGCGCGGGCCGCCCGACCGGCGACGCGGGCGTGCCGACGCCGTTGACGCCGCTCGCCGCCTGCGACGTCGTGGCGCCAGACGCCGCCGACAGCGCCTGCAGCGCGAACGCCAGATCGCGCGCGGACTGAAACCGTTCCTCGGGGTTCTTCTCGAGGCAATGGCGAACGATGTCGGCCAGCGCCGGCGAGAGCGTGCGGCCCGACAGCACGATGTCGGGAGGGTCCGCCGTCAGAATCGCGTTCATCGTTTCGATCGCCGAATCGCCGGCAAACGGCCGGCGGCCGGTCAGCATCTCGTACAGGACGATGCCGAGGCTGAAGATGTCCGTGCGGTGATCGATCGGCCGCGCCCGAACCTGCTCGGGCGACATGTAGCCGGCCGTGCCCATGACGACGCCTGGCGAGGTGCCGGACTCGAGCCGCGTGTCGTCGGTGGGCGCCCGCCCGGACACGCCGCCGCCGTAGGTCTTCGCGAGACCGAAGTCGAGGATCTTGATCCGGCCGTCGCTCGTGACGAACAAGTTCTCCGGCTTGATGTCGCGGTGCGCAATCCCTTTGGCGTGCGCGGCGGCCAGCCCGGCCGCGGCCTGGCGCGCGTAGTCCACCGCCTTCGACACGGGCAGCGCGCCGGCGTCGAGCTTCGTCCGCAGCGTCTCGCCGTCCAGCAGCTCCGTGGCGATGAACGGGTGGTCGCCGTGCGTGCCCACTTCGTAGATGGTGAGCACGTTCGGATGATTCAGCGCGGCCACCGCCTGCGCCTCGGCGGTGAACCGCCGCAGCCGCTCGGGATCGCCGGCCACCGACGCGTGGAGGATCTTGATGGCGACGTCCCGGTTGAGCCGCGGATCGCGCGCGCGGTAGACCTCGCCCATCCCGCCGGCCCCGACGAAGCCGGCGATCGTGTACGGACCAGCGAAGTCGCCGGAGGCGAGGGGCACGGTGCGGATTATAGGCGGGCCGCGCGGTTGCGAATCTCGCTGCTCCGGCCGAGGCTCTCCGTCGGTTCGGGTCGGTGGGCCACTGACCGACCTGGACGTGGTTCACTGGCCGGCGCCGCGCGGCTATTCGGCGCGCAGCGCGTCGCCGGGCGCGATGCGCGTCGCGCGATGCACGGGCACGACGATCGCGAGCGCACAGGCGGCGAGCAGGACCACGACGATCCCGGCGAGCACCAGCGGATCGTTCGGCGCCACCTGAAAGAGCCGCGCTTCCAGTACGCGAGACAACCAGAGGCTGGCCGTCAAGCCGCCGATCACGCCGACGGCGACGGGCACCAGCGCTTCGGCAAACACCAGCCGTCGCACCTGCGCCAGGCGCGCGCCCAGCACCAGGCGGATGCCGATCTCGTGCGTCCGCCGGCTGACCGCGTACGAGATGACGCCGTAGAGGCCGACGGCGGCTGTCAGCAGTCCGACGAGCGCGAAGCCGCTCAGCGATATCGCATAGAAGCGCGTTGGACCTGTGGGATCGAACTCGGCCGACAGGCTGTTCACCATTCCGAGACTGTGGACGGCGATCGAAGGGTTCATCGCGCGAATCTGCGCACGGATTGCGGCCATGACCGGCCCGGGATCGCCAGCCACGCGGAACAGCAGGTACGGGGGGTCGCTGGTTTGCGTGGCCGGCACGTAAGCCTGCACGCCATCTCTCGTGAAGGTAATCGTCTTGACCGACCCCACGACGCCGACGACGGTGAGCAGCGGCATGTGTGGAAACTGCCGGAATCTGCGTCCAAGCGAACTCTGCCCAGGCCACAACCGCCTCGCGGCCGCTTCGCTCACGATAGCTACACGCTCAGCCTGTTCGTGGTCCTGAGGTCCGAACGTGCGGCCTTCCAGCAGTGGAATTCCGACGAACCGAAAGTAATCCGGCCGGACGCGAAAATACTCCAGCGGCAGCACCGGAGCGCCGGCCTCGAGGTCCTCCACGAGGAACTGCGCCAAGGTCAGTCCCGACACGGGAGGCATGCCAGCCGTCGCGGCGCTGACACCAGGAGTCTTCAACGCTCGCGCAATCAATTCGTCCAGGAAGGCGGTGTCATCCACAGATCGCTGGGAGGTCCACCCCGCATAGCCGAGGTTCCTGACGTCGAATCCGGGCGGCATAATGATCATGCGGAGCAGACTCGTCAGCAGCAGACCGGCGCCGGTCAGCAGCACCAGCGTCATCGCCACCTGCAACGCCTGGAAGGTCGCGCGCACGCGCCGCTCCCCGCTCGAGAGTCCCGCCACCCGACGTCCTCGACCGAGCACACCGGCCGATGCGGCGCGACGGGAAACACGAATGGCCGGCGCGGCGCCACACAGCGCGCCGGTCACGATGGCCACCGCACAGACGAACCCGAGCACGCGCGTGTCCAGTTCAGGCCAGGCAGCGCCGAACACGGAGACGATCAGGTCCGCCGGCATCGCGAGTGGCAGCGTTTCGAGGATCCCCCACGCCACAACGATGGCGACGAGGCTGCCCAGTCCCGTCAGGACCAGTCCCTCGGTCAGAAACTGCCTGGCGAGCCGCCATCGGCTCGCGCCCAACGACCCGCGCACCGCAATCTCCCGCTCGCGCGATAGGGTTCGGGCGAGCAGTAGGTTCGCAACGTTGGCGCACGCAATCGCCAGAAGAAGCCCGACCGCGCCGACGAGCGTGAACAGCATCGTCCGTGTCGCGCGCCCGTTCACGGAATAGCTTCCGCCGGCACGCATCCAGTCTGCTGGCACGATCTCCACCCCGCGGGGCTTCCACGTCACTTCGGGCGAGGCCAACGCGGCACGCAGTTCCTGCTGCGCTTGATCCCGGCCCAGGCCCGGCCGCAGACGTGCGACGACGCGCCTGGCGTCACTGGCTGCGAGGGAAACCCATCCGTCGGCCTGAGCACCGACGAAGTAGCGGAAGCTCGCCGGCATGACGCCGACGACAACGTAGGTGCGGTCCGAGAACGATAGCGTCTTGCCGAGCACCTCGCGGCTGCGGCTGTACGCGCTCTTCCAGTAGCGGTCGCTCAGGATGATCCGACACCCGCCACGACGTCGTCATCACTGAACGTCCGGCCCAGTTGAGGCGCAACGCCGAGGAACTGGGGCAGTGTGGCGCTGATCGAGCCGATCTCCAGGCGGCGTTCGAACTCCTTGCGCAGCCGTGGCGTGGGTCCGGAATACGCCTCGATGCGGGCGAAGACGGACGCGAACGCGCGCAGCTGTTCGATCTCGCGGCCGCCGGCCATGTACTGCACGGCGTCCCCGCTGGGATTCGACCCGATCATGAAGACGTCCACGAGGTTGTCCGGGTCACGGTACGGCAGCGGCCGCAGCAGTGCGGCGTCGAGGACGCTGAAGATCGCGACGTTCGCGCCGAGACCAAGGGCGAGCGTCAGGATAGCGGCGGCCGCAAACCCTGGATTCCTGGTCAAGGTTCTGAGCGCGTGACGCGCGTCCTGGCCGAAGTCTGCCAGCCAGGTTCGCAGCCCACCGGACTTTCCTCCCGGTACGCGCCGACCAGCGCGGAGCTGCTCCCACCGGAGCATCAGCACCAGCCGCAGGGCGTGAACGGCGTACCAGCGTCGCGCGGCACGCTCGCCGGTCGACTCGACGCGCGCGGCGAACAGTTCCGCCATGTCCGCCCGCGCTTCGTCGCGATCCTGGGCCGGCAACAGCCGCAGAAGCGCGCGGGCGAGTGCGGGCGGCCGGGATCGATCGCTCATGTCAGCGCCCCTTCCAGAGCGGCTCGAGCCCTTCCCAGAGACTGAGCAGCCGCTCGCGGGACTGGCGGAGCAGCGCGCGCCCGCGGGCGGTCACGGTGACAAGGCGGCGCGCCCGCCAATCGCCGGCCGGCGTGGTGAGGCGCGAGCTGATGAGGCCGTGCTCCTCGAGTCGCCTCAGGGCGATGAACACCGCCGCGGGCGCGACCTCACGGCCGGTCCGCTGTTCGAGCTCCTGCACGATGGTGACGGTATAGGCGCGCACGCCCAGGCGCACGGCGGCCAGCAGCACGTGATGCTCGAACTCGCCCAGCGCGGCTTTCGGCATGCGGGTGACGCTATATCACCTAGCTATGCTAGTCAATGCCCGGGCTGTGTATCGGCGGCCGCAGCCACGATCGTCGAGGCGCTGGAGGGGGGCGCCAGCCTGGATGAGCTGCTGGGCCGGCACAAGGGCCGACGCCGCCGGTGCGATCGCAGATTCTGCAACCGGCCTCCGTTCGCCACCTCGCTGATTCTGCAAAGGGTGCGGGCGGCCCGCCGCAATTGGTCCGGAATACATCAGGCACGCCGCTTGCTGTTGCACGTGCGATGTCGCAGACGAGGCGCTTGCAGTCGCGGTGTCGCCATGAGCGATGAGCAGCGACAGGGACGCCGATTCGTCAACACGAAGGTGTACCTGCGCATGGATCGCGGTCGCGCACGGGAACCGGCGCCGCCAAACCCGCTGATCGATCCGCTCGCGCCCATCAAGAATCCGCTCCACGCGTTCAAGCGGAGCCCGCGCGGACGCGACCGGCTCGCGGAACTCGGGGAACGGTTCGAGCGGTCGGGAGATGGGATCGTTGAGTTCACGCCCATCGATGTCCAGCACATCCGCAGCCATTTCCTGGCCACGCAGCGGCAGTTCGCGCGGATGATCGGCATCAGCCACGAAACGCTACGCAATTGGGAGACGGGGCGTCGCCGGCCGCACGGCCCGGCGCGCGCGCTGCTGCGGGTCCTGGATGCCAATCCGTTCGCCGTCGCCCGCGCGCTCAACTGGCGCCTGCGAGATTTCAAGGACCTGCCGATCGACATGCTGGACGAGTAGCGCCTGGTGGAGGCGGGGCGGCCGGTGACGCGGCGGCGCGGTGACGCGGCGGCGCGGACACGGGCGGTGAGGTCTCTTTGTACGACCGATGGGTCAATGACTCAGGTGGACCTGAGCCATTGGCCCATCCGCGCGAAATCGACATCCCCCCCAGCGCGCCCGCCAAGCGAACGCCCGGCACCGCCGGTCCGCTGGTCCTCTAAGATTAGGGCTCCACGGCAGCCAGCGCGGCACGGAGCGCCGGCTCGATCCGGTCCGCCATGATGGCGTGACCCGCATTGTTGGGATGGATGACGTCCGCCATGAGACCGGGAACGCCGAGGATCCCATCGAGGATGGCCGGGACGTAGCTCGAGGACGTCTGGCTGGCGAGGCCCGCCAGCGCGCCATCAAATGGATCAATCGGCGGGTTGCCCACCCCGACGAGAACGACGACCGCGCCCTCGGCGCGAATCCGCTCGACGATGGTCGTGATGTTGCTGATCCGCTGCTGCACCGGCACGCCCTGCAAGAGATCGTTGCCTCCGAGCAGCACACTCACGATGTCCGGGTCCCGCGAGAGGACCGCGCCATCCATCCGTCCGAGCGCGTCCGCCGTGGTATCGCCGATCCGCCCCGCATTGATGATCGCCACACCGGTGCGGTTCGACAGCAGCGACACGTAATCGCCGTTCCCGGTGGTCCCGAATCCCGCCGTCAGGCTGTCGCCGAACGCGACAACGGTAACCTCGCCGGATGGTGCGGTGGAGCTCTTGCTATTGCAGGCAGGCGAGCCGGCGGCCGTCAGCGCCAGGGTCGCCGCGAGCCTGAACGCGAACAGGCGTCTGGAGATCACTCCGTGAGTCTAACCTCGATGCGCCATGGCACCCGTCGTCGCTTGGCCTGGTAGGTCACTGACCCAGGTTCACCCGAGTCATTGGCCCACGAACGGTCTACCTTATGGTGAGGCTGCCATGCCCTCGTCATCACCGCCCAACCTGATGGAGGAAGGCCTGCGCTGGTTCGGGCCGACCGACAGCGTGGCGCTCGGCGAAATCCGGCAGACGGGCGCGACGACCGTCTTCTCCGCGCTGCACGAGATCCCCAGCGGCGACGCATGGCCGGCCGAGGCGATTCGGCAACGCCAGGCCGAGGTCGCCGCGGCCCGGCTGGCGTGGCGCGTCGCCGAGTCGGTGCCCGTCTCCGAATCGATCAAGACGCGCACCGGAGACTTCGCCGAGCACATCGACCACTACCGCATGACGCTCGAACGGCTCGGGGCCGCCGGCATTCGGGTCGTCGTCTACAACTTCATGCCGGTGATGGACTGGGTGCGGACCGATCTGCATTACCGGCTGGCCGATGGTAGCGAGGCGCTGGTCTATGATCCAATTGCGTTCGCGGCGTTCGACCTGTTCGCGCTGCAGCGCGATGGGGCGGAGGCCGACTGGTCCGCCGAACAACGCGCGGAGGCGGAGGCGTTCTGGCACGCGCAGCCCGCCGCCGCGCGCGACGCGTTCACGAAGCAGACGCTGGACCTGTTTCCCGGCGTGCGTCTCGGCCTGACGGTGGACGACTGTCGCGCGAGGCTCGCCCGGTACCGCGGGATCGATGCGCGGACCCTGAAGGAGCATCTGCGGCTGTTTCTCGAAGCCGTGGTGCCGGCGGCCGAGCGCGCGGGGGTGCGCCTCGCGATGCATCCCGACGACCCGCCGTGGCCGGTGCTGGGGCTGCCGCGGATTGTGTCCACGGAGGACGACCTGCGCGACATGCTCGGGATGGCGGAGTCGCCGGCGAACGGGCTCTGCTACTGCACGGGATCGCTCGGCGCGCGCGCCGACAACGATCTCCCCGGCATCGTGCGCCGGCTCGGCGATCGCATCGCCGCCGTGCACCTGCGCAGCGTGCAGCGCGAGCCGAACGGCCGGTTCTCCGAGGCCCATCACCTCGAAGGCGATGTCGACCTGCCGCCCGTCGTCCAGGCGCTGCTGGATGAGCAGGCGTCGCGGCGGCGCGACGGCCGCGCCGACTGGCAGCTCCCGCTCCGCCCCGATCACGGGCACATGATGCTCGACGACTTCACGCGCGCCGCGCCCGCGTGCCCCGGCTATCCGATCATCGGCCGGCTGCGCGGACTCGCCGAACTGCGCGGACTGCAGGCCGGCATCGCGCACGCGCGTCGTGTACCATCCGTCCATTCGTGAGGCACCCATGACTCTCCCCACGCGCCGCCGGTTCCTCGAGTCGGCGGGGACGTTCGCCGCGGCCGGCGCCGGCCTGGCCGGCGGCTTTCCGGCGATCGTGCCAGCCACTGTCCTCGGCCAGAACGCCCCGAGCCACCGCATCACCGTGGGCGCCATCGGCACCGGGCGCATCTCGCGCGGCCACGATCTGCCCGGCATCTGGAAGCACGACCACGCCCAGATCGTGGCCGTGTGCGATCTCGACCGCGCGCGCGTCCAGGACGCGAAGGCGCTCGTCAACGGCTACTACACGAAACGCGCCGGCAAGCCGTACGACGGCGTCACCACGTACACCGATTTCCGGGAGCTCCCCGCCAACCGTGACATCGATGCGGTCGTGATCAGCACGCCGGACCACTGGCACGCGGTGCCGGCGATCCTCGCGGTGGATGCGGGCAAGCACGTGTACCTGCAGAAGCCGGCCTCGCTAACCATCGCCGAAGGACGCGCGCTCAGCAACGCCGTGCACCGATCGGGCCGTGTCCTGCAGATTGGCAGCCAGCAGCGATCGTCGCCGCAGTGGCGGTACGCCGCCGAGCTCGTGCGCAATGGGCGCATCGGTCAGATCCGGACGGTGCAGGTCGGCCTGCCGGCCGACCCGTCGGGGCCCGTTGAGCCGCCGCAACCGATTCCCGCGACGCTCGACTACGAGATGTGGCTCGGGTCCACGCCGTACGTCTACTACACCGAGAACCGCGTGCACCCGCAGAAGGGGTACGCCCGGCCCGGCTGGCTCCGGTGCGAGCAGTTCGGCGCCGGCATGATCACCGGGTGGGGCGCGCACCACCTCGATTGCGCTCACTGGGGGATGGACACCGAGCACACCGGGCCGATCGACATCCGCGGCACGGCCGAGTTTCCGACGTCCGGATTGTGGGACGTCCATGGCAGCTTCCGCACCGAGGCGCGCTACGCCAATGGCGTCACCATGATCGTGAGCGGCGACTTTCCAAACGGCATTCGTTTCGAAGGGACCGACGGGTGGATCTTCGTCTCGCGCGGCAACGAAGCCGCCACGGCGTCCGATCCGCGCCTGCGCCTCACGGACCGCACGGCGCTGAATGCCAGCGACCCCGCGATGCTCACTTCGGTCATCGGGCCGGACGAGGTTCATCTGGAGGTGAGCGCCGACCATCACGGCAACTGGCTCGACGCCATCCGCTTCCGCCGGCAGCCGATCGCGCCGGTGGAAATCGCCCACCGCTCCTGCACCGCGTGTCTCCTGCACCACGCCGCGATGAAACTTCCGCGCACGCTCCACTGGGATCCCCTCCGCGAGCGGTTTAGGAACGATGATGAGGCCAACGCGCTCGTCTCGCGTCCGCAGCGCGCGCCGTGGGGCCTGCCGGCCACCTGAGCCATTGACCCACGCGAGCGCGGCCACGATGTCGATGTCCAGCGTGGACCGGGGCTCCCCGGCCAGCGAGCTGGCCAGCGAGCCGCCGATAGTGTGCGGAATGCCCGGTGACGAGGAGCGCCACCTCGACCGGATCGATCGTCACGGGATCGTGTCGATCGCGGCGGCGTCGGGGTACGCCGCGGACGCCAGCCGCGGACCCAGGAGCAGGATGGCGAGCCTGAGGAACTGCTCCCGCGGCGACGCGGAGGGATGACGTGCGCGAACGCCCGCCACAGCGAGCGCATGGACGGTCTCGGTGAGGCCCGTCACCATCGCCAGCTTGTCGGCCGGCGACATGCGGCGCCACCCTTCAATCTGGCGCCGTCCGATATCCGCGGGTGTATCGAGACTCGGCGGGGTGGTCCGGGGCCTGGCACAACCGTGGTGGCCTGCCGCCTGCGACGGCCCCACTGGAGGCGATGGCCAAAGTATGATAGGCCTCAACAGGAGCTGCTATGTCCACGCCGACCCTACACAACGTATTTCGCCCGATCTGCGCGGTAGTCGCCTGCGTGCTGCTGGCCGCGGCCTCGACCGATGCCCAGGGGCCGATGGGCGACCGCCTGAAGTCCTCCCGGTTCAAGATCGCCTACGAGACCTATGTGAGTGGCAACTGGGAACTCTTTGTGATGAACGCCGATGGGTCGCAACCGAAAAACATCACCTCGACGCCGACCATCCACGAGCACTATCCATTGGTGTCGCCCGACGGGTCGAAAATGGCCTTCTCGGTGGACACCGGCGAGGGGAGCACCAACGTCCGCAGCCTGTGGGTGATGGACATCGACGGCCGCAATCGCAAGAAGATCGCCGACCACGCCCGCGAGCCCTTCTGGGGTCCGGGTGGAAAGGTCATCGGCTTTCTGCCCCAGGAATACGAGCGCTTCAGCGTGACCGACTACGGCACCAAGGGCATGAACTTTTACGATGTCGCCAGCGGCAAGATCGCGCCGCATCCCAACAGCGCGAACCTGTTTCATCTCTACAACCCGTCATTCGCTCCCAACGGCAAATGGATCGTGGCCACCGTGCACGCGGGGATGGGGGTCAGCCATGGGACCCTGCTGATCGAAGCGAACGGCACTCGCATCATCAACCTGAACATTCCGGGCTGCCGGCCGACCCTCAGCCCCGATGGCAAGCACATCGCCTGGGGACCCGGCGATCACGAGCTGGCGACCGCGCCGATCGACCTGGACTCGGACAACCCAGTCGTTGGCCCGCGAACGGTGCAGATCGTGGATAAGACGAACAAGATCTACCACGTCGACTGGTCCCCAGATGGGAAACTGCTGACCTTCAGCCGCGGCCCGAACCTCCGAGGAGACGCGAGCAGGGCCGGCACCTTCCAGGGGGCGGCGGAAATGGTGGGCGCGTATGCCAAGGATTGGAACATCTTCGCGGTGTCGGCCGAGCGCGCGGGGACGCTGGATTTGAACACGGCGGCGGCGGGCGAGTTCGCCCAGTTGACCACCAACGGCGCCAGCAACAAGGAGCCGGCGTGGTTCGGGCCAACCCGGTAAGCACCGGTCAGCAAAGGATCAAGCGATGCGGGCAGCATCATCATCAACGCACGGACCGGTGTACTTCTTCGCGGTAATCGCCGCGGCGCTGCTTGTCAGCGGCTGCAGCGGCGGAGCCGCCGAATCCGGCGGCTCCGGTGCCGTGGAGATTGTGACCAAATCCGGCATCGCGATGGTCTACATCCCCGCCGGGCAGTTCACGATGGGCACGAACCGGGGCGCGGCCGATGAGGGGCCCGCGCACGACGTGACGATCAGCGCCTTCCTCATGGACAAATCCGAAGTCACGCAGGAGATGTTCGCGACGCTGCAGTTGAGCAATCCCTCGCAGTGGCAGGATCCCAAGCGGCCCGTCGAGCGCGTGCGCTGGCTCGAGGCCAAGGAATATTTGAACGAGCGCTCGCGCGCTGAGGGCCTCACGCCCTACTACGACGAAAAGACGCCCGACTGGCAGCCTGCCCCTTCGGCCAACGGCTATCGCCTCCCCACCGAAGCGGAATGGGAATACGCGGCCCGGGCGGGCATCGACGGGCCGTATGACTTCGGCTCGGCCGACAAGCTGCGGCAGTATGCGTGGGTGGCCGAGAATTCCAATCAGCAGACGCATGCCGCGGGAGAGAAGCGGCCGAACCGCTGGGGGCTGTTCGATATGTACGGCAACGTCTCGGAATGGACCGAGGACGTCTACAGCGCGACCTATTTCAAGAACAGCCCCGCGGCCGACCCCACCGGCCCGACCACCTCCGGCGTCGACGTCAAGCGCGTGGTCAAAGGCGGCAATTTCAAATCCAGCGCCGATTTGGCGCGGGCGACGTTTCGCGTCGGGCAGCAGACGGGCAATACCGACGCGTGCTTCTCGTCCGATGTCGGATTCCGCGCGGTGAGGCGAGTGACGCCGGAAGAGCTGGCGGCCTTGCGCCAGTAGGTGGGCGAAGCCCACCAATGCTCTTCCACACCTGGCCATTCCTGATCTTCATGCTGGTCGTGCTGCCGGGCTTCTATGCCCTGCGGACGACGCGCTTCTGGATTCCCTGGCTGTTCCTGGCGTCCTACGTCTTCTACGGGTGGTGGAATCCGTGGTTCCTGATCCTCGTCGCCTATTCCACGGTGCTGGATTACCTGGTGGTGGCGCTGATGGACCATTGCCCTCGCCGCAATGGGCCGCCGCACGTGCCCTCCCCCCGCGACGCTTTTCTCCGTGGCGCCTTCCTCATTTCCGTGTCGCTCCTGGCGACGCTCATCGGAGCGGCGTGGGTCGTGCCGGCCACGCTGCGGCCGACGCTCCTGGCGTTCGCCCTGCTCGTGCTGATCATGGCCGTGGGGTCTCTGCTCGCCAGCCGGCGCGTCTGGCTGTTCGTCAGCCTCTTCAACAACCTCTCCCTCCTGCTCTTCTTCAAATACGCGCGCTTCGTGGCCGAGAATGTGAATCAAGTCCTCGCCGCCCTGGGCACGTCGATGCAACTCCCCGACCCCGCCGGGCTGATGCCCTACCACCTCGAATATGTCCTCCCCGTCGGCATTTCGTTCTTCACGTTCCAGTCGATGAGCTACACCATCGACTTTTTTCTGGGCAACGTCCAGCGCGAGCGCAACCTCCTCCGCTTCGCCACCTTCGTCTGCTTCTTTCCCCTGCTGATGGCCGGGCCGATCGAGCGGGCCAAGCACATGCTCGCCCAGTTTCATCACGCCTCGCCCTTCCGCGTGCAGAATCTGACGGACGGCTTTTCGCTGTTTCTGGTCGGCCTGTTCAAGAAACTCGCGCTGGCCAACTACCTCTCGCTCTATGTCGAGCGGATTTATGACAACCCCGGTGCGCACGATGCCACCGCGCTCACATTGGCGACCATCGCGTTCGCCTGGCAGATCTTCTTCGATTTCAGCGGCTACACCGACATGGCCCGCGGCGTCGCGAAAATGTTGGGCTTCAACCTCATCCTCAATTTCAACAATCCCTACCTGTCCACCGGCCTGGGCGAATTCTGGGCGCGCTGGCACATCAGCCTCTCCACCTGGTTCCGCGATTACGTCTACATCCCGCTGGGCGGAAGCCGCGGCGGCACGTTCGCCACCTATCGCAATCTGTTCATCGTGTTCCTGGTCTCGGGCATCTGGCACGGCGCGGCCTGGACCTTCGCCATCTGGGGCATCCTCCACGCCCTGGGGGTGATGCTCACGCGCGAGCTGGAGCGATCCCGCGTCTACCGCGAGCGCATCCCAGCGATCTTCAAGCAGACCTGGGTCTTCGCCTATGTCTGCTTCGCATGGATCTTCTTCCGCGCGACTTCCTTAGAAGACGCCCTCCTGATCGTGAGCCGCATCTTCTCGGCCGCCTGGAGCCGCCCGGAGGTGCCGGCGCTGATGGTCGCGCTGGTCGGGGCGGTGTGGCTGTATCAATACGTCTATGAATCGCGCCTGCGCCCGCTGCTGCGACTCGGCGTCGTGCGCGTGGCTCTGGCCGTGTGCATGATGCTCTATCTCGGCCTCTGCTCCACGGGCGGCGGCACGTTCATCTATTTCCAGTTCTGACATGGCATCCCCCCCGCCCGTCCTCGCCGCATCACCATCAAGCCCGGCGCATGCCGTGCCGGCCCAGCCGCCCTTCGGCGTCAATGAGATGCGCCTCAACGCCAGACAGTGGCTGGCTGCGCTGGCCATCGCGGCGGCGTTCATGTTCACCGCCCCTGGATTGTGGAAGCAGGTCGAGACATTCGACACGGGATCCGATTACCGCATCCCGTATCAGCTCAGCAAAGACTATTGGCTGTATCAGCGCTGGACCGGGCTCTCAGACCTTCAGCAGGTCCCCGTCATCGGCGATTCCGTCGTCTGGGGCGAGTACGTGTCGCGCCACGGCACGCTCTCTCATTTCCTGGGGGCTGAATCGGCGCGGCCCGATCGCTTCGTCAACGCCGGCGTGAACGGCCTGTTCCCCCTCGCGCTGGAGGGGCTGGTCGAGCATTACGCGTCTTTTAATCAGCGCAAGGTCATTCTCCACAGCAACGTCCTCTGGATGAGCAGTCCTCAGGCCGACCTCAGCGAGGACAAGGAACAGGTGTTCAATCACTCGCGCCTGGTGCCGCAGTTCCGGCCGCGCATCGCACCCT
>CAZFAT010000290.1:0-12938 GCA_964517075.1 uncultured Solibacteraceae bacterium
GCAGCAGCCACCAGTTGTGGATGCGGCGGCGCTCGACCGACTCGTAGGGAATCCGGCTGATGAACATCAGCGAGGGGAACTCGATGATGTCCTTCCGCTCGCGCTGGATGAGGTGAACGAACACCGGCACCGCGATCGCCGCGAGGCCGAGGAAGAACAATGGTGCAAGAAAGGACATGGCAGACTACCGCACGCGCATCAGCCGCTCGCGATTGCCGAGGTAGCTGAACAGCGCTTCGTCGAGCGGCTGCGACGTGTTCATGAGGACGTAGTCGATGCGGGACTCCGAGCACTTCGTGCGCAGCGCCTCGATGTGCTCCTGCATCAGTTTCCGGTACTGCGCCGCGAAGACCTCGGGCACGACGGGCACTTCCTCGCCGCTTTCGAGATCCTGGAACCGCGACGGGTTGCGATAGGGGAACTCGATCTCGGCCGGATCCAGCACGTGGAACACCACGAGGTCGTTGCCAAGATACCGGTAGGGCTTCAGCGCCTCGAGGAGCGCGTCGGGGTTCTCGTACAGGTCGGAAATCAGCGCCACGATGCTGCGGCGCTTGAAGTGTTCGGCGGCCTTCTCGAGGACCGCCAATAGACGGCCGGGCCGCTCGGGGACCGCCCGATCGAGCGTGTGCAGCAGCACGTTGAAGTGCTTGGCCGAGGTCGGCACGTGCGTGACGATGTCCTGATCGAACGTGACGATGCCCACCCGATCCCGCTGCCGGTGCGACAGGTAGGCCAGGCACGCCCCGAGGAACTTGCCGTACTCGAGCTTCGAGACGCCCGTGCTCGAGAACCCCATCGACTTGGAGACATCGAGCAGGATGGCGAAGTTCGCGTTGGTGTCCGCCTCGTACTGCTTGACGAAGTAGCGGTCCGTGCGCGCGTACAAACGCCAGTCGACGCGCCGGATGTCGTCGCCGGGAACGTAGCCGCGGTGCTCAGCGAAGTCGATCGACGCGCCGAAGAACGGCGCGCGGTGCAGCCCGTTGATGAACCCGTCGACCACCGTACGGGCGAGCAGCTCGAGGTCCTTGAGACGGGCCAGGACCTTGGGATCGACGAACCGTGCACCGGGAACGACCTGGGACTCCACGACCACCTCGGAGTGCGACGTGCCGCGTAACTGACGCCCGGGCCTACATGCCCGACTTCGGCAGCGGCACGGTCTTCAGCAACTCGTCGATCAGCGTATCCGTCGTCACGCCTTCCGACTCGGCGCGGAAGTTCGTGAGGACGCGATGGCGCAGCACCGGGTGCGACAGCGCGCGGATGTCGTCGAAGCTGACGTGGTACCGCCCCTCCGTCAGCGCCTTGGCCTTCGCGCCGAGAATCAGGTACTGGGCCGCGCGCACGCTCGCGCCGAAGGCCACGTACTTCTTCACCAGCTCGGGCGCCGCGGCCGCCTTCGGCCGGCTCGTCCGCACGAGGTGCAGCGCGTACCGCATCACCGGCTCCGACACCGGCACGCGGCGGACCAGCCGCTGAAACGCGATGAGGTCCGCGCCCGTGACCGGCCGCTCGAACTTCGGGTCCAGGATGGCGGTCGTCGTCCGCACGACGTCGAACTCCTCGTCCTCGGGCGGATGCTCGATGACGATGTGGAACATGAAGCGGTCGAGCTGGGCTTCGGGCAGCGGGTAGGTGCCCTCGAGCTCGATCGGATTCTGCGTCGCGAACACGTAGAACGGCTCGTCGAGGACGTAGGTGCGGCCCTGGATCGTGACCCGGTGCTCCTGCATCGCCTCGAGGAGCGCCGCCTGCGTCTTCGGCGGCGTGCGGTTGATCTCGTCGGCCAGGACGATGTTGGCGAAGATCGGGCCGGGGGCGAACATCATCTGGCGCGCACCTGTGGCGGGATCTTCCTGAATGATGTCCGTACCGGTGATGTCCGATGGCATCAGGTCCGGGGTGAACTGGATACGATTGAACTTCAGGTCGAGCACCTGCGCCAGGGTCCGGATGAGCAGGGTCTTGGCCAGGCCGGGCACGCCCACGATGAGGCTGTTGCCGCCGACGAAGAGGGTCAGCAGCACCTGATTGATGATGTCCTGCTGGCCGATGATCAGCTTGCCAAGCTCTTCCTCGATGCGCTTCCGTCCCGCATTCATGCGGTCGGCGAGCGCGATGTCCTCGGGCGAATCCATGACGACGGGTTTGTCCTGCTTGTCCTGCACGGTGAAAGCCACGATGGATCCTTTCGACTGCGATTCCGACGCCGATACGAACGACTCGATCTTGGAGGGCTGCTCTTCAGACGACCGGCCCTGCCCTCTGGTCCGGCCGGGGCACGCGGCTCACCGCGTCAGCCCGTAAAGGAACTGATTCACACCAATCTTATATGCGTCGTTGGTCGCCTCGACCACGTACCGCCCCTCGTCCGAGGCTTCCCAGAACTCCGACAGGTCGTGCTGGTAGTTGGCGACGACCATCATCCGCTTGGTCGGATCGTTGTCCTCGTAGAGGGCTCGGAACGTCGGGGTGGGGCCAAGGCCAGGGTACGCGCTAAACGCGGGAAATTCTGTGATCTCGAAGAACGTGTGAAACATCGGATGGTCGATATCCAGATCCTGCCACTGTCCCTCCGGGAACACCCGGCTCATCTGCAGGTCGAAATTGGGCCAGGCTCGCATCGGGAAGTCGTCGACGATCATGAACCCGCCCTTCTGGAGATAGGCGCGCAACGCCACGACTTCGGTGTCCGAGAGCCACCAGAAGCCGGGCTCGACCAGGTAAATCACCGGGAACTTGAACATCTCCGGGTCGTCGAAGGCCATGACGCTGCTGGCCTCGACGTGAGCGCGGATGTTGCTGACGTAGGTCAGGATCTTGAGGAAGTGCTCTTCGCCAACCGGGTAGTCATGCGCCCAGGGTGGATCCCCCCGGCGCGACTGAAACGGATAGCTCATGCGGACAAACACGAACTGCCCGTCGTACCTGACGTTGGGCGTATAGGTGGGCTGAAAGAACCCGCCGAAGCCACCGCCGCCGCGCTGGGCGAGCGCGGTCACACCGGCCGCCAGGGCCAGCGCGACGATCGCCGCGAGTCGCAGGAACGTCCGGGAAGTCATCGAGGGGCCTGCCAGGCCGTCAGGCCAGCCCGTGGGATCGACGATACAGCCACTCGCCGCCCATCAGGCTGAGCAGCAGGAAGAGCACGATCGGCATGTCCCACAGCTCTCGTTCTTCGACGACCGTCACGCCGCGGCCGCTGTACGTGATGGCGTCCACGAGGTTGGTCGTGTCGGAGGCGTGGAAGTAGCGACCGGATGTTTCCTCCGCCAGTCGCCGCAGCAAGGTTTCCTGCATGGCCGCGCCGAAGTACTCGGCGTCGCTCGGCGCCACGCGGACGTGCGTGGTACCCCGGCCGACGTCGGCGCCGCTGCGGCTCGAGCCGGACACCGTCACGCGATGCAGCCCGTCTTCGGACGGCGTGAAGCGCGCGTGGTACTCGCCGTCGTGTTCGACCACCCACGACATGGGCACGTCCTCGACGCGGCCCGACGGCGCGGTGATGCTCGCCGTAATCTGCCCGTCGTTGATGCCCCGGTAGGCGCGATCGAGGACGTCGGACGTGAGCGAGACGGGTTCGCCCTTCTGCACCCGATCCGGGGCGGCCGCGATCATGACGCGGTCGGGCACGCCGTCGACCACCCAGCGCGCGAGCCGCTGCCAGAAGTTGTGATGCGTCGGATCCTCAACCGCCATGGCCGCGTGCATGCGCCACAGCCACGTGTCCTGCACGGGCAGCACCATGGCCTTGCCGCGGCCGTAGCGCTGCACGGCGAGCACGACCTGCTCGCGGCCGCGCGCATCGGTGCCGGTCAGAAGCGCGTTGGCGCCGGGCTTCAGATCCCCGACCGAGATGGCGTTGACGGCCGTGAGCGGCGGCAGTTCCTTCCACTTGGCGGCGGCCGCGGCCTCCGTGTCGGCAATCTGCGTGGCCGGATGCGACTGCCCGGTACGCGTCGGCCGGACGGTCAGCTCGAGCGGCGGGTCGATGGGCTTCGCCTCGGCCCGATCGAGCATGACGGGCAGCGCGTTCGCGAGCGGCGTGCCCGCCCAACGGCCCTCGCTGAACGCGCTCCGCCCGCCGAGGGCCAGGAGGCCGCCACCGCGCACGTCCACGAAGTCCTCGAGCAACCGAAGCTGCTCGGGCGAGAACGCCGCCGCCTCGACGCTGCCGAGAATAATCCCGCTGTACTCGAACAGTTCCTCGGGCGTGACCGGGAAGCCGCCTTGGAGTTCCTCCGGCCGATCCACGCCCAGTCTTAGGTACTTGTCCGGCGTGGTGGCGTTGGCCTCGGCGGTGCGCTGCAGCAGCACCACCTGCAGATTGTCGTCGCGGTCCGTCGCCTGGCGGACGAACTTCGGCTCGGGCCTGGGTTCGCCCTCGACGAACAGGATCTTCTGGCGGCCGGTGTAGACCTCGACCAGTGCATCCCGCTGGTTGTTCTGCTGGACCTCTTCGGTACCCTCGACCGGAATGCGGAACCGGACCTGACGCGGGCCGACATCGGAGACCTTGAACCTCGCCCGGACCGTGGCCGCTTCCCCGTCGGCGGGCAGCGTGATCTCCTGCTCGTTCAACAGCACGCCGCTGTCTTCGACGATGAGCTTCACCTTCTGGCCACGATAGCCCGTCTGCGTGATCACGACGTCGACGACCAGCGAAGTGCCCTGCAGGGCGCGACGCGGCGTCTGGACGCGGGTCACCTCGATGTCGCGCGACAGGCGGGTCTTGCCGACGCCGATCGGAAACACCGGAATGGCCTGCGCGTTCAGGCCCGCGATCGACTCGTCCAGCGTGACCTCGGCATTGTCGGCGCCGTCGGTCACCATGACGAGTCCGGCGACGGGCAGACCCGTCAGTTCATCGCGGACCTGATCGAGCGCCTCGCCGATGCGCGTGGCCGTGCCCGTGAACTGCAGGTCGCCGCGCGACTGCAGGCGCTCGGGGAAGGACGAGAACCGGTACGTCTGGAGGCGGAACTGCTTGCCGAGCGCCGTGATCAACGGGCTGTCGGGCCGGCCGATCTCCTGCTCCACGAACGTGCGGCGCGGGCCGCCGTCGTGGTCGGCAATCTGCATGCTGCGCGAGTCGTCGTAGAGGATCCCGACGTAGTTCTGCTGGGGGACCGCGACCTTGAGAAAGAGCGTCGGCCGCAGCACGGCGAAGAGCGCGACGACGAGCAGCGCGGCGCGTGTCGCGATCAGCACGTACCGATCGCGGCCGCGCATGACGGCCACTTGCCGGTAGGTCCAGAGCACGAACAGCGCGCAGGCCGCCGCCACGGCCGCCACGAGCCACATCGAGCGGCTGGCCCACAGCACGAAGTCGCCCTGTTCGAAAACGAGGGGCTCGTACTTGAAGAAAAATCGAAAAATGGCGTCGAACACTGGAGCGCCCGATTGTATCCCATTGGTCCGGACCCGGAGGGCCCGAACCGGCTGTGTGCGCGCGCGGGAAATCCCGCCCGATCTACCGCCGCGCGAGCGCGTCGCGCGCGAACGCCAGTACCCCGTCGGGGCCGACCGGGAGCCCCGCCTGCGCCGCCTCCGGCCGGCCGCCACCCCGTCCACCCAAGGTCGCCACGGCGTCCCGCACGAGCGCCGCCGCGTCCAAGTCCACATCCGCCGACCGGGTCACCACCAGGGTCGTCGGATCCAGGCCACCGGCCAGGACGACCACCAGGCCCGGTGCCCGCGTCGCGGCCGTGGCCAGTGCCTTGAGGCTCGCGGCGTCCGTCGCGGCCACCCCCTGTAGAACGACGCGATAGGGGCCAAGTGTTTCAGCCGTCTCCCGGAGCGCGACCGCGCGATATTCGGCGAGTTCGTCGCCCAGCTCCCGGAGCGCGCGCGCCGACGCCTTGAGGTCCTTCTGGCTGCGCTCGATGGCGGGCACGAGTTCGGGAGGGGTCACCGACAGGGTCCGCGTCGCGGCCAGGACAATCTCCCTGAACGTGGTGTGCGACCGGAGCGCCCGGCCCCCACAGACAAACGTGACACGCGTGCCGCCCTTGAAGCGTTCGGCACCCGTCACGGCAATCATCCCGATCATTCCGGTGGCCGAGACGTGCGTGCCCCCGCAGGCGGACAGATCGACATCGTCGATCTCCACGAGCCGCAACTGGCCCGTTCTGGCGGATGGCTTGCGGAGCGGCAACTGGTCCGCCTCCGCGTCCGACACAAACCGGACGCGGACCTCGCGGTTTTCCCAGACCACACGATTGGCCGCCGCCTCGGCGTCGGCGATGGCGGCGGCTGAAACATCGCGGTCGAGATCGATCGTGGCGGCCTCGGCGCCCAGGTGGAAGCTGGTGGTCGTCGCCCGGAGCCGCGCGACACAGACCGCCGACAGCACGTGCTGGCCCGTGTGCTGCTGCATGTGATCGAAGCGGCGCGTCCAGTCGATCTCCCCGGCGACACGATCACCGGGCGTCAGCGCCGTCGTGGTCACGTGCACGACCGCTCCCTCCGGGCCGTCGGCGACCTCGACCACCTCGGTCGGCCCGAGTCGACCCACGTCGAACGGCTGCCCCCCGGACGTCGGATAGAACACCGTCTGATCCAGCACCACGCGATGGCGGTCGCCATCACGCTCGCAGCTGATCACCGTCCCCTCAAAGGCACGGAGCATACCGTCGGTGTAGTAGAGGCGTTTGGTGGAAACGGACACGGGTCGTTCTCGGTTGTCAGTTCTCGGGTCGGTTCGGTCAGCGTGCCGCGCGCAATCTCAGTTCAATCGTCAACCATTCCAATCGACAATCGTCAATTCAGGGGATCCGCAATCCCCGCCTCCTCGAAGCCTCGGGCGCGGAGGCGGCAACTGTCGCAGCGACCGCACGGCCGGCCGTCGGGCGCCGGATCGTAGCAACTATGCGTCAGTCCGTAGTCCACGCCGAGTTCCGTCCCGATCCGGATGATGGCCGCCTTGGACAAATATTGCAGCGGCGCCCAGATTCTGAGCGGCCGGCCGGCCACGCCGGCCTTCGTGCCCAGGGTCGCGAGGTACTCGAACGCGGCGATGAACTCGGGGCGACAGTCGGGATAGCCGGAGTAGTCCAGGGCGTTCACGCCAATCACGATACGCTCGGCCTCGAGTGTCTCGGCCCAGGCCAGCGCAATCGCGAGCAGGACGGTGTTGCGTGCGGGGACGTAGGTTGCGGGAATCGTCTCCTCGTCGAGCGGGCGATCGCGCGGCACGGCCCCCTCGCCGACGAGCGCCGACCCCCCAAAGACCCCGAGGTTGACGTCCATCTCGACGTGGCGCGCCACGCCGAGCGACTCGGCCACGCGCCGCGCGGCGGCAATTTCCTGTGCGTGAGTCTGGCCGTAGCGCACGGTCAAGGCGTAGAGCGTCCAGCCGTCCCGCCGCGCGAGGGCGGTCGCCGTGGCCGAATCGAGACCTCCCGACAGCAGCACCACCGCCCGGCCGGCCATCAGACCCCCCTCGTGTCAGGACTCCAGATGTACTTGTGGGCCTGCAGCTGCAGCCGCGCGGGCACGCGCCGCTCGATGATCCACCGCGCGAGCTCCGCGGGATCGAGCGTGCCGTGGACGGGCGAGAAGAGCACGGCGGCGGTGCGCGCGGCGAGATCGTGCCGCGTCGCGACGTCGCAGGCGTACTCGAAGTCAGCGCGGTCCTGGATCACGAACTTCACCTCGTCGTGCGCCGACAGCTCGTCGAGGTTCGGCCAGTGCATGCGATCCGCTTCCCCGCTGCCCGGACACTTGACGTCCAGGATGGCCGTGACCCGTTCAGGCACACGGTCGATGGGCACGTGCCCGCCGGTCTCCAGCAGCACGTCGAAACCTTCCTCGAGCAGCCGCTCCATCAGGATAGTCGTATCGGCTTGCAGCAGAGGTTCTCCGCCCGTGATCTCCACCAGGCCGCATGCCAGCTGGCGGACCTCGCCCAGCACGTCTTCCACCGACATCCTCCGCCCGCCCGTGAAGGCGTAGGGGGTGTCGCACCATCGGCAACGCAGATCACAGGCGGCCATCCGGACGAAGACGCAGAGACGACCCGCGTGGGTCGATTCGCCCTGGACGGACAGGTAGATCTCGCTGACGGTGAGCATCCCGGTCGATTCTCCCACCCTTTGCGGCAGGATCGTGGCCGGGCCTCAGGGGTGGGTGAACGGCGGGGACGGCCGGACTACGCTGGTAGGGTGACGATTGGCATCGGGACGTCGGGCTGGAACTATCCAGCCGGGCGTGGCAGCTGGAACGGCCTGTTCTATCCCTCGCCGCGCCCGAAGGGCTTCGACGAGCTGGCCTACTACGCGGAGCACTTCGACACGGTCGAGGTGAACTCGACGTTCTATCGGATGCCTGAACCGGACGTGGCGCGAGCCTGGGTTCGGCGCACGCCGGCGTCGTTCACCTTCGCAGTGAAGCTGTTCCAGAAATTCACCCATCCGGACATGTACCTGCGGCGGCCGGGCGTCAGGGACTGGGACGTGTCCCAGGCGGACCTCGATCTGTTCCGCCTGGGCATCGAGCCGCTTGCCAGCGCGCGAAAACTGACGGCGCTCCTGCTGCAGTTCCCGGCGAGCTTTCATGCCGAAGCTGAGACCCGGGGGTACGTTGACTGGCTGCTCGACGCGTTCACGAGCTATCCCCTGGCCGTCGAACTTCGCCACAAGTCCTGGAGTGACGACGCCGCCGCGACGCGCGCGCAACTGGCGGCCCGGCACGCGGCGTGGGTGCTGATTGACGAGCCGAAGTTTCCGGATTCGATCGCGCAGGATCGAGCGGCCGAGGCCGTTCTCGACGGGCCTGCGGCTTCGACGCCGTTCTACGTGCGCCTCCACGGACGGAATGCCGAGACCTGGTGGCGTCATGCGGAATCGGACGACCGCTACGATTACCTGTACTCGCCCGAGGAGCTGATGCCGTTCGCCGAAGCGGCGCGACGGGCGTCACGCGCCGGACGGCGCACCTTGATGTATCTGAACAACCACTTCTCGGCAAAGGCCGTGGCGAACGCGGCGATCCTCAGCGATCAGGTGGGGGCGCCGGTCCGGGGCGACTATCCGCGCGCGCTGGTCGACCGCTATCCGGCGCTCGCCGGCATCGTCCACACACCCGGCCTGCCTATTTGACCGCGATCTGCTTGATGACGTCGGCGACGACCAGCTTGTCGACGACGGCCATGCCCGCGGTGACCTGACCGAGGATCACGTGCTTGCCGTCGAGCGACGGACCGGCGGTCTTCATGATGTAGAGCTGGCTGTCGGCCATGGTCGGCGAGCCGCCGTGGGCGAGCGCGACCGTGCCGCGCTGATGCGTGAGGCGCTTGCTGAGTTCGGCAATCCCTATGGGGTTGCCGCTCCCGCCCGATCCCCAGTAGCCCTTGCGCGACATGTCGCGCGTGAGCGGATCGCCAAACTGGGCGAGGGAGGGCGTCACGCGATGGATCCGAAGGCCGCGGTAGAAGTTGCGCTTCACGAGCGCGATCACGTGCGCGACACTCTTCGGCGCGTCGGCGGGCAACAGCCGTACCTCAATCGTGCCTTTGGCCGTTTCGATGATCAGGCGCGGGTCGGCCGTCCCCGCGCCGCCTTGCGCCCGCAGTCCGGGCAGGAGGACGAGGGAGAGCGCGAGCATCAGCGCGAGCTGTCGCATGAGGCACCGTCCTTTGCTGGAGTACGCCGATCTTGGGACAGAGCCGGCTCACCGCGCAGATCGAACAGCGCGGCGACACCGGCCGGCAGACATTCTGACCCCAGGTCACCAGACGGAGGTTGATGTCCGGCCACGCCGGGCGCGGGATGACGCGGTACAAAGCCTGCTCGGTCCGATCCGGGGTCCTGGTCGCAACCCAGCCCAGGCGGTTCGCCAGACGATGCACGTGCGTGTCCACGCAGATGTGGCTGCGGCTGCCATGAGACAGGATCAGCACGAGCGTCGCCGTCTTGCGCCCGACACCGGGCAAGGTCAGCAGGTCCTCGATGCGCGCCGGCACCTCTCCGCCGAATCGCCGCAGGATCTGGCGGGCCGTTTCCTTCACATGCCGCGCTTTGGTGTGGAAGAAGCTGACCGGGAAGATGAGCCGCTCGATGCGTGACACCGGCAATGCCGCGAGAGACACCGCATCAGGGGCCCGCCGGAACAGTCGGGCCGAGGCGACCTCCGTGACCGCATCCTTCGTCTGCGCCGACAGCATCGTCGCAATCAGCACCTGGAAGGGATCCTCGCGGGAGTCTTCGTGGATCTTCTCCACGGCCAGGACGTTCATGCCCGTGCTGGCCCGCGCCATGGCGTTGAGGACGGCAAGAGGTTGGAGGCGCATGCGAAGAACGATACTGCGTCAGGCGTAGTTTCAAGAACGAGACTACCCCCGCCGTAATTATTGTCCCTCGACAGGCGTCAACGGCCGTTGCCCGCGCAGCACGCGGAAGACATTGCGGGCCGCCAGCTCGGCCATCGCCGTGCGGGTTTCTCGCGTCGAGCTCCCGAGATGCGGCGCGAGCACGACGTTCTCGAGCCGGAGCAGGCCGGGATGGATCGTGGGCTCGCGCTCGAAGACGTCGAGCGCCGCGCCGGCAAGGGCGCCGGCCTCGAGGGCCGCCACCAGGGCCTCCTCATCAACCACCGGACCGCGGGCGGTATTGATCAGATACGCCGTCGACTGCATCCGTCCCAGCGCGTGCCGATCGATGAGGTGGCGCGTCTCGGGCGTCAGCGGCGCATGGACGGACACGACGTCGGAGGTGACGAGCACCTCGTCCAGCGACAACGCGGGCCGACCGTCGATGTCAGACGCCGCCCCCCGCCGGGTGAAGACGACGTCCATGCCAAACGCCGGCGCTCTCATGGCCACGGCCCGGCCGATGCGGCCCGCGCCGACAATCCCCAGCCGCTTGCCGGCGAGCTCCGTGCCATTCAACAGGTCGGGCGACCAGCCGGTCCACTCGCCGCGGCGAACGAAGCGATCAGCCTCCGTCAGTCGTCGCGTCACGGCCAGGATCAGGCTCCACGTGAACTCCGCCACGGCGTTGGTCAGCACGTCGGGCGTGTTGGTCACGACGATCCCGCGCTCGCGCGCCGCGGGGATGTCGATGTTGTCCACTCCGACGGCAACGTTGGCGACAATCCGGAGACCGGGTCCCGCGGCATCGAGAAGCGCGGCATCGATGCGGTCGGTCAGCAGGCAGACGAGCGCCGCGCGCCCGCGCACGTGGGTCCGCAGGGCCTCGGCGTCGAGCGGTGCGGCGGCCACTTCGACCTCGCCGGCATCGCGCAGGATCGCGAGCGCGGCAGCCGGCAATTTGCGCGTGACCAGGATGGAGACGGGACCGGCCACGAATCAGTGCCCGTGGCTCTTGCAGTACCCGCAGTGGTTGCAGGTCACGCCGGGTTCGATCACGCACGCACCGCCGGCGTTGACGACCGTGACGTACAGGCCGTGGCTTGGGTGCGCCACGGCAGGTTCTTCATGGACGGACGAGCCGCTGGACCCGTGCGTCGCACAGGATCCAGCCATGCCCCGGGCGGCGAGGGCCTTCAGGACGGTTTCACGGATGAGGGCCCGGAGATCCTGTTCGTTCATGGCGAATCACCGCGACCGGCCCGTCTGTTCCCGCCGCGACGCGTCAGACCGCTCGTCGAGGGACAGCTGATCGACAATACCAATGATAGCGGCGTCGACCGGTGCGGCGCGCCGGCCCAGCGCCTCGCCGGCCGCACGCCCCTCCAGCACCACCAGCACTCGTTCGCCGACGCCGGCGCCCACGCCGTCCACGGCGAGCAGCGGCACGCCGCGGGGCGTGTTCTCGAGCGTCAGGGGCTGCACGAGCATCAACTTCGCCCCTTCGAGCTTGGCGTGCTTCTCCGTTGCCACGACGGTGCCGATCACACGGCCGATCTGCATGACCTACGCTCCGCTCAGCCGCGGCCGGCTATTCGAGGTCCCAGTGATCCACGATACCAACCACGCAGGCATCAAGGGGCGGAAGCGCCGGCAGGAACGGCAGCGCCGCCTCCTTGCCTCGCACGAAGAAGACGTGCTCGCCCACACCGGCCCCCGTCGCGTCGGCGGCCACGACCATCCGTCCCGCGGGAACGCGGGCAGGCGTGATGGGCTGCAGCACGAGCAGCTTGTGGCCCGCCAGGGCGGCGTCCTTGACCGACGCGACGACCGAGCCCACAACCATCGCCAGTTGCACGGCTAGTCGCTCACCTCGACCTGGTCGACGACGCCGACGATGGCGGCGTCCACCGGACAGTCCTTCAGCCCCGCCGCCATGCGGGCAGAGCTGCCGCTGACAATGAGCACGGTTTCGCCCGTGCCGGCATCGACGGTGTCGACGGCCACCAGGTAGTTGCCGTCGGCCTTGCCGGATGGGTCAATCGGACGCACCACGAGCAACTTGCTGCTCACCAGCCGCTCGTCCTTGCGAGTGGCGACGACGGTGCCGACGACCCGGGCCAGAATCATGAAATCAGATCAGGGTTCCACCTACGCCTTGGCAGCTTTGCCGATCGGGAGGACGTCCTCGAGGTTCGCGTGCGGACGCGGGATGACGTGCACGGACTCGAGTTCGCCGCCGCGGCGGGCCGCGGCGGCGCCGGCGTCGGTGGCGGCCTTGACGGCGGCAACATCGCCCCGGACGATCGCAGTCACGTACCCGGCGCCGATTTTCTCCCAGCCGACCAGCGTGACCTTCGCGGCCTTGACCATGGCATCGGCCGCTTCAATCATGGCGACCAATCCCTTTGTCTCGACCATTCCAAGCGCCTCGCCCATTAGGAACCTCCCACCAGCTCCCTGACCGTCTCGTCGATCAGCGCCGTCAGTTGCGCGTATGTTAGCCGAATCTCACCACTCGCACCTATCGGCCGCGATTCGCCCGCCTCCGTGACCAGGCGTTCGCCGGGCGCCGAGGGCGCGATGACGACCTGGCAGGACGGATCGGCCGGACCGGCCGGCG
>CAZFAT010000291.1:0-18842 GCA_964517075.1 uncultured Solibacteraceae bacterium
GCGTTGCATCGCCGCGAGCAAGGAGGCCGCATCGCCCGACGTTCGCGCAATGACGGTCGTGGGCCCGAGGCCCGACTGCCTGTACGAGCGGTAGAACTGGTACGACTGTCGATCGAGGACGTTATCGGCGGAGGCACTCGCCGCGGCGGTGTCGCGGACGACGCCGATGATCTCCGTCCAGTCCGGCTCGTTCCCGATCCGGAAACGACGCCCCACTGCGTCTACTGCGCCGAAGTCCTGACGTGCCAGTGTCTCGGTAATCACCGCGACACTCGATGTGCCCACGCGATCCCGTGCGTCGAAGACACGCCCGTGCAGCAGCGGGATGCGCAACGTCTCGAAGAAGCCCGGTCCAGCCCAGATCATCGACGGTTCGCCAGGTGATCTCGTGCCGCCGGCCGGCCCCTCGACGGCGATCGGCGCGCTTGCGCTCTGCATGGGCAGGCCGTACGACAGCGCCGCGGACTGCACCCCCGGAACGGCGGCGATCCGCCGCAGGAGCTCGTCGTACACGTTCCCGGCCGCGGCCGCCGAGTAGCCGGCGAAGCGCACGTCCGTCTCGAGCATGGCCACGCCGTCCACGGCATAGCCGACGCGCAGCTCTCTCGTCGCGGCCAGCTGCTGCAGGAAGATGCTCGTGCCGCCGAGCAGCAGCACGGAGACCGCCACCTGCACGACGATCAGCGCGTTCTTCAGCGTGAGCCGCCGATCATCGATTGGCTGCAATCCCTCGTCGCGCAGTGTCGACAGAAGGTCAACCTTCGTGGCCTTGAGCGCCGGCACCAGGCCGAACGCCACGCCCGTGACCAGCGACAGCGCGATCGCAAAGGCGAGCACGCGGTAGTCAAGCGTCAGATCCACTGTGATGGGGAGCTCGACCCCTTGGAGCGCGCGCATGGCCCACCACGCCAGGATGCAGCCGGCGATGCCGCCCCCCAGCGAGAGCAGCAGACTCTCAATCAGCAGGTGCCGCACAAGCTGAGGTCGTTTGGCGCCCACGGCCAGCCGCACCGCGACTTCTCTCGCACGCGCGGCGCCGCGCACCAGCAGCAGCGTCGCCAGGTTGCTGCACGCGATGGCGAGGATGAGGCTGACGATGATGAGCACCAGCGAGGCGAGCGCCATGATCGGCACGTCCGCCTGCGGGTGAACCCGCACGTCCGTCGTGGGAAGGACCGTGATGCCCTGACCCAGGGCAAACTCGCCCGCGCCGCCGCCAACCTCATCCGGATACTCGGCCTCCAGCCGGCGTGCAAGCACGTCCATCGCCAGTTTGGCCTGCGCCACGGTGGCGCCCTCCTGCAGACGGGCTTTCACGAACAAGGGTGCGAATATCGTGGGAGCGTCGCGCACCGCCGGCATTGTGCTCATCTCACGGAGTGCGGTGATCGGCAGCCAGAAGTCCGTGACGAGACCGATGTCGAGGATGCCGCGGTGATTGGCGGGACCGATGCCGACGATCGTCACCGGCGCGCCTTCAATCCGGACGACGCGTCCGACGACGGAGGGGTCCGCGCGGAACACGCGGGTTCACGCCTGGTGCCCGAGGACGGCGACGAGCGGAGCCCCGGGCCGCTCCTCCGTCGCGTCGAACCAGCGGCCGAGCGACGGCCGAAGCCCCAGGACGTCGAGATAGGTCGCCGTCGCGTACTCGGCGGTTCCACCGCGAATGCCACCTTCGTGGAGATAGCGGGCGGGAATCGGGATAGTGGCAGCCCTCGTTGCGGCAAAGATGCCGGTGTACTCCGCCATCTCCTTATAGGCGTCATACGAGACGACGACGAGCGGCTTGCCGGCGGGGTCGTTCTGATAGATGTCGACGAGGCGATCGGGGTCAGCGAACGCCGGGTCGCGGAACAGCACCGCGTTCACGAGGCTGAAGACCGCGGTGTTGGCGCCGATGGCGAGACCGAGGATGAGCACCGCCGCGGTGGTGAACCGCCAATCGCGCACCAGGCGGCGGAGGCCGTAGCGGGCGTCGCGCAGCAGGTTGTCCACGAGCATCGTGCCGCGCGCGTCGCGGCTCTCCTCCTTGATTTGCTCGACGCCGCCGAACGCGCGCAACGTCTGCTGCTGCGCCTCGTCGGCAGGGAGGCCGGCAGCGACCAGCCGCTCGATCTCGCGCTCGATGTGCAGCTGCAGTTCCTCCCTGAGATCTGATTCGCGTCGGCCGCGGAAGAACAACGATCGAAAGCGCGATGCGAGGATGTGCCAGCTACGCATGTGCCTGCGTCCTCTTCAGCACCAGGTTGACGCCGGCCGACAGCCGCTCCCACTTCGAGACTTCGGCCTCGAGCTGCGTGCGTCCCGCCTTGGTCAGTGAGTAGAAGCGCGCGCGGCGGTTGTTCTCGGTCGCGCGCCATTCGCCCTTGATGAGCCCCTGGAGTTCGAGCCGCTGGAACGCCACGAGCAGCGAGCCGGGATTCACGCGGAACACATTCTGGCTGACGGTCTGGATTCGCCGCGCGACGCCGAAGCCGTGCATCGGCTCGAGCGCGAGCGACCGGAGGATCAGCAGGTCGAGCGTGCCCTGAATGACGTCCGTCGAGGACTTGGCCATGGCGGCAGGTGGACACAGCCTAAAGGGCTCTCATCTTGATTGTCAAGATGTAGAGATCCAAAGGGCCGGAGCCCGCTACGGCACGCCCGTGATCTCCCGCATCAGCGTGAAGAAACCCCGTTTGCGATCGCTCGAGAGGCCCCAGTTCGCCGGCACGCTCTGGTAGCCCTCGTCGAAGCCCTCGCCCTTCATCCGGTAGTCGAAGTAGCCCCACGACGCGTACTCGCCGACGGCGGCGGTGAAGTTGTTGACGGGCTTCTCGAAGTCGAAGTGGTCGTCCTCGTTGAACACGATCGGCATCGGCCGGTAGCCGGGTACCTGTCGCGTCCGGCGCACCATGTCCGCGATGCGATTCGGATCGGCCACGCCGTTGCCGTGCAGCAGCACGAAGTCCGATGCGGCGACGACGTTCGCGCCTGGAATGGTGCCACCGCCGTACGAGGTGCTGACCAGCAGGCGGCGGCCGCCGCGCGACGTGCGCTTCACGCGCTCAATCAGTTCGTGCACACGCTCCGGCCGAAGAATCGCGTGATCGTACCGGATGTTGCACTCGTTGTTGATCTCGATGAGGACGTGGCGCCATCCGCGGTCGAGAATCCATGTCGTCGTGTCGTCGACGGCCCGGACGACCGCCGCTTCATCCGTCAGCCGCTGGTCCTGGCCGAAGTAGAAGATGCCGAGGATGACGGCCATGCCGAGCTCGTCGGCCCGGTCCAGAATCCGTTCGAGCCGGCCGAGATACTCGGCGCGCAGCGAGCCGTCCGCGTCGATCGCCGAGTTGTGCCAGGGCTGGTCGGTCGAGTAACCGGTGGGCGACCCGCCCTGGAGATTGATCGTGAACCCGAGCAGCCCGTGCCGGCGCCACTCGGGCATCGCGGCGATGAACTCGCGCGTGTTGCGCTCGGGATCCCATCGGCCCGTATCGGGATAGGCCCAGCGGCTGACCGTCTCAGGGTTGCGGTCGTCGAAAATGCCCTGGACCAGGCGCGAGTTCATGAGCAGGCCCTGGATGCGGTGGCCGTTCCACCGGCGGCCTTCATAGGTCGGGCGTCCGTTGAGGTGGAATTCGTCGCCGGCGATGGTCACGGCCGTCCGCCGGTCCGGGGGCGCGGACGACCGCTGGGCGGCAGGCGCCACGCCCACGAGCAGGCCGAAGAGCAGGACAAGGAGGGGTGACGCGCGCATGCCCGGTCCGCCCCGAGGATAGCCGACTTCAGCGGCGCGCGAATACGGTCTATTCTCCTCGGGCCATGATCCGGCGCGCTCTCGCCACCCCGCAGGCCGGCTTGGTTCTCGTGATCCTTCTCCTGGGTGCCGCGCTGACGGTCCTCGCCGGCACCCACATCGACCCGCGCACCGGCCTCGAGGTCAACAACTTCCTGAACTCGCACACGCTGATTCAGACGGCCACCGACGCGAGCTTCTTCGCCGTCATGGCCGTCGGCGCCACGATCGTCATCATTGCCGGCGGCATCGATCTGTCGGTCGGGTCGGTCTACGCGCTCGCCGGCGTTGCGGCCGCGCTCGTGCTGCGCGGTCTCGGTCCGGCCGATCCGACGTCGCTCGTCTTCACCGGCCTCGCCGTGTCCCTCGCCGTCGGGCTCGTCTGCGGCCTTGCCAACGGCCTCATGGTGATCGGACTCGGCGTCCATCCGTTCATCATCACGCTGGGCACGATGTGGATCGTTCGCGGCATCGCGTTCGTCGTGAGCGACGCCGAGAGCATCCTGCTGCCGACGGTTCTCACGGACGTCGCGAAGGCGTCGCTCGGCTTGCGCGAGACGCTCTACCCGGTGCCCATGCTGGTCATGCTGATCGTCACGGTGGCCGGCGCGGTCTATCTGACGCGCACCGTGATGGGGCGCCACGTCTTCGCGGTGGGCGGCAACGAGGAAGCCAGTCGCTTCTCGGGGCTGCGGACGCGCCGGATCACGGCTGGCGTCTTCGTGCTGTCCGGTCTCACGGCCGGCATCGCCGCGTTCGTGGGCGCGAGCTTCTACGGATCGGCATCGTCGGCCGACGCCACCGGCTACGAGCTGTACGTGATCGCGTCTGCCGTGGTCGGTGGTGCGAGCCTGTCAGGCGGACGCGGCAGCGCGGTCAGCGCCATGCTTGGGGCGTTGCTGATCGTGCTCATTCGCCAGTCCATCCGAACGCTGCACTTCGATCAGAACTACGAATGGATCATTATCGGCAGCGCGATTATCATGGCGGTCGTCCTCGACCAGACGAGCGCCAGGTTGACTGCCCGACGACTGGCCAGGACGGCGGAACGGACATAGGGGGCCGCGGGGCTTCAGCCCCGCGGTCAATTCGAAATCGCGGCGGCACGGTCGCCAGAGGTCTCCATGAGGATGAACAGGCACATCACCGTCGTCTGCGCGATTGCTGTGGCCGCTCTGGTCGCGGCCTGCGGCGAGTCGACGCCCGCCGGGACGCCGACGGCCGCGAGTGGGTTGAAGATCGCGATGATCGCGAAGAGCTCGACGAATCCGGTGTTCCTCTCGGCGCGCACAGGCGCGGAGGCGGCCGCGAAGGAGTTGTCGGCTCGCCACGGCGTGCCGGTCGAGATCGTGTGGCTGACGCCGCCGCAGGAGGACGGGCAGGTGCAGGCGCAGCGCATCGCGCAGGCGGTGAACGAAGGTGCCCACGCCGTGCTGATCTCCTGCTCCGATGCCGGCAAGGTCACGGGCGCCATCAACGACGCCGTCGGACGCGGCGTCGCCGTGATGACCTTCGACAGTGACGCGCCCGAATCGCGGCGCTTCGCGTTCTATGGCGTGGATGACGTGAAGACGGGCGAGACGGTGATGGAGGAGCTGTCGACGCAGATGAACGGCCAGGGCGCCGTGGCGATTCTCGCCGGCAATCAGAACGCGCCGAACCTGCGCAAGCGCGTCGAGGGCGTCCGCCAGGCGGCCGCGCGCCATCCGGGCATCACGATCGTGGACACCTTCTACCACATCGAGACGCCGCAGGACGCCGCGGCCGAAGTGATCCGCGTGCAGAACGCGTATCCGCAGGTCCGGGGCTGGGCGATGGTGGGCGGCTGGCCGCTGTTCACGGCCACGCTGCTGACCGATCTCGACCCGGCGCGCGTGAAGATCGTGGCGGTCGACGCGCTGCCCGCCGAGCTGGCCTACGTGGACAAGGGCCTCGCGCCGGTGCTCCTCGCGCAGCCGACCTATCTCTGGGGCTACGTCTCGGTGCAGCGCATCTTCGACAAGGTCCACCTCAATCTGGACGTGCCCGAGATCATTCCCATGGAGCTGACGCGCGTGTCGAAGGAGAACCTCGGTGCCTGGGCGCGCCAGTTGCGCGATTGGGGCTTTGCGGAGGTGCCGGCGGAGTATTTGGCACTGCCGTAACCCGTGTCCATTTCCTTCCACGCCCTCACCAAGCGCTTCCCGGGCGCTGTCGCCCTCGAGGACGTGTCCTTCCAGATCGACACCGGAAGCTGTCACGCGCTCTGCGGCGAGAACGGCGCCGGCAAGAGCACGCTCGGCAAGGTGCTGGCCGGCATCCACGCCCCCGACTCCGGGACGGTCTCGATTGACGGCCAGCCGGCGGTTTTCGCGAACCCGCGTGAGGCGCTGGCGGCCGGCGTCGCGATGGTGCACCAGGAGATCGCCTTCTGCGGCAATCTCTCCGTGGCGGAAAACCTCTGTCTGGGTGCGCTGCCGCGACGGAGCGGGTTCCTTGCGCGGCGCGGGATGCATCGCCGGGCCGCCAGCATGCTCGCCGCCATTGGCGCCGAGATGGACGTTACCCGCCCCGTGGCCGATCTGTCGGTCGGCCAGCAGCAGATGATGCAGATCGCGGCCGCGGTTGGCAGCGGCGCGCGCCTCCTGGTCTTCGACGAGCCGACGAGCAGCCTCTCAGGCCATGAGGCCGCGCGCCTCCGCGACCTGATTGTCCGGCTCAAGGCCGGCGGCGTCACGAGCGTCTATGTGACCCATCGCCTCGACGAAGTGTTCCGCCTGTGCGACGCGGTTACGGTGCTGCGGGACGGACGGCACGTCGCCACGCGGGCGGTCGTCGACGTGGATCAGGCGGCCCTCGTCGAGATGATGATTGGTCGGCGCCTCAGCGAGTACTTCCCCGCGCATGTCGGTGCGGCGCCAGGCGAGACGCTGCTGCGGGTCGCCGGACTGTCGAGCCCCGCCGGCTTCCGCGACGTGTCGTTCACGGTGCGCGCCGGTGAGATCGTCGGCGTGGCGGGCCTCGTCGGCGCCGGCCGGTCGGAACTGGCGCGCGCCCTGTTCGGCCTCGACTCACGCGCCCGCGGCCAGGTCGAGGTGGCGGGGCAGCGGGGGCTGCCGCGCGACCCGGCCGACGCGATCCGGCGCGGCATCGGCCTCGTGCCCGAGGATCGCAAGCGGCAGGGTCTCGTCCTCTCGATGAGCGGGCAGGCCAACGCCACGCTCGCGATTCTCCGGCGGCTCGGGCGGATCCTCGTCGACTGGCGCGCCGAGCGCGCGGTGACGGCGGAGTACTTCCAGCGGTTGCGACTGCGCGCGGCGCGGCTGGACACCCCGGCCGCCGCCCTCTCGGGCGGCAATCAGCAGAAGGTAGTGCTGACGAAGTGGCTCGCGGCGCGCTGTCGCGTGCTCATCCTCGATGAACCGACCCGCGGAGTCGACGTCGGCGCCAAGGCGGAAATTCACGCGCTCATCGACGAACTGGCCGCGTCCGGCGCCGCTATTCTGCTCATCTCCAGCGAACTTCCAGAGGTCCTCAACCTCTCGACCCGCATCCTCGTCTTCCGCGCGGGGCGCGTGGTGGGCGAGATCAGCCGCGCGGACGCGACGCAGGACGGCGTGCTGCGTCTGATGGCAGGCGTGGCTGCGTAAGCGCCGCTTCTCACGTCCAACTTCTAACTTCTGGCTTCCAACTTCTAACTTGCGTTTATCCCCCCTGCCATTCCCGCACCGCGTCCAGGGGATAGATCAGCATGAGGATGTTCAGTGTGAGGTTGTCGCGAATCCACCAGGCCAGAAGGACTTCAGTGACGATCGTAAGCAGTACGATCGCCCACACCGGCAGCCGGGCGGCCAACAGGAACCCGAACGCCATCGCGACAATGTCCATGCTGGAGTTGACGACGCTGTCGCCGAAGTAGTCGAGCGAGATCGTCACCTCGCGGTAGCGGTTGATGATGAACGGCGTGTTCTCCAGGATTTCCCAGGCCGACTCGATCACCACGGCGGCCACCATCCGCAGGCCCGTGGACCGGCGGCGCGCGACGAGCCACAGCAGACCGTAGAATGCGAACCCGTGCAGCACGTGGCTGAAGGAATACCAGTCGGTCAGGTGCTGGGAATTCTCGGAGCTGTAGACGATGCCGTGCCAGAACTTGACGTCGCCGCAGCGGCAGATCGGCGTCCGGCCCATCGCGAGCAGGACGAGGACGGCCACCCCGGCAACGGCCAGGGCAGCCACGACGTAGCGACGCGAGAATCCGGCGAAGAGGCCAGGGGAGGCTGACGTGCGCACAACGCGCGGAAGTGTACACGGCGCGCAAACCTCTTGCCGCGACGACGCGTCTAAGGTGTCACCATGCTGGACGATCTGACAGCCTCGTTCCGCTCCCTCCGTTCGTCCCCCACCTTCACCGTCGTCGCCCTGGCCGTGATCGCGCTGGGCATTGGCGCCAGTACGGCCATCTTCTCGGTCGTGGACGCCGTCGTGCTGCGCGGGCTGCCGTTCGATGAGCACGACCGGCTGGTGGCGGTCGGCGAGCGTAGGGCGCCCCGTTCGGGCGCGTTCAGTCCGAACCCCACGGCTGATCCGATGGCGGTGTCGGCGAGCGCCCCGCAGAACTACATGGACTGGGCGGCCCAGCAGCAGGTCTTCGAATCGATGGCCGCGATCGCCGGCGGGGCGCTGACGCTGCGCGAACCGGGCGCCGAGCCCGAGGAAGTGCGCGCGCAGCGCGTCACCGCCGGGTTCTTCGATGTGCTTCGCGAGCGGCCCGTCATGGGCCGTGCGTTCTCTCCCGCCCACGAGGTGCAGGGCCAGCACCAGGTCGTGGTGCTGAGCGACGCGCTCTGGCGTCGCCGGTTCGGCGCCGACCCGAACATCATCGGCACATCGATTCCCCTCGAAGGCGCCGGCTACGAGGTCGTCGGCGTGATGGCGCCCGGCTTCACCTACCCGGTGGGGGCGCCGCGGCCGACCGATCTGTGGGTGCCGTACGTCGTCCCGGCCCGCGAGCGGATTCGCAACCCGAACGAGATGAGCATCTATCTGTCGGCCATCGCCCGGCTCAGGCCCGGCGTGTCGCTCGAGCAGGCGCAGGCCAACATGGACCAGATCGCGGCCTCGCTCACGGCGGCGCATCCCAAATGGAACGAGTCCACTCGTGCCGGCGTCCGGCCCCTCCGGGATCACATCGTCGGCGCGCGCACCAGGCAGTGGATGCTGATGCTGCTCGGCGCCGTCGGACTCGTGCTGCTGATTGCCTGCGCCAACGTCGCCAACCTGCTCCTCGCGCGATCAACCTCACGGGAACGCGAGGTGGGCATCCGCGCCGCGCTCGGCGCGGGACGCTGGCGGCTGGTGCGCGGGCTGCTGGTGGAGAGCCTGCTGTTGTCGCTCCTGGGCACCCTGCTGGCGGTGGTGCTGGCCTGGTGGGGCGTCAGCGTGCTGCGCGGCGCCCTGCCCGAGGGCGTGCCGCGCCTGTCCACCATCGGCGTGGACGTTCGCGTGCTGTCCGTCGCGGCGCTGATGGCGATCGCCACGGGCCTGCTATTCGGCATCGTCCCCGCGCTGCAGATGTCTCGGCCGGACCTCACGACCGCGCTCAAGGACGGTGCGCGCGGCGCCAGCAGCGGCCGGGCACAGCAGCGCATGCGGAGCCTGCTCGTCGTGGCGGAAGTGGCGCTCGCGGTGGTGCTCCTCGTGGGGGCCGCCCTGTTCATGGGCAGCTTCCGCACGCTTATGAGAATCGATCCCGGCTTCAACCCTGAGAACGTCCTCACCGCGGTGCTTCAACCGCGGGTGGATGACAGCGCCGCGGAGGAGAGGCCGCCGAACGCCGGGCCGCAGTTCGAGGACATCGTCGCGCGCCTGGCCGCGATCCCCGGGGTCGTCCATGCGTCGGCCATTTCGGGTGGGATGCCGATGGGCGGCAGCATGAGCGTGACCGGCATCGGCGTGCCCGGGCGCGAGCTCGACCCGCGCGATCGGGACATCAGCATCCGCAACGTGACGCACGATTACCACGAGGCCGTCGGCATCCCGCTGCTCGACGGGCGATTGTTCGAGGCCACCGATCGGGCCGGTTCGCAGGCGGTCGTGATCATCAACGAGCTGGCCGCGAAGCGACTCTTCCCGGGTGAGCGCGCCGTCGGACAGGCCGTCGACCTCGACGGCGATGGCGTCACCGTGGTGGGCGTGGTTGGCGACGTGTACCAGAGCAATCTCGAGACCGAACCGCGCACGGAAGTCTACGTGCCGATCGGGCAGAGCCGTGCGAGGTTTGCCGAGCTCGTCATCCGTACCATGGGACCGCCGCTTGACCTCGTGCCCGCCGTCAGGTCCACGGTTCTGAGCGTGCTGCCGGACGTGCCTCTGCGCAACGTCAGGACCATGGAACAGATTCTCGGACGTCAGGTCGCGCAGCGCCGGTTGAACATGCTGCTGCTCGGGCTGTTCGGCCTGCTCGGACTCGTCATTTCCGCCGTGGGCATTTACGGCGTGATGGCCTATCTCGTCGCGCAGCGCACGCGGGAGATCGGCGTGCGCATGGCGCTCGGGGCCACCCAGGCGTCCGTCGTCAGGATGGTCTTGACGCGCGCGACCCTGCTCGTGGCGACCGGTCTCGTGATCGGCGGCGCCGGGGCGTGGTATCTCAGCGAAACCGCGCGGACGTTCCTGTTCCGGATGGACCCGTCCGATCCGCGGGCCTACGCCGCGGCGCTGGGTGTGCTGGTGGCCGCCGCGCTCGCCGCCTCCGCCATTCCCGCCCGCAGGGCGGCGAGCGTCAGTCCGGTGGTGGCGCTGCGCGCGGAGTAGCGCGCGTTGACGGATTCTGCGCGTTATAATCGAAGGTCGCGTCGGGCCGGCTGTTCCTCACAGCGGGACCCGTGGGCGGAAGTGGCGGAATTGGCAGACGCGCAAGCCTCAGGAGCTTGTGGGAGCAATCCCGTGGAGGTTCGAGTCCTCTCTTCCGCACCAAGCTCGTTGGAAGGCCCGCAAACGCGGGCCTTTTCGTTGTGTCCGGGCCTGATTGCTCACAAGACACCCGCGCGACGATCGCGCCCCGACACAACCAGTGGGGACAACCCTTCGATCGCCCACTGGTGGCCGCAGGATTGCTTGAACGAGCGGCGCGGAGCCGGAGCACTCAGCCCGCGCGTCGAACGTGGGCAAGGAACGGACCGCCTTGGACGACGTCCACCCACTGGTGGCCGCACGGGCAGGACCGCGCGAACTGTACCGTATCTGACGCCTGACTTGTCGCGGTGCCCGTGGTGACGGCGTCGAGGCCGTAGCACCGTGGGCAGTAGCGTGAGACGTCGCGGCGGACGGTGGTGGGAGATGGGAGCGGCACGGGGAAATGCATAGAGCCACTGTAGGGCCTACCGCGGCGACGGCGCTGTCACAAAAGGCACACTCGGTCGACCCCACGCCTGGCCGCAGGAACGAATCCTCAGCGGCGATCGACCTGACTCGGACACGCGTTCCTACGCCCCGTCCGCGGGGTGGGCCGCATCGCCACCAGGGTGCAGCAACCGGAGCTGATCACTGGCCAATCCCGTACACTCGTCCGTCAGTGTCTCCAATGACGATACGGCCGTCAGCGACGGCGGGGGAGGCCAGGAACGCGGCGCCGCCCGCGAACTGCCAGACTTCCTTGCCCGTGGCAGCGTCCAGCACGTAGAGCACGCCGTCGCTCGACCCCGCCACTACGCGGTTACCAGCGAGCACGGGCGAGGAGTCCACGCGTGCGCGGGTCATGAGGGCCCACCGTGGCCTGCCGCTCACGGCGTCGAGGGCGCGGACGAACCGGTCTTGCCCACCGATGAACACCGTGCCCCCGCCCACGGCTGGCGACGAGTAAAAGGGAAACTGGCGGTCGGGATCCGAGAAGCGCCAGGCCACGCGCTGGCCCTTCAGGTTGACTGCGACAACCTCGTTGTTGAACGTGCCAAAGTACGCTCGGCCATCCACGGTCGCCGCTGACCCAGCCATGTAGGCGTCGAGGCTGAGCGCGGCGGCCTTCGCGCCGTCCTTCACGCGCACGCCGTAGAAGTACTCATCGCAGCCGCCGAAGTACGCGACGCCGTCCACGACCGAGGGCGTGGCATGGACGGAGGCGTTCGTCTCGAACTTCCAGACGAGCCGACCGTTCGTCGCGTCGAGCGCGTACAGGCTGTTGTCGTAGGAGCCAACGAGCACCAGTCCGCCCGCGACGACGGGCGATGACTTGATCCCGGCGCCCGTCTTGTAGCTCCAGCGCCGCTGGCCCGACGCCGTCTCGACGGCGTGCAGGACGCCGTCGAGGTCGCCGATATAGACGAGGCCGTTGGCGATGGCTGGCGAGGAGGCTCCGATGCCGTTTTCGGTGGTCTGATACGCCCAGCGCGTTTTGCCAGTCGTGAGGTCCAGGGCGAGGAGATTACCGCCGAGCGTGCCGACGAAGGCGAGGCCATCGGCGATGGCGGCCGAGGACTCGATCCTCGCGCCGGCGTCATAGGTCCACTGGAGCCGCAATGACGATGGGAGCGCGGAGGATGCAACCCCCGTCAGCCCGGGCGTGCCGCGGAAATGCGGCCAGGCGGCAGGCGCCTGCCGGGCGACGATCGAGGCCGCACCGAGGGCGGCCAGTAGGAAGACGAGTCCCCGCACGCGCGCTCGAGGCGTCACGCGGACTCTCCCTGCGCCACGCGGTCAGTCGCGGTCAACACCGCGTGAAGATCGAGCGCGAGCGAATCATCGGCGCATCCCTCTCACTGGTCCACGATATCGAACAGCATCGCCGTCTCAGCCGACCGATGGTCATCGTCCACCACGGTCAGCCGCAGGATGAACTTGCCCGCGCCGATCGCGGACGTATGGACCGTCCACGGGCGGGTCCGGTGCGCATCAGCGCGGTCGGTCAAGGCCACGGCGTCGTCCCACATCGGAGTCTGATCCGGCGACGCCGCCGACTGCTCGTGCACTGTCAATCTCATCGTCCCGTGCCGGAACCCGCGCGGCGTCGCGACGTCCGCGCTCACGGTGAGCACATCGCCGAGCACAAACGTCCGCGCGGTCGTGGGCGGTGAAGGCAACCCAAGCACCATCGGTGACGTGCCCTGCGTGACGAACCGCGACGACGGCTGCGAGGTCAGCGCCAGCCCGCCGACCCAGAGCCCGCATAACTCTGGCAGCAGCGGAGGGCACCGTTCGTCGTCCTCGAAGCGAGGCACGTCGATGTCGGCGAAGACGGAGCCGACCGACGGCGTGCCCACCACCTCGCCGGACACGCGCAGGCTGTAGTGGCCGGGCGCGAGATCGACCGTCGGCACCCACCGGGCACCGGTCGTCATCAGGCGCTGCGCTTCGTCAGCCGTGAGATTCAAGTCGATCGTGTGGGCCACGTCGTGCACGGACTTGGCCCGGTCGTTGATTACGCGCAGCGCCAGGCGCAGCTGCCCGCGCGCGCGGCCATCCACCTCGGTGTAGCGCAGCTCGCGGCCAGGCACTTCGATCACGACCTGCACTCGCGCGGCTCCTGTCGTTCCGCGCCGCGGGATCGCCTGAACGCGCAGGGGCAGGCCCGCGGTCGGCACGTTCGCCACGATTGGCGCCGCCAGCGTCGGCGCGACGCCGGCCGGGCCTGCCTCTGGCGGCGACGTGGGCGAGACCACATAGCCGGGCCGGGCGGAAATCCGCAGGTCCTTGCGCGCCGGCACCGTCACCTGAATGCGCCGGAAGTCGCCAGGACGTCCGGGCGACGATGGTTGATAGCCGACACGTAATACTGGCTGTTCTCATCGACGATGCGCTCGAAGGCGTCGCGGAAGTCGTTGACAGCCACCGCGGCAAAACCGCCAGTCTGATCGGAAAAGTTACGCAGTGAATCGATGGACCGAGAATAGCGCACGCGGACGGGTGCCAGTGCGGCACCCTGACATCCCTCTCCACCCAGTCGCCTCGGATCGATACCGTACAACGTCACATTGGCGGCCCGGAACGTATCCAGGAGACGGCGCATGGCAAGGGTTAGATCCATTGAGGCCGATGGCGCCAACGACGTCATGTCTTCTACAGACCTCGGGGCCGGCGTGAAGCCTGCTCCGCCAAGCCCGATCCCCATCCCCTCGCTAATCCACAGCACGCTGACCCGGCGACCGCGCACGCCGCCCAGATGCGCAGCGAGCGTTCCCAGGAAGTCGAGCGCGACCAGCGTGTTGTACTCGTCTTCAGCCCGGCCACGAGGCCCCTCCGGGCACACCACACCCATGTAGCGATCGATCGTCGCCAGCGCGCGCGTCTTGTCTCCGGAGAAGTCCTGCGTGAGCACGTTGCGGCCGGTCGTCGACAGGACCGCGACCCAGTCGGCCGGCTGCACGTGCCGCTCGACGAACTCACGCGCGATCGTCCGCACCGGAAGAGTCAGCTCGTGCGACGTCAGCAGGTCATCGAGCAGGAGTACGAACAGCCGAGCCTCGCGCGCGTGTTCGTTCGTCGCGACGGTGGACATGTCGGGCGCCGGCAACAGCGGGCGACCAGCTTCAGCCGTGCGTACGGGCTCACGAGGCAGGTTGACGTGGTCGAAGGCGACGATGGTCTGCTGACGTCCCTGCTCGCGAAGCTGGAAGTCCTTGATGGTGAGGCCCGGAACGAACTGCCCTGTCGCGTCCGTCACGCGGACCATGACCTCGACGAGCTCCGCGACGGCGCGGAACACCGGTGGGGCCTGGGACTGTTGAGCGAGCAGCGAAACAGCGGCGAAGCAAACTACCGCCGGCACAACGACAACACGGCGCACGTCGGGCTCCCCGGCAGGCTGGCGCGACGATTATATCGTGCGCTTTGACGCGTCAGGTCCGCTTCCGCCGCTTCTCCTCGTACATCAGCGCGTCGGCCTGGGCGAGCAGGGCTTCCATGGACCGATCGTCCGTGGACGCGCAGGCCAGAATGCCGACGCTGAAACCCAGGGGATAGGTCCGGTTCGGCCGGGTGTTCACCCCGTCCAGCACTTCCTCGAGCCGCTTGCGCAGCGCGATTTCCGCCGTCGTGGTCGAGTTCATGGCCAGGGCGGCGAACTCGTCGCCGCTCAGCCGCGCGATCAGGTCGTTGGTCCGGAAGCACGTCCGCAGCACGTCCGCGGCCTCCACGAGCGCCCGGTTGCCCTCGGCGTGCCCGTAGGTGTCATTGATGAACTTCAGCTGGTCGAGGTCGAGGAAGAGCAGCATGAAATCGGCTCGCTCGCGTCGCGCCGTGCGCAGCATCTGGTCCGCCAGCAGAAGGAACCCCCGCCGGTTGTGCAGACCCGTGAGGTCGTCCTTGATGGACTCGTTCTGCAGTTGGTGCTGTTTGTCGCCGCGCTGGATCGCGTAGCGCAGCGCGCGGCGCAAGCCCGGCCCGTCCACCGACCCCTTGACGAAGTAGTCCTGCGCGCCTTCCTGCATCGCCGAGAGTCCCAGTTCCTGGTCGCCGGCGCCCGTCATGACCACGACGACGGCGCGTCCGGCCACGGCGACGACGCGGCGGATGGTGTCCAGCCCGTGCTCGTCGGGCAGGCTGAGGTCGAGCAGGATGGCCTGGATCTGGTGTCCGGAGACCGCGAGCGCATCGACGGCCGCCCGCACCGTGGAGACGTGGCTGAGCGCGAACTCGCTCGCCCCGTCTTCCTTCAGCATTTCCTCCATCAGCCGGGCATCGCCCGGGTTGTCCTCGACGAGGAGGACCTCGATTGCGGCGCCCTCCATCTAAACCTCCGAGGGCAGCCGCACGAGCGTGAACCAGAACTGCTCGATGCCCTGCACGACTTTCGTGAGTTGTTCGAGGTCCACGGGCTTGGTGATGAAGCAGTTGGCGTGCAGGCGATAGCTCCGCATGATGTCCTCCTCGGCCTGCGAGGACGTGAGGATGACCACCGGGATGTGCTTGAGCGCCGGGTCGTTCTTGATGTCTTCGAGCACTTCGCGTCCGTCGCGTCGCGGCAGGTTCAGGTCGAGCAGTACCAGGTCGGGCGTGGGGGCGGCGCTGAACGCGCCCTGCCGGCGCAGGAAGGCCATCGCCTCCTCGCCGTCCCGGGCGTGGCTCAGGTTGTTGCGCACCTTGCTGAGCGCGAGCGCTTCGCGCGTCAGGCGGGCGTCACCGGGATTGTCTTCGACGAGCAGGATTTCAATGGGTTTCATGTTTGGGGACTATCGGAGCGCGCGGGCGCATCGGGGATTGTAAAGGAAAACGTGGTGCCGTGCCCCGGATCCGACTCGACCCGGATCCGCCCGCCGTGCCGTTCGACGATCTTCTTGCACAGCGCCAGGCCGATGCCCGTGCCGGCGTACTCGCTCCGACCGTGCAGCCGCTGGAACATCTGGAAGATCCGCTCGAAGTACTTCGGCTCGATGCCGATCCCGTTGTCCGCCACCGAGAAGACGGTGGCCTGATCGGCGCGGCCGGCCGACACGCGGACGATTGGCTGGCTGCCCGGCCGCCGGAACTTGATCGCGTTGCCGATGAGGTTCTGGAACACCTGCGCGAGCTGCGTGGCGTCGCAGGACACCGTGGGCAGCGCGTCCACGATGACCTGCGCGCCGGCCTCCTCGATGGCGCCTGCCAGATTGGTGACCGCGCTCGCGGCAATGTCCCCGGCCGGCACCGGCTTGAACTCCTTGCCGCGCGTCCCGACCCGCGCGTACTGCAGCAGGTCGTGAATCAGCTCCTGCATCCGCTTCGCGCCATCCACCGCGAAGTCGATGAACTCGTTCGCATCCGCGTCGAGCTGGTCCTTGTAGCGGCGGCCGAGCAGCTGCGTGTAGTTCGAGACCATCCGCAGCGGCTCCTGCAGGTCGTGCGACGCGACGTAGGCGAACTGCTCGAGCTCCTGGTTCGACCGCGACAGCTCCTCGGCCTTGGCCTCGAGCGCCTTCTCCGCCGCCTTGCGCGCGGTGATGTCGCGGGCGATGACCGTGTAGAAACGGGCGCCCTGGGTCGTGGCCCACGCCGACAACGAGAGCTCGAGCGGGAAGAGCGTCCCGTCCTTGCGCCGGCCGTCGGACTCGAAGGTCGTGCCCACCACGGGTTCGCCCGACCGCGTCTTCTCGGGCGTCAGGAAGCGGCCGGGAACGGCCGTCGTGACCTGCTGGCCGACGGCCTCGTGGGCCGACCAGCCGAACATCCGTTCGGCGCCCGGATTCCAGTAGCGGATCTTGCCGGTGTCTTCCATCGAGAAGATGCCTTCGATCGCCGTCTCGGCCACGGCCCGGAACCGCAGTTCGCTGTCGCGCAGGGAGTCCTGGGTGCGTTTCCGCGCGGTGATGTCGTGGTTGAGCTCGAGAAAGCCCTGCGGCGCCCCGCGATCGGTCCGCGTCAGCGTCCACCGGCTCTCGACCGAGATGCGCGTGCCGGTCCGGGTCGTGTGCACGACCTCGCCTTCCCAGAAGCCCGCGGTCTTCACCTGCTGCTCGATCTCGGCCAGCGGACGCGGGTATTCGGCCTTGACGAGCTGATGCGAGACCTTGCCCAGCGCTTCGGCGGAGGACCAGCCATACATGTCCGTCGCGCCCGCGCTCCAGTAGACGATGGTGCCGTAGAGGTCGCGCACGAGGATGCCGTCGCGCACGAGATCAAGCAGGGTGGCCTGCTCCTTGAGCTGGTCGGACTGCCGCTTGAGCGCGTCGTTCACGCGCGTCAGCTCGGCGGTGCGATCGGCGATGCGCTGTTCGAGCCCTTCGTTCAGGGTCCGCAGCTCCGCCTCGGCCGCCTTGCGCTCCGTGATGTCCACGGCCATCGTCACGAACGTGCGGGTCCCCGACGGCGCGCCGCCCAGCGGCGTCGTCGAGAACTCCCAGACGCGCTCGGCGTCATCACGCGTGAGGACCCGGAACTCGCCGCCGCGCACGGTCTCGGTGGCCGTCCGGGCCCCGGTGAAATAGGCCGCCAGCCGGGCGGGGCCGCCGGCCTCGACACGGGTCACCCAGTCGGCCAGCCGCGGGAGATCCTGCAGCGTGTGGCCGCAGAGGTCGGACCAGCCTCGGCTCAGGTGGAGGATCTGGTCGGTGTCGTCGTGGACGATCATCGGCACCGGCGCGTCGGCGACCGCGCGCCGCAGCCGCTCCTCGCTCTGCACGCGCAGGCCCTCGGCCGCGAGCCGCTTGTGCTCGAAGCCGCGCAGCAGGTGGCCGCCCGCCCAGATCGCGTAGCTCAGCACGTTGATGGTGAGCGCCACGAAGACCGCCATCGCGAAGCTGGCCTCGTACCACCCGGCCCGCACGCCCTGCCACGACAGCCACGCCAGGAGCAGCGGCAGGAAGAACACCACCGGCAACAGCTGGCGAATGATGAGGCCGCCGGCGCCGGCGTCCACGACCGCGTCCATCAGGCCGTCTTCAGGGCGAGCGAACAGGAAGGCCAGGCAGAGCAGCAGGAGGCTGACCGACGCATGCAGCGCCATCGCGCTGTGCGAGGCGACGCCGCTGAAGGCTTCGATCCCGAACGTGTAGCCGACCGCGCTCAATGTGGCCAGCATCGCCGCGGTGGCAATCAGGGCTTCGGCGATTCGGTAGCGGCCCGGCGTGTCCGCGATGAGAATCGCGATATTGACGAGGCCCAGGCACACGGCCGTCGCGAGCGACATCCGGCCCGGCGCGGGGCCCGGGGTGGTGTCAACGACCAGGATCTGGTCGAGGCGGAGGTTCCAGCCGGTGAGAATTTCGATGATCGTGAAGAACGCGATGATGGCCGCGGCGCCCGCGCAGTACTTGAGGATCACCTCGCCGCGCCGGGTGAACTGCTCGGCGCGGTGCATGAGCAGCGCGACCGCGGTCAGCAGCAGGGCCAGCGCCGTGTTCGCCTTCATCGTGGTCGAGCCGGGCACCACGCTCGTGAGGGCCGGGATGGACCACCACCAGCCCACGAGCGCGCCCACGGCCACGGCGAGGACCGCGAAGCTCAGCGTGGCGGACGTCAGGTGAAACCGCAGCACCTGCACGTCGCGGGCGCCGGGTTGATCGGCCGGGTCGTCGGCCAGGGGGAGCGCGGGATCGGGATGCTTCACGCCGGGTACTCCTGGTGTTTATCGGGCGGACGGGGTGGTTCCTGCTGGTCAGGCGGGCGGAGA
>CAZFAT010000292.1:0-20517 GCA_964517075.1 uncultured Solibacteraceae bacterium
TGCTGGAGCGCGGGCGCGGAGGCGGCGCGTCGGCAAAGTTCGACGTCCTGCTCCCGAGGCTACGTGAGGTGATCGAGGAGGGCCACAAGGCCCTGGTGTTCTCACAATTCACGACGCTGCTGGGGCTGCTGCGGAAGGAGCTCGACGCCTCGGCCCTGCGATACGAGTACCTGGACGGCCGGACGCGGGACCGGCAGGCGCGCGTGGAGCGGTTCCAGACCGATCCCGCGACCTCACGGCTGCCGAGTACGTGTTCCTCCTCGACCCCTGGTGGAACCCGGCGGTCGAAGCCCAGGCGATGGATCGCGCGCACCGCATCGGGCAGACACGCGAGGTGTTTGCTTACCGGCTGATTGCCCGCGATACCGTCGAAGAGAAAGTGCTGGCGTTGCAGCAGACGAAGCGGGCGCTGGCCGACGCCGTGCTCGGCACGAGCGCGGTCGGCTTGCGCGATCTCCGGGCCGAGGACCTCGAGCTGCTGCTCTCGTAGCGCGTGCTCAGAGGCTCCAGCGCAACAGCACCGACCCGACCGTGAACCCCGCGCCCACCGACGCCAACAAGACCAGGTTGCCGGTCCTGAGGTGCCCCTCCCGGCGCGCATCGGCGAGCGCCAGCGGGATGGTTCCTGCCGTCGTGTTGCCATACCGCTCGAGATTGATGACGACCTTGTCCGGCCCGAGCCCCAGCCGTTCGGCGGTGGCCTCGATGATCCGGCGGTTGGCCTGGTGCGAGACGTACAGATCGAGATCGGCGCCGGTCAGCCCGTTGCGATCGAGCAGCCGCAGCGCAATCTCCTGGTTCTTCTTGACGGCAAACTTGAAGACCGTCTGTCCGTCCTGCTTCACGTAGTGCTGGCGCCGATCGACGGTTTCGTGCGAGGCCGGCATCCGGCTGCCGCCCGCGGGCATGCACAACGCCGGGCCGCCCCTGCCGTCAATCTCATGCGTGAAGTCGATGATACCGGGTTCGTCGGCATCGGCTGGCGAGAGCACCACGGCACCGGCGCCGTCACCGAACAGGATGCACGTCGAGCGATCGGTGTAGTCGATGATGCTCGACATGACGTCGGCGCCGACCACAAGCGCATGCTCCACAGTGCCGGTCGCAACCATCGACCAGCCGACGCTGAGCGAATAGGTGAATCCCGAACAGGCGGCGCCCAGATCGAAGCCCCAGGCCCTCGACGCGCCGATGCGCGCCTGCAGCAGGCACGCGGTGCTCGGGAAGATGGTGTCGGGCGTCGTCGTGCCCACCACGATGAACCCGATGTCGTCCGGCGTCAGCCCGGCTTCCGCGATCGCTTCCCGGGCCGCTGGCTCGGCGATATCCGACGTCGCCATGCCCGGTTCCACAATGTGTCGCTCGCGAATACCCGTGCGCTGCAGGATCCACGCGTCGGTGGTGTCCACCATCCGTTCGAGATCCGCATTGGTCAGCACATGCGGAGGCACGTAGGTGCCCAGCCCCGCAATCTTCACCCGACGCATTGCCTTCACCACAGACGATCCCTTCCCGGCGCCATCAGGCCAAAGTACTCATAGGCACGAGCGGTCGCCACGCGGCCCCGCGGTGTGCGATCGATGAAGCCGATCTGAATCAGATACGGCTCGTGAATGTCCTCGATGGCGTCTTTCTCCTCGCCAATCGCGGCCGCCAGGCTGTTGAGGCCGACCGGACCGCCGCCGAACTTGTCGATGATCGTCCGCAGCAGCCGCCGGTCCGACTCGTCGAGGCCGTGAACGTCCACCTCGAGCAATTCCAGCGCCTGGCGGCAGACGTCCGCGGTCACCCGGCCGTCGGCCCGCACCTCCGCGAAGTCCCGGGACCGTCGCAGCAGCCGGTTCGCAATTCGCGGCGTCCCGCGCGACCGCCTGGCAATCTCGGCCGCCGCGTCCGGCTCGATGGAGACGCCGAGGATGCGCGCCGAGCGGGTCACGATCGTGATGAGGTCGGCATCGGCATAGAAATCCAGGCGATGGACGATGCCAAAGCGCGACCGGAGCGGTGCGGTCAGGAGACCCGCACGTGTCGTCGCCCCGATGAGGGTGAACGGCTGAAGCGGCACCTTGACGGACCGGGCACCAGGTCCCTGTCCGATGACAATGTCGAGCTCGAAGTCCTCGAGGGCAGGATAGAGAATCTCCTCGATGGCGGGGGCCATGCGATGGATTTCGTCAATGAACAGCACCTCGCGCTCCTTCAGGTTCGTGAGGATGGCGGCGAGGTCGCCCGGCTTCTCGAGCACCGGACCTGAAGTCGCGCGGACCGCCACCTCGAGTTCATTCCCAATCACGTAGGCGAGCGTGGTCTTGCCCAGCCCGGGCGGACCGTACAGCAGCACGTGATCGAGCGCCTCGCGGCGCTGCCGGGCCGCGGCAATGGACACCTGCAGGTTCTCCCGCACCCGCTCCTGACCGATGTAATCGTCCAGCGTGCGCGGACGCAGCCCGGTTTCGTACTGGGCGTCGTCATCGACACGTGAAGCGTTGACGAGGCGGGGATCAGGCACGAGGACTCATCCCGCCAGCGCCTTCAGCACCAGCCGGAGCACGCCCTCGAAGTCGCGATCCCCGTGGCTGCGCAGGACCTTGTTCACCGCCGCCTCGGCGGCGCCGCGCTGATAGCCGAGGTTCGAAAGGGCCGACAGGACGTCCTCGCGGACACCGGCAGCCGGCGAGGCGGATGGGCCGGTCGAGGGATCCGCGGGCGCCTCGGGCAGCCGGTCCTTGAGTTCGACCACCAGGCGCTCGGCCGTCCTGCGGCCGACCCCCGGGATTCGCGTCAGGCGCCCGAGGTCGGCCTGCCGCACGGCGTGCACCAGATCCGACGGCTCGATGCCCGACAGGACGGCGAGCGCGACCTTCGGACCGATACCACTGACGGCAATCAGCCGCTCGAACAAGGCAATCTCGAGGGGCGTGGCGAATCCGAACAGCTGGATGGCACTGTCGCGGACGTGGGTGTGGATGCGAAGAGCGACCGGAGACCCCGGATCGCCGAGACTGTAGAACGTGGAGAGCGGAACGAACACCTCGTATCCGACGCCGCCCACATCGATGACGAGCCGCTGCACCTGCTTGTCGAGCAGTGCGCCGCTCAGGTGCGCAATCACGGCAACGGGCGCCTGGTCACGGCGCCGATCTTCACATGGCGCCAGCTCCGTTCATGGCGCGGCGCCCGGCGGCCCGGCGCCGCCAACGCTCCGCCAGAGGTGTGGGCGTGACAAATCGCGACGGCCAGGGCGTCTGACGCGTCGTGCGGCGTTGGGGCCATCTCGAGGCCGAGGAGGAGTTGCACCATGTGCTGGACCTGCCCCTTTTCCGCGCGGCCGTAACCCACGACGGCAAGCTTGATCTCGGCGGGGGAGTACTCGACGACCGGGAAGCCGGCCTCGACGGCTGCGAGGATCGCGACGCCGCGCGCGTGGCCCAACGTCAGCGCGCTCCGGACGTTCTTCGCATGAAAGAGATTTTCGACGGCCACGCAGGCCGGCGCCGCCTCGCGCAGCAGGTCGGCCAGGCCGTCATGAATGGCCCGAAGGCGCTCCGGCAACGTGGCCCTTGGGCCCGGCGTCAGCGCGCCGCACGTCACCAGCCTGTGACGGGTGCCGTCAGTGTCGACGCACCCGTAACCCGTACGGACCGATCCCGGATCGATCCCGAACACTCTCACGCCAGGGAGGCCTCGATTTCCTTCTCCTCTACGTCGAAGTTCGACCAGACGTTGCGCGTGTCGTCGTTGTCTTCGAGGGCCTCCATGAGCTTCAGCATCTGCTGGGCGCTCCGGCCCTCCAGCTTGACGTAGTTCTGGGGAATCATCGCAATTTCGGCCGTGTCGGGCTCGAGGCCGAGCGCCTTGACCGCATCGAGGACGGCCTGGTGCACATCGGGTGGCGAGACGATCTCCCAGGCACTGCCATCGTCGCGCATGTCGTCGGCGCCGGCTTCGAGCACGGTCGCCATCAGGGCATCTTCCGACGCCTTGTCCTTGCTGACGACGAGGTGGCCCTTCTTCTCGAACATCCACGCCACGCTGTTGGCTTCGCCGAGGTTCCCGCCGTGCTTGGAAAAGGTATGCCGGATTTCACCGACCGTCCGGTTGCGGTTGTCGGTCAGAGTGTCGACGAGAATCGCGACCCCTCCAGGGCCGTAGCCCTCGTAGGTGACCTCCTCGTAGTTGACCCCCGCCTCCTCACCGGTGCCGCGCCGGATGGCGCGCTTGATGTTCTCGGCTGGCATGTTGGCCTGCTTCGCGTCGGCCACGACCGTCCGCAGCCGCGGATTCATGTCGGGGTCTCCGCCGCCATGGCGCGCCGCAATGGTCAGCTCCTTGATGATCCGGGTGAAGATGCGCCCGCGCTTCGCGTCGGCGGCGCCTTTCTTGTGCTTGATCGTGTGCCACTTGGAATGGCCGGACATGGCTTCCTCTGCTGGTTCTGTCGAAACGACGGGATGCGGACCCGAAATGTTAGCACGCCCCCAAGCTCATCTCTTCCTCGCGAGGATGAGCCACGTCTCGGAGGCGGCCTCCAGCGGGCCACCACGATAGTCACCGAGGACGGCCTCGGCCAGCAGCCCGACACCGGCCAGCCTGCGCACCAGTTCCCGCACGTCCACGGTGCGAAACGTCAGCGAGAATGACTGCCGCTCGGCGCGCCCGCCACGGCGGACGACAAACTCTTCGACAAATGTCGTCACCCGCCGGCGTGGGTCCTGCCGCACCGTCTCGACGAGCGCTATCGTCCGGCCGCCGGCGGCCCGACCGCGGAGCCGGACCCTCCGGTGATATTCCTTCCACGCGGGCAGTTCGGGAACGAGATCGATCCCGGCGAGCCCGCCCGGACGAAGGACGCGCGAGATCTCCAGGAGCGCGCGGTCGAGATCGACATCGCTCAGCAACGACTGCAGCATCCCGTAGGGCGCGATGACGACGCCGAACGCGGAGGTGGCACACGGCAACGCCGTGATGTCGCCCCGGACGAGGCCCGGTCGCGCGGCGGCACGCTGACGAGCACGGCGAGCGCGCGCGCGGGCGAGCATCGCCGACGACCGATCGACGCCGACGACCGGGCCGGCCACGCGGGCGAGCGGAAAGAGGAGCCGGCCGGTGCCGCATCCCAGTTCGAGGACGGGGCCGGCCTCGCGGGTCGCGACGCGGCGCCAGAACGTCACGTCGCGCCGCCCGAAGGTGCGGGCGTTCTCCCAGTCGTAGAACCGGGCATAGGCGTCCCAGCCCGACCAGCCGCGGGCCCGCGTCAATCCACCACCATGGACTCGCCGGGCAGGATGGGGCGGGTGCGAGGCAGCAGGCCGCGGCGAGCCAGGTCGCCCACGAGAGCCAGCACGCCCCAATAGACCGCCAGCTTGACGAGGTCCGAAGGGCGAGTGGCGGGCAGCGTCTTCCAGAGCAGCCACAGCAGCGGCTGCGCGATCGTCACGGCCCAGACCGCGCCGTAGAACCACCGCCGCTCGTATCGCTCGCCGATCACGGAGGCCCGCGCCCGCGGCCATCCCCCGAGCACACCGACGAGCAGACAGACTGCCGCCAGCGGGAAATAGGCCACGTCATAGAGCGCGCGCAGGCGCCACTGCCCGGATATGACCGCATCGACCAGACCCGCGGAATTGAGCACGGCGTAGACGACGATCTCCGTCCAGGCCAGGGTGTAGAAAACGCGGCGATGGAGCGGGTTCGGGCCATCCTCGTTGTACTTGAGGATGTACGGCCGGGCTTCGGTGCCGGGCAGCCGGCCGAAATAGCCGAACAGTCCGGTCACGGCCATCGCGGTGAACAGCCAGGACCAGGTGCGCAGATCCGGCCCATGCGCGAAGAGGTTGAAGGTCAGCGGGCCGGGCGCGATGAACATCACAAACACCCAGATCGGCCAGTGCGCCACCCGGTAGTGAAGCTTGTTGCGGGTCCGCAGCGGCCGATCGCTGGCGAGTTCCACCCACTCGGCCTGGCCGTGGCGTTGCTTGTAGACCGGCGGCAGCAGAGTCGGCACGGCGCCTATTCTAGAAGGAGGCCCGATTTCGCGCACCGCTGCGGGCGCACGGTCCGGTAGGATCTGGCCGTGTCACTGTCCGACAGCCTGCCCGGCGCGCTCGTTCTGGCGCCAATGACGAAGGGCTCGAATCTGCCCTATCGGCGGCTGTGCGTCGAACTGGGCGCGCGGGTGCTCGTGAGCGAAATGGTGGTGGCCCGGCGCCTGAAACAGCGCCGGCGCGGTGAGCTCGCCTTAGTACGGCGCGTGCCGGGCGAGCCCTGCTTCGGCGTCCAGCTCGCGGGCAACCAGCCGGATGAGATGGCCTGGGCCGCGCAGTTCGTCGAAGCGCGCGGCGCGGATTTCGTGGACCTCAATCTGGGCTGCCCGATCGACCACTTCACCCGTCGCGGGCTTGGCGCGGCGCTCGCGCGGCAGCCGAACCGTGTCGCGCGGGTAGTCGCCGCCATCCGTCGAGCCGTGACGATTCCGGTCACCGTGAAGCTCCGTCTCGGCTGGAACGCGACGCACCGCAACTATCTGGAAGTGGCCCGGTCCGCCGTGGACGCGGGGGCGTCGGCCCTCACGGTGCACGGGCGGACGCGAGAGGCGCGGTATCGCCACCCGGCCGACTGGGACGCCATCGCCGAGGTCGCCCGCGCCGTGTCCGTGCCGGTCATCGGCAACGGCGATCTGCTGCACGCTCACGAGGTGGACCACCGGCTGGCGACGTCGGGCTGTGCCGCCGCGATGACCGCCCGCGGAGCGCTCATCAAACCCTGGATCTTCCGTGACCTCGCAGGGGGCGACACAGCCGTGTCCCCCGGCGACCGGCTGCGGATCTATCGGCGGTACGTGGCCCTCGCCTCGGAGCACTGGGGACGCCGGGCCGACCGGGAAACCGGCGAGGGACCGATGCTCGACGACTACGGACGCGATCGACTGCGTGAGTTCCTGCGATGGCACGTCGGGTTCTGGGTGCGGTACGCTCCGCAGCGGCCCGACGGCACCTGGCCGTCCATGCAACAGCGGGAAGCTCGTCCCGTGGCCGATTCACCGCTCGAGGCCCTGCTGGCCCGGACCGACGACAGCGCGATCGACTACATCACCGATCGGCTTCTCGACGGCGGCGATCTCGATAACCCGCCTGAGCCCGGTGGCACGCACGACGATCCTGTCGTCGTCGAGGCGGGATGATCCTCACGGTCGCAACGCTGCTCTTCCTTGGGGGCAAACCCCAGGCGGGCGTGCAGACGCCGGCGACCGGCGCCATCGTCGGCGTGGTCCTGGATGCCACGACCTCGACGCCGATGGCCGATGCCCGCGTCGCCGTGACGGAACTGACGCTCGAGGTGCGGACGGGCCCTGACGGCCGTTTCGAGTTCCGGAACCTCACGCCGGGCCGGTACACGCTGACGGTGTCGACCATCGGCTTCGTGTTCGTCCGGCGGTCGGTGGATGTAGCAGCTGGCGCTCCCCTCGAGTTGTCCATCCCTCTCGCCGCGGGAACGGACACCTACCGGGAAACGGTGGACGTACAGGCGACGCTGCCTGAAGGACCCCGCATTGGCGGGGCGGAGCTGAGCTCGGCCGATCTGCAGGATCTGCGCGGCGTGGCCGCCGACGATCCGGTGCGCGCCGTTCAGGCCCTGCCCGGGGTCGCCACCGGCGACGACTTTCAGGCTGAGTTCTCCGTCCGCGGGTCGGCCTTCCGGCACGTCGGTCTGGTTATCGACGGGACGTCGACACCTCTGCTCTTTCACACGGTGCGGGGTACGGAGAACACCGGCTCGATTGCCATGATCAACACGGACATCCTGGCCCGCGCCGCCTTGAGCGTCGGATCGCAGGCGCGGCGCCACGGCGACTGGCTGGGCGCGACTCTGGAGTTCGACGTGCGGGAGGGTTCGCGCGACCGGACGGTCGTCCGGGGCGCCGTGAGCGGCACGAGCGCGTCGTTCGTGATCGACGGTCCAATCGGCGGGGCCAAGCGCGGCTCATGGCTGGTCTCGGCCCGCAAGAGCTACGTGGACTGGCTGATTCGCAAGATCGATCCGGACATCGACAGCACGATCGGCTTCGCTGACGGCACGCTGAAGGTCGCGTATGACGTCACGCCGACGCAGCAGCTGCAGTTACTGGTCGTGGCCGGAGATGCGACCTATCGCAAGCCAACGGCAACGGGCGCAAATGAAATGCGTCAAGCCACCTCCACCAGCGTGCTCGCGTCCGCCGCCTGGCGCTACGCCAGCCAGCGGTTCCTGCTCCAGCAGCGCCTGTCGCTGGTGACGAACCGGTTCGTCGGCAGCGGACTGCTCCGACAGGTTCGCGCCGAGGGCGATGCCCGCGCGCTCGTGTGGCGCGGAGACCTCACCGTCCCGCTCGGCAGCGCCTGGATGCTGGAAGCGGGCGGTAGGCGGGACCATCAGACTGGAATGCAGACGCTCGCGGACTTCACGTTCCAGGGGGGCATGGGCCTTCGACTGCGCGACGAGCAACTGGTCGATGACACGCGCGTGATCGACAGCGGATGGGTCCACGTGGGACGCCAGGGCATGCGTGGGGGCCTGATGGGCGGTGTCCGCGTCTCTTCGGACTCCAAAGGCGGCGGCGCCGTCGCCTCGCCGTGGGTCCTGGCCACGACGGTGGCAGGGCCGCTCTCACTGAGGGCCGGCGCGAGCGGCAGTCACCAGTTCGCCGGGCTTGTCGAGATTGCGCAAGGTGCGGACCCCACACGGCCGGAGCGCGCCTGGAGCGCCGATCTGGTCGTCGAGCAACTGCTCCCCGCCGGTTTCCGGTGGCAGATTGGAGGCTTCTACCGCAACGAGGAGAACGTGCTGCGCCGGGTGGCCGAGGACCGGCTCGAGAACGGCGTTCGAGTAACTGGGTCGACCTTCCCGGAGTTCCGCTCCCATCTCGACGGCACCTCACGGGGTGTGGATCTGGTCATCGGCCGGCAGTCGCCGTCGGGACCGGAAGGCTGGGTGGCCTACACCTGGGCACGCACGCGGCACGTGGACCGGGTGACGGGTGAAACCTTCAGTGGCGACTTCGACCAGCGCCATACACTGAACCTGTTCGTCCAGCACCGGTTGTCGTACCGGATGAACGCCAGCGCCAAGCTCCGGGTCGGCAGCAGCTTTCCTGTCGTCGGATATTTCACGGGAACGCCGACGGACATGCGTCTGGCCGCGACGCGCAACGACGTCCGGCTCCCGGTGTACTCGAGGCTGGATCTGCGACTCAGCCGGACGTTCACGTTCGTCCGGCATCGCCTGACGCTCTTCATCGAGGTCATGAACGCGGCCGGCCATCGCAACTTCGGTCCGTCGGACGGGTCCATCCGCAGTTCACTGCAGGCGGTCAACTACGTCGAGCGGCTGATTCCGCGTGTGCCCTCCGCCGGAATTCTGCTCGAGTTCTGAGCCGGCCGCATCCGTTTTCCAGATTGGCTCGATTCGGGGAGAGCATCGGATTGCTCCGCCGGCAGATAGCGGATATCGTTTGGCTCCGTGCCTGCCACATCCCTGCCCGCTCAGCGGCGCTTCGGGGGAACGACGCGCCGCGATGCATGGTGGCTTCCGTCGCTCGTCGTCTTCCTGGGATTCTCGGCGTTCATCATCTACTCGACGTGGGCGGCCTATTCGAATGCCTACTACGAATATGGGCCCTACCTCTCGCCGATGTATTCCCCCCTGCTGTTCGGCCCGTCCGCGCACTCGTGGTTCGGCGGTCCGGCGCAGCCGGTCTGGTGGCCGTCCTTCCTGCGCTACTCCGCGGCCGCGCTGGTTCTCTGGGGGCCGGTCGGGTTCCGGCTGACGTGCTACTACTACCGCGGCGCGTACTACAAGGCGTTCTGGGCCGATCCGCCCGGGTGCGCCGTCGGTGAGCCCCGGAAGCGCTACCTCGGCGAGCGGGAGTTTCCCCTCGTCATTCAGAACATCCACCGGTACTTCTTCTATGTCGCAGCGGGCTTCATTGCGGTTCTGTCGTACGACGCATGGGTCGCCATGTGGTTCCCGGCCGACGGCTCCGCTGTGCTCGCAGCCGGCGCGCCCACGGAGTTCGGCATCGGAGTCGGCACACTGATTCTGATGGCCAACGTGGTGTTCCTCGCGTGCTACACGTTCGGGTGTCACTCCCTGCGCCATCTCGTGGGCGGTGTGCTCGATGTCATGTCGGGCCGGCCGGCCCGCCGCACGGCGTATCGGTGTGTGAGCTGCCTGAACCGGTGGCACATGAACTGGGCCTGGGTGAGCCTGATCTGGGTGGGGTTCACCGACCTGTACGTCCGCCTGTGCGCGATGGGCATCTGGACCGACGCGCGTCTGTTGTAGCGCCCATGAATTTTCCCATCATCGAGACGGACGTCGTCATCATTGGCGCTGGCGGCGCGGGACTGCGCGCAGCCATCGAAGCATCCGCAGCGGGCGTTAAGGTCGCGGTCATCACCAAGTCGCTGCTGGGAAAGGCGCATACCGTCATGGCCGAGGGCGGCGTGGCGGCCGCGCTCGCCAACGTCGATGACCGCGACAGCTGGCGCGTTCACTTCGCCGACACGATGCGCGGCGGCCAATATCTGAATGACTGGCGGATGGCCGAACTGCACGCCCGCGAGGCGCCCGATCGGGTGCGCGAGCTGGAGGCCTGGGGCGCGGTCTTCGACCGGACCGGCGACGGCCGGATCCTGCAGCGAAACTTCGGCGGGCATCGCTACCCGCGGCTGGCTCACGTCGGCGATCGCACCGGGCTCGAGATGATCCGTACGCTCCAGGATCACGGTATCCACCAGGGCATCGATGTCTACATGGAGCACACGGTCACGGCCCTGTTGACCGATGACGGCCGGATCGCGGGGGCCTTCGTCTACGACCGGGAGCGCGGCCGCTTCACCGTGTTTCACTGTCGGGCCGTCGTCATCGCCACCGGCGGACTCGGCCGCGCCTTTCGCATCACCAGCAACAGCTGGGAGTACACCGGCGACGGCTACGCGCTTGCGTATCACGCCGGCGCGGCGCTGGTGGACCTCGAGTTCATCCAGTTCCACCCGACCGGAATGGTCTGGCCGCCGAGTGTGCAGGGGATCCTCGTCACGGAAGGGGTCCGGGGCGAGGGCGGCATTCTCGTGAACAAGGATGGGCATCGATTCATGTTCGATGACATCCCGGAGAACTACCGGAACCAGACCGCCAGCGACGAAGAGGAGGGCTGGCGGTACGTCCAGGGTGACAAGGCCGCGCGGCGTCCACCCGAACTCCTCACGCGCGATCATGTCGCGCGGTGCATCATCCGGGAGGTCAAGGCCGGGCGCGGGAGTCCGCACGGCGGCGTGTTCCTGGACATCGCGTGGATCAAACGGAAGCTGCCGAACGCCGCCGAGCACATCCGGCGCAAGCTGCCCAGCATGTACCACCAGTTCAAGCAGCTCGCAGACCTGGACATCACCGCCGTGCCGATGGAAGTCGGACCGACGACGCACTACACGATGGGCGGCATCCGCGTGGATGGCGACACGCAGATGTCCAACGTGCCCGGTCTGTTTGCCGCGGGCGAAGCGGCGGCGGGCCTGCACGGGGCCAACCGTCTCGGCGGGAACTCGCTGTCCGATCTGATTGTCTTTGGCAAGCGGGCCGGCGAGTACGCCGCCGTCTTCGCGGCGTCGCATGCAGCCGTCCGAATCGACGATGGCGCCGTGGCCACCGCGGCGGCGAACGCGCTGGCGCCGTTCGAGCGCGGGCCGGGCGGTGAGAACCCCTACACCATTCAGCACGAGCTTCAGGCCATGATGCAGGACCTGGTCGGCATCGTGCGCGTGGAAGCCGAGATGCGCGAGGCCCTGGAGCGCCTCGCCGCCCTCCGGGCGCGCGCCGAACGAACCGGCGTCGGCGGCAATCGCGAATACAACACGGGCTGGCATACGGCGCTCGATCTGCCGAATCTCCTCCTCGTGTCCGAGGCCATCGCCCGCGCCGGCCTCGAGCGGAGAGAGAGCCGTGGCGCCCATTTCCGCGAGGACTATCCGGCGAAGTCGGAGGAGTTCAGCCGCTTCAATTTCGTCATCCAGAAGGGGCCGGACGGCGCGATGACGCTCACGCGGCAGCCGATCCCGCCGCTGCCGCCCGAACTGGCGCAGGTCGTCAAGGAGAACGAGTAGCCATGTCGACGCAGACGTTCCGCATCTGGCGTGGCGAGCGCGGCCAGGGGGGCTTCCAGGACTATCAAACCGAGGTCGGCGAAGGGATGGTCGTGCTCGATGCCGTCCACGCCGTGCAGGCCACTCAGGCCCCCGACCTCGCCTGCCGCTGGAACTGCAAGGCGGGTAAGTGCGGGTCGTGCTCGGCCGAAATCAACGGCTCGCCCAAGCTGATGTGCATGACCAGACTCAATTCCCTGCCGGCGGACGAGCCCGTCACCATCGAGCCGATGCGGGCGTTCCCTCACGTGCGCGATCTGGTGACCGACGTGTCGTGGAACTTCGAGGTCAAGAAGAAGATCGCCCCGTTCCGGCCTCGCCGGCCCGACGCGGCCGACGGCACGTGGCGGATGCAGCAGGCGGACATCGACCGGGTCCAGGAGTTCCGCAAGTGCATCGAGTGCTATCTCTGCCAGGACGTCTGCCACGTCCTGCGCGATCATCACAAACACGACGAGTTCATCGGTCCCAGGTTTCTGGTCCACGCCGCCGCGCTCGAGATGCATCCGCTCGACACGGGCGACCGTGTCGCGGAACTGCGCGATGCCTTCGGCATCGGATACTGCAACATCACGAAGTGCTGCACGAAGGTCTGTCCGGAACACATCACCATCACTGACAACGCGATCATTCCGCTCAAGGAGCGTGTCGTGGACCGCTTCTACGATCCGCTCTCGCGGCTGCTGCGGGTGTTGAAGGGCTGACGCCGGTCATCAGAGATCGGCCGGCCGACCCGCGTGCCCGCGTCTGCGCACCACCCAGGTCGTCATCGATCGCTGATCCTGGACCACTGTCGTCTTGAGCGGGTCGAGTAACTGGCCTCCGAGCCGCCGTGTGTACTCCGTGAGCACCGGTTCATTGACCAGATAGCGCTCCGTACCGTCGGGCAGCAGGAACCGGCGATTGCCCGCGCCCAGGGAACGGCTGCGCGCTTCGTGCCCAATCGTCGACGCGAGCCGGCAGAAGAGCATCCCGCCCGGCGCCAGCAGTCGCCAGGTGCCTGTGAGCATCGCCTCGAAGTGCTGATTGTCTCGGGCAAAGTGCAGAACCGCGCTGCACACCACCACGGTGGCGCACCCATCCGGGAGGGAACACCCCTCGATCGATTCGACCTGAAAGCGGGTGGCCGGAAGGCTCGGGGCCAGGCGGGCGGCCAGACTCCGGACTTCGGCAATGGCATCGGGGTCCGGGTCGAGCCCGTACACGTCATAACCGGCGCGCATTAGATACACGAGATTGCGGCCGAACCCGCATCCGACATCGACAATGCAGTCGCGGGGCGTGATGCGGCCGCGCAACAGCTGATCGAACAAATAAATGTCGATCGCCCCGAATTCCTCCTCGAGATCGCACCGGTCGCTCATGTCTGTGACGACGATCGATGAAGACAAGCCGGCCCGTGGCCGTCGCTACTTGATGGTGAACGGGAGCGTGAACTGCTCGGGAGGCGGGGGCTCTTCCTCGGCCTCGGGGGCCATGACTTCAAAGGCGCGCCCGAGACGATTGCCCGAGGGATCTTCGAGGATCGAGAGTACGAGCAACTCATGGCGTCCGGCACGCCACGGACGCGCCGGTATGAACCGCCACTCCGTTTCGCCGAGTGCGACCGCCACCGTGCCATCGATCGGTCCTTCCCCCGCCTGCGCGACCCCCACGGCTCGGCGAAGGAGCCCCTCATCGAGCGAATGCGGAAAGACGACGACGAGCGTGTCCGGCGTTCCCGCCCGCGGCGCCGTAATCCGCCAGTCGGTCAACGCCAGGGCACGTTCTACGGGAGGTCCGGACCGGAATGTGCGTCGATAGCTCTCGGCAAGGGGACGCCCCTCGGCGTCCCGCCAGGCGGCATCCACCACGATGGTGTAATCACGGCCGGGCTCCAGCGCGCGGCCAAGGGTCCGGTTCGGCAGGATGCCACGCTTGACCCGTCCCGGATCGAAGAAGACCGTATAGCGCGTCCGATCCGCGTTCCAGAAGTCGATCGCCGATGGCAGGAGCGCGTCTGTCACCTCCTGGCCTTTGTCGTCGAGGAGCCGCACGAACTCTACGCCTTGCGTCTGGGACATCTGCGCCGAGAAGTGCACATAGAAACGCAGGAGGTTCGAGGGCCACGGGTCGCTCGAAGGCGAGAGTGACGTCACCACTGTCGGGGGCGTCGGCGCGCGAGCCGGCAGGGCGACGGTGACCTCAACAGCCTCACCGGCGCGCGGCGTCGGAAGGCGCGCCGGGTCGAAGCGCACGCGATACGACCGGCCGGGATCGAAGGGGAACCGCGGATGAAACTCGAGGGCCTCTCGCGAGGCGACATACCGGCCGGCGACAGGGGTACCGTCCCCATCACTGACGGTCACCGCCAACAACGCCTGCCAGCCCTCCTCTCGCCACACGGCCGCGCGGAGCGCCGCGAGCTCATCGGCGGACAACCCCGTCACCCGCACGGCGGCCGGCCCATCACCAGAACCGTCCTCGAGACCGACGCTAATCGGACGCGGGGGAGCCGAACACGCGATCGCGATCACGCACACCGAGAGCGAAAGCCGCGGGACGGCGCACCAGGCGCGCCGCCCTGCGGTTGCACGGACGTGCGACCCCGCCGCCGCAGTCATCGGCACTTCGCCTGCAGGACTCAGGGCAGAGCGACGGCCGCGAGGTTCCGCGTGCCGTCCTGCGCACGGGCGATCACGATCGCGCGGTCGGCGTCGAGGCTGTCGAGCTGTTCCACACCCGTCAGGCTGCTGACGGTCTCGAAGGGCACACCCGCGGTCCCGTTCGGCACAGGCGCCTCAATAGGGGTCGCCGCGGCGAATCCGGCGGTGGCAATCTTCATCACGCCGCGCGTGCTGTTCGACATGAGCAGGAACTGACGGCCATCCTTCTGATACGCAATCATGTCGAGCGGCTGATTCCCGGCGCCGAGCTCGGCAATCGTCCGGCCGACGATCTTCTGTCCCGGCTGGAGAGCGGTCACCGGGAACTTCACGAGAGGCGTGCACGTGTACCCCGCCACGAGATGGGGCTGGTTGTCGATCGATAGCGGCAGGAAGGCCATGACCGGCGACCGCGTTTCCAGCCGGCCGTGGTTGCCATGGAAGATCTCGACGCTCGTGCCCCGATCCGCCGACGAGAAGGGGTAGGCCACCGACCAGAGCTTCGAGGCGAACTCTTCGTTCGACAGGCCGGCCACAACCAGTCGGCCATTGGAGAACGCCAGGTCAGTCACCGACTGCATGCGACCGCCCCGTCCGGTGGTCGTGACCGCAGCCGGATTGGGCAGCGCGACACTGGTGTACTTGACGGCGTCGAGCGTGAGCACGTCGAGCCGACCGGCACCGTCGACTCTCAGCAACGCGGGCTGAGCGGCTGCGCCCTGGCCGCGCATCACCGCGACAAAGGTATTCCGGGACGTCGGGTGGACCGCCACGTCGGTGATGGCGACCTCGGTGGACGCCGTGCCGAGCAGGTCGGCGATCTTCTGATTGATGCCGGCCACGTCGGCCGTGCCCAGGGCCGTTCCCGACGCGAGCGATCCGAGGTCCAGCGCAAAAATCGTGGCGGCCTGGCGATCGGCCGCGTAGAGCACGCCCTCGGGGCCAAACGCCAGAGGGCCGACGGACGACAGGGCCGGACCCACGAGCGTGGGCGCGGTGGCAGGAGCCGCAACCGGCGCAGACGCCGTGGCGGCGACGATCGCAACGAGCACAAGGAGCTTCCGTGAGGTTCGCATCAGTCGTACTCCCAGGGAGATTGACCGTTACCGCGGCATTCGAGGATGTGACAGACGCTCATTAGAGCACTGCCCGGGGCCCTCGCCAAGAGCATCATCGGAGCCGTCATCGGCAGCGGATGCCCGTGCCACCCAGCCCGCAATACCCGTTCGGGTTCTTGGCCAGGTACTGCTGGTGGTCCGGCTCGGCGTAGAAGAAGGGCGGGGCGTCAGCGATTTCCGTGGTGACGGAGCCGAATCCGCCGCGCGACAACGCTGTGGCGTATTGATCCCGCGTCCGGTCGGCGGCCTGGCGCTGTTCCGACGAGAAGGCATAGATAGCGGAGCGGTACTGGGTCCCGACATCGTTGCCCTGCCGCATGCCTTGCGTGGGGTCGTGGTGCTCCCAGAATGTGCGCAGGAGCAGCTCGTAGGCCACGACGGCAGGATCGAAGACCACGAGCACCACTTCCGCATGTCCGGTTTGACCGGAGCACACCTCTCCGTAGGTCGGGTTCCTGGTCGGTCCGCCGGCATAGCCCACAGCGGTCGTGTAGACCCCGGGCAGCTGCCAGCACGTCTTCTCGGCGCCCCAGAAACAGCCCATGCCAAACATCGCCTGTTCGAGCCCGGCGGGAAAGGGGCCCTGCAGCGGCGTGCCGAGGACCTCGTGCCGTTCGGGTACCGGCATCATCGTCTCGCGACCAGGAAGGGCCTCGGCGGCCGTCGGCAGGGCGGTCTTGGCGAATCCGAAACGAGCCATCACGATCGTGCCTCGTCCGCACGGGGGACGAATTTCATCGCGACCCCGTTCATGCAGTAGCGCTTGCCGGTCGGGCGCGGGCCATCCTCGAAGACGTGTCCCAGATGACCGCCGCATCGGGCACAGTGCACCTCGACCCGCGTCGTGAAGCCGGTCCGGTCGATGGACGTATCGACGGCATCGGTCATCGGCGTGTGAAAACTCGGCCAGCCAGTGCCGCTCTCGAACTTCGCGTCGGACGTAAACAGCGGCTGTTCGCAGCCGGCACAAACGAAACGACCGGCCCGCTTCTCGCCGTTCAGCGGACTCGATCCCGGCACCTCGGTGCCGTGACAGCGCAGAACCTTGTACTCGGAGGCTGACAGGATCTCCTGCCACTCTTCATCAGTCCTGGTCGTCGGCACGTCTCGCTCGTCCCCCATGTCGGCCTCCTCCATCAAGGCTAGCGTACCCGCCAGGCCCGCCGGGCGGCGGCGACCCCGGCAGCCATGTTTGAGGCTAGAATCCTCCGATGCTGCGCCCCTTCCGTCTGGTGATGCTGGCGATGCTGGCCGCCGTCGTCTATGGGGGATTCTTCTGGGTCCCGACCGAGGCAGCGCCGGATGGCGCCTATGATGCCAGCCGGGTGGCCGGCTTCGAAGCCGCGGCCTGGCAGTCCGCCCGTGCTCGTCAGGATTTCGCGGTCTATGCGAACCTCGTGCAGATGCTGCGCGAACAGCATCGATACTCCTGGTTTCGGGCGATGGAATCCGGCTTCTATCTCGCGCGCGCGACGACGACCTACTCCGGCATGCAGAGCCAGTCCCGGTTCGACCGCCTCCTGCCGGACCTGGAAGCCGCCGCGAACATCGAGAAAGCGTGGACGAAGGCCTCCTTCGATCCCTCAGACGTCGCGAAGGCACAGGTGAACTGGTGGGCCATCCGCCGCCGGCGGGATATCAGCACGGCCGACCGGATCGGTGCGCTGATCGCCGAGGAATACGCGCTGAGATACCCGCGGGCCGGTGGGCGGGCCACGGACGCGGCGCTTCTGCGCGCCCAGGCGATCAAACTGCTCGACGAAAGCGGCGTGGATCCCGACTGGCCCGCGATTACCGAAATCCTGACGAACTCGTATCGCGCACTCGGGACCGCCATCTCGCAGACCACCACGTCTGCGCGCTGACCTCGACCGTGACAGCCACCGCCGGATCCGCGGTGCTCCGGCTGCTCCGTGACCGAGCGTCCCGCGGAAGCCAGGCGCCGCACGACGACGGCGCGCGTGTCGCGCTCGTGATCGAGGGCGGCGCGATGCGCGGCGTCATTTCCGCCGGGATGGTGTCAGCCCTCGAGGTGCTCGGCTTCACCGGGGCGTTTGACCGCGTCTACGGCGCATCTGCCGGTGCGATCAATGCGGCCTACTTCCTGGCCGGTCAGGCGAGAATCGGCACCAGCATCTACTACGAAGACATCAACAACCGGCGGTTCATCGACCTGCGGCGCGCGCTGCAGGGACGAGCCATCGTCAACCTGGAGTTCCTGCTCGGCGACGTCGCCCTTCGGCGGAAGCAGCTGGATGTCGACAAGGTGTTGCGATCGCGCTCGCCGCTGTCGGTCATGGCGACCGACGTCGAGTCCGAGGCATGCGTCCCGCTGGGCGCGTTCGAGAACGCCGAGCAGCTCTTCGGAGCCCTGCGGGCCGGCGCCACGATGCCAGTGGTCGCCGGCGACCCCCATCTGTACCGGGGCCGGCGGTACCTGGACGCGTCGTTGACCCAGCCGATCCCGTTACTGACGGCGGAAACCGACGACCATACCCACGTCGTGGTGCTGCTGACGCGAGATGGCGGTATGCAGCCCAGGCCATCCGCCTTCGACCGCTATTTCGTCGGTCCCCGCCTGCGACGTGTGTCACCCGGCCTGGCGGATCGGTATCTGACCCGCGCCGGCCCGTATGCGCACCTGATTCACTTGATCCAGTTGGGAAGAGGGCCCCTCGGACGAGCGGAGGTTCTGGGTGTTTCGGTCCCCGGCCTGCGAATCAGCAAGCTCGAGCGGCGCTCCGACGTGCTGAAGACCGGCGCCCAGCTAGGGTACGACGCGATCATGCGAACGCTGGGAGCTGATGCCGGATGAAGCGCCAGCGGACGTCACCCCCGCAGGGAACGTCATCGGCCAGTTCCAACCACGCGTTCGATGTCGCGCACGGCGCGCGGAGCCTTGTCCGACAGTGAGTCCGGTCCGGCCGCCGTCATCAGGAAGGAATCCTCGATCCGCACGCCAATGTCCCGGTATCTCTCGACCGCCGGCGCCAGTTTCTCGATCAGCGACAGGTTCTCCGGGCTCTTCTCTAGGGTTTCCAGCCGGTCCGGTCGGATATACAGCCCCGGTTCAATGACGAACGCCGCGCCGGGATCGAGGGAACCGAGTGGGTCGTGCACGTCAATGCCAATGCCATGGACCGGGCCGTGGGGAAACCAGAGGCTCACCTGTGCGCTGACGGGCAGACCGGCGCCCCCGGGCACGACCAGTCCCAGTTTCTCGAGCCCGGCGGCGAACACGTCGCGAATAGCCGCGTTGATGGCCTGGGCCCGCGCTCCCGGCGTGGCCGCAGCTCGGCCCGCGTCCTGCGCACGAAGCACGAGCTCATAGATGTCCCGCTGCTCGGGTGAGAACCGACCGCTCACGGGATAGGTGCGGGTGATATCGCCTGTCAACCCCTGGAAGTTTGCGGCCGCATCCACAAGGAGCAGATCGCCGCTGCGCATCTGCCGGGTGGATTTGAGGTAGTGGAGCGTGGTGGCATTCGGGCCGCTGCCGACGATGGACGGATATCCCCACGACAGCGCGCCGTTCTTCAGGTACCAGTGCTCGATCGCTGCCTCTACCTCGTACTCCCAGCGGCCGGGCCTGGTCGCTTTCATCCCGTCGATGTGCGCCTCGGCGGAAATCTCCACACTCCGGCGCAGGACCCGCTGCTCATACGGCGTCTTGATCTGACGCAGTCGCGTGAGGATCTCCGTTGCGTTGAACAGGCTCAGCTGCGGGTGACGACGCTGAATCTCGGCCGCCCGGGCTGCCGCGGAGCCGGGAGGAGGGACGGCGGGCTTGGCCGCGCCGGGCTTCCCTTCCACAAGCCGGTCGAGCACGCCGAGCCTGGCTCGGCCGGCCTCCATCGCCTTGAAAAACTCCGCGAACTCCGTGGCCGGCGGTTCGGCCGTGGCGCCGTAGCCCTTGCCCTCCAGGAGGCCTGCGAGAAACGCGTCGAACTCCTCGGCTGACTTCTGGAGATGGACGTTCGCGATACCGGTCTCGCTTCTCAACTCCGCCGCGGTTAGCACGTGGCCCGTCCAAAGCTCCTGGATCGGCGTCCCCTGCGGAGCAAAGAGGAACTCGCGTCGGGTCCGGTTCCCAGGTACCAACACGAGCACGCCGCCTTCCTCATTGAGGCCGGTCAGGTAGAGGAAATTACTGTCCTGCCGGTACTCGTAGTTGACGTCGGTGGAGTAGATGCGGGGCGGCGCGGCCCAGAGGATCAAGATGCTGTCTGGCCCGAGTGCGTCCATGACCCGGGCGCGGCGCGCGGTCAGGTCGGCGACGAAGTCGCGGGCGCCGCCATAGGGGGGAATCTGTCCGATCGCTAGCGGCTGGGCCGCCAGCCAGCAGGCCACGGCGGCGACGACGAACCTGGCGACGAGCGGTCGTGTCGGCACGGGAGGCTCCTCGGCGGCCGGCGGCGGCCAACAAAACAACAAGGGCCGGATGGCTGACGCCACCCGGCCCTTCAATAATAATCCCGGCAGTGACCTACTCTCCCACACAGTTACCCATGCAGTACCATCGGCGGTAGCAGGCTTAACTTCCGTGTTCGGAATGGGAACGGGTGTGACCCTGCTCCT
>CAZFAT010000293.1:0-4871 GCA_964517075.1 uncultured Solibacteraceae bacterium
CCCGGCTCGAACCACGGACGCCATCCCCGGGCGGCGGCGCGCCAACTGAAGAGCGCGTCGCCGGCGAACCGGTCGCCGTCAAAGGGCCCCACGGCCTGCCACACCTCGCGGGTGCACGAGGCATTGGCCGTCCCAGCCACCGACGTTACACCGGCGGCGAGCCGGTTCAGTCGAAACGAATACTTGCAGAGGTGAACGCCTCGGGCGAACCACCCGTCATCGCGCCGACCGAGCTCAATCGCGCCGCAGACCAGCGCGTGACCGTTGCGGTGCGCCGCGACGAGCCGCTCGAGCCACTCCGGGTGCGCGCGGCAATCGGGGTCGGTGAAGACGAGGATGTCGCCCGTGGCCAGCGCCGCGGCACGATTCCTGGCGCCGTGTGGCAGCAACCGGGCCGGCGCCTGCTCGAAGATCACGTCAGGAAACTGCTCGGCGATGATGCGGCGCGTGAGGTCGTCCGGCGAGCTGTTGACCACGATGACCTGGAAGTCGCGCAGGCGCTGACGGCCGAGCGCCTCGAGGCAGTCGGCGATCGTGTCGTCGGAGTGGTAGGCGGGAATGAGGATCGAGATCGCCGGCACGGGATCAGGCGTCCCGCTCGCGGGCCTCATTCAGCTCCCACCGCAACGCCTCCTGCTCGGCGCGTCCGGCGCCGAGCAGGTAGCCGAGCGACTCACCCAGCGCGTCGGTGAAGTACCACCCGGCGATGAGCGGGAGTCCCAGGCACGCGTCGCGCCACAGCGGCCGCCGGCCCGGCAGGCTGCGGAGCAGGCGCACCAGCCGAATCGCCGGCGATCCGAGCGGCGCGCCCAGGCCATGCATCAGCCGCCGCGCGACACTCCACCGCTGCGTGTCGGCCCGCCGAGCCGCAAGGAGGCGGCAGTACCAGTGCCCGGTGATGCTGTCGTCCAGGAAGCGGCTGTAGTTCTGATGGGCGGCGAGCGCGCGCGCCTCGACGAGCATCGGCACGCCCCGCCGGCCGAGGATCTCCTGCAGATTGAAATCGATCGTCAGCAGTCCCTCGAGCTCGGATCCAAAGGACAGCAACAGTGGGCGCCGGTACGACACGTTGTTGCCGGACACGAGCGAGGCACGACGCCGGCCGGTGGGATGCGCGAACTGCCCATAGCGCGCCAGCAGCGACGCGCGGCTGACGTAGCTGTCGGGATTCGCGTTGGTGAACGCGTAGCCGACGACATCCCACGGCTCGCGGTAGGCCTCGAGCAGGATCGCCGCCCAGTCAGGGCGCGGGAAACAGTGGTCTTCGATGAATCCCACGACGGGCCCGGTCGCGAGCCTGACACCCTCAGCGCGGGCCATGCCCCAGCGGTTGATGTCCGGCCGGACTGCATAGATGTGCCGCAGCGCTGGGGCGACCGCGAGCCGCTCGGGCGCGTTCCCGGCGATGTCGACGACGACCACTTCGAGGCGGTCGCGGACGGTCTGCGCCGCCAGCGCGTCCAGCACCCGCTGGGCGCGGCCACGCTGCGTGCCGGCGACGAGTACGACGGACAGGTCCGGGGCGGGTTCGTCTGAGGCCATCGTTGCCCCGACGTCAATCAACGCCGAGGCACCGTGATGCTAGCCCAGTCTGCGCCGGGCCGCCTCGCGATTGGAATGTCCATCGAGACGCCGACTTCAGTCTTCCCCCGGATCGGCGGCGGCGGCCGTGGAGCATCCGTCGCGGACACGCGCCACGATCGTCGACGACTGCGAGCGACTGTCGGGTCGCTGGTAAGCTCTGTCGACAGCGATGGCAGCATCGGTCGAAGTCGCAATCACGGCGGGCGACGACGTCGTGGAGGCGGTGAACCGGCTCCTGCCGCTCCTGTCTGCGTCCGTCCCGAGCATCACTCCAGAACAAGTGCAGGCGATCATCGCAGCGCCCGGCACGTCTCTGCTCCTGGCTCGCGAGAACGGCGAGATCGTCGGCATGCTCACGCTTCTCGTCTGTGCGACGCCAACGGGTATCCGCGCATTGATTGAGGACGTGGCCGTCGATACGACGACTCGCGGCCGAGGCATCGGCGAACTGCTGATGAAGGAGGCACTTCGGATTGCGGAAGCCCGGACCGCGAGGACTGTGGACCTGACGTCTCGGCCGTCCCGGGAAGCGGCGAACAGGCTGTATCTGAGGGTCGGGTTCGAGAAGCGCGACACGAACGTCTATCGCTATCGATTCAAGGCCGATTGACGGACCGGCGGCGACCACTCGGATTGGCAGTGGCTCTGCGGGGAACAACGGCGAAGCGTGTCGAGACCTTTCGGCGACAGATTGACATGTCCGCCAGCATCACGGGGAGCCGTTGCCACGAAGAAGACCTGCGGCCCTTCGATGAAAGCCCGAAGACCGGCGTCGACCTGCGCGTGCAGTTGTCCCATGGCGTATCCAGTGAGGCTACTTCACGCCCTTCAACAGCACGATGTTGCTCGTGCCGGTCTGCCGCGTGAACGCGAGTTGCTTGCCATCGGGCGTCCACGCAAAGGTGGCGAGGTCGCGATGCGTGAACGCCGTCAGTGGACGCGGCGCGCCGCCGTCGATCGGCTGGACCACGATGTTCCCGCTCGACGCGTCGATGTACGTCAGGCCCTGGCCATCCGGCGTCCACCAGATGTCGCCGCGCCGAGGCAGCACCGGGAGGCGATGCACAGGCTCACCACCGTCGGCCTTCAGGATGAAGGTGCCCGGTGACTCGACGGATCCTGACGCCAGCATGACCAGTCGACCGTCCGGGGACGCCACGGGGTAGCCGCTGGCCTGCATGGGGGAGAACTGGCGCGGCGCGCCGCCGGCCAGATCGATGACCCACGGGGTCTGCACGCCCGACCGGGCGGAGATGTAGTACACGCGCGACCCGTCCGGCGCGATGCGCGGGAAGGACCCGAGCGCGTCGTTGAGGCGAACCGCGTGAGAGCCGTCGGCATCGGCCCGCCAGATCTCCCGGCCGGCCTTGTTGAACACCAGGATCCGGCCGTCAGCGCTCGTGGACGGCGCGCTCGCGTTGGGCACGATCAATTGCGACGTACCACTCGCGACGTCCATCGACCACAGTCCAGAACCGCCTGCGAGGGTCGCCGAGTACACCAGCCCCGACGGTCCGGCCCACGCCATCGTCCCGAGCGCGGACGGCATCTCGCTGCCGATCTGGCGCTCGCCGCGACCCGTCGCGTCCGTGACCCAGACACTCGCCCGCGCTTCATACCGCGTCGTGACCACGGCGTCGCCGGCGAGAGTGACCCCGCCATAGCTGGCGAGATCGTTCGTGAGCTTCGCCATCGTGCCATCGCGGACGTCCAGGCGGACCACCTGGGGCGGGGCGGCCGCTTCCTCCGAGAGCGTGGCAATCAACCACCTGGGATCGGACATGAACGCCAGGCCGGCCCGAAACCCACCGACGGTGCCGCGAAGGAAATCGTGCAGGACGGATTCGGCCCCGGTCGCCACGTCCACGCGAACGAGCTCGACCGCACCCGGTTCCTTCATCTCGTCGCTGCCGCGCACCGCAATCGAACGGCCGTCGGGCAACCAGATCGGCCGGGCATCTGGCCGGTTGCCCAATGTCAACGTGAGATAGCGCTGCGGCAGCCTGCGTGTCGCGACGACGCGCTGATTCGACCCGTCCGGATCGGCCACGATCAACTGGCGCTCGGCGTTGACCGGCGGCACATTGAGCAGGAAGGCCATCTGTTTCCCGTCGGGGGACCAGCCTGGCGGACTCGTCACGCGGTCGATGAGCTTCCGCGCCGGACCGCCGAGGAACGGCACGCGCCACAACTCGCGCTGGGCCGACGACACGCGCACGAAATCCACGAAGCTGCCGTCCGGCATGACCGTCAGCCCCTCAATCCTGACGCCGGCGGCCGGCGGCACGATCTGCACCGTGCTGCGGCTCGCAATCTGATGCACCCAGATGCTCTGCAGGCCGTCCACCGCCTGCACGTACGCCACGTACTTCCCGTCGGGCGCGATGGCGGCCAAGTCGGCATTGCCAGAACTGGTCAACGGAACGAGCTGGACGGCGGCCGCTGGCTGACTACCGGTCGACGGCTCGCCGCCGCCGAAGACGACAAACGCAATGGCCACCATCGTGAGCGCCGCCGCGGCGGCCGCGACCCAACGCCAGAGATGAGGGGGGCGCGCGGGGACGGCTGTGCCGCGCGCCTCGGCGGCGATCTCACCCGAGTCGAGCGATGCCTTCAGATCTTCGAGGTCGTTGCGGAGGTCCTTCGCCGTCTGATACCGCCGTTCCGGGTCCTTGGCAAGCGCCCGCTTGACGATGCGTCCGAAGTCCCGGGGCAACGCCGGATTGAGATCGGTCACCGACGTGGGGGTGTCCTTGACGATGGCCGAGATGATGGAAATGCTCGTCTCGCCCGCGAACGGCCGCTGCCCCGTCGCCATCTCGTAGAGGATCACGCCGAGCGAGAACAGATCTGAGCGCGCGTCGACTGTCCGGCCTTCCGCCTGTTCCGGCGACATGTACGCGACGGTGCCCAGAATGCGACCCTCACCGGTCGCCAGCGCCGTCGGCAGCGCAGTCGTGCCGTCGCTCGTCAGCGGTGGGCCCGCCACTTTGGCAAGGCCGAAGTCCAGAACCTTGACGCGCCCGTGGTGATCGCCATCACCGACCATGATGTTGGCGGGCTTCAGGTCGCGATGCGTGATCCCCTTCTGATGCGCCGCCGCGATGGCGTCGACCACGGAAACCACGATGCGCAGCAGCCGGTCGAGCGGCAGACCGGTCCTGGGAATGGTGCTGCCCAGCGGCCTGCCCTCGACCAGCTCCATCGTCAAAAACGACACGTCGCCGGCCCGCTCGACGGAGTGGATGGTGACGATATTCGGATGATTGAGTGCCGCAATGGCGCGC
>CAZFAT010000294.1:0-6607 GCA_964517075.1 uncultured Solibacteraceae bacterium
GCTGCGGCAAAGTCGGCCGGCCGCAGACTACACGCTTCTCGAAAACGCTTTAACGTCCGCCGGCTACGACTCGGTGGAAACAACCCGCCCGCTACGAGTCTGTTGACAGCACCCGCCCGCCGGTCTCGAGGAACCGGCGGAAGAGGTTCGTCGTCATCCGCTGGACCCTCGCGTCGGGACCAGGCGGCGTGCCACCGTGGGACGACGGACGGAGGTAGCCTGGCGGTGCGCTCAACCCGTCCGACCACCAGATCGTGGCGGCGTTGAACACGATGTTGTCGCGCGGTCCCGGATAGATGGTCGCGGTGTACTCGGTCTTCTGAGGCCGCCCGCCCGAAAAGACCGGCCCGCGCGCCAGAACCTCGAGCCCCGGCATCGTCCCCAGTGGCGGCCCGTGGTGTTCCCAGCCGACGAGACCCGGGATCGCGTCTCCTTCGCGCATCCCGGTGCCCTCGAAGAGCCAGTGACCGGGTCGGACGCACGTCCAGTCCGCACTGCCGTTGGCCGGTTCGGTCGATCCCGATCCCATGAGCGCCGCCGCAGCCGGGCCGTGCTGCTTCCAGGCCGTTGGGTAATCACGGACCGGCCGGCCGCTGAACTTGCCAATCCGTTCGATCGTGCGGTTCGCACCGCCGCGTCCACCCGCGCGAATGTCGATCACGCCGTCCACCGAGTTGCCGCTCAGGAAGGCGGCATGAACGCCGGCCGCGATCGCGCGTCTGACGTTCTCGAACATCGGCAGCGACCAGTACTCGTCGTGCCCGACCGAGAGAAAGGCGCGAGCCCGCCGAAGTTGTGCGGCATCCGCGTGCGTGTCCAGATTCGAAATGTAGGACACGTCGTAGCCCTGCTGCTCCATCCAGAACGCAAGCGGGAACTCCCACAGCAGGAACTCCCCGGAGCCCTGCGAGAGCGGCGCGTCGAAGATTTGCCGATACCGCGCGTACGGTCGATCGAAGCTGACCGACACACCCGGTCCCGTGTACCAATTGTGCGGCGGCGTGCCCTCGTCGTACAGCGACCAGACGTCGGGCCAGCGGTTGTAGGCCGCCCACGTCGTGTCGGAGCACTGGAAGAGGAACTCGCAAGGGCGATCGTCGCGGACGACGAAGATGAGGTAGCTCTGGAGGTTCTCGCGCGCCTCGGTCATCTTGCCTAGGTAGACACCGCTCGGCCAGTCGTCCGGCACCGTCAGTTCGAAGGCGACTGGCCAGTCGCATTCGCGCAGCCGGACGTCGCCGACCGGTGGATCGACCTGCGGCGCACCCTCGAGCGGTCCGACGCGGCGCATCAAGCGGCCGCCGGCCCCGCCGTAGTAGCCGAGCCGGTAGATGTCGATGACAACGCGCGAGGCGGGGCGGGTGCTGACCTTGAAGGCGATGGTCTCTCCGGCCTTGACGCTCGTACGCGAGCAGTAGCCTTCAATCCAGGGGCAGCGGTACCGGGTCGGCGGGTCGATGCGCGTGTTCGTCAGCAGCCAGTCGCGGGTGCCTGGCCGGGCGTTTTCCTGCTGGACGACATTCTGCGCGCGCTGGGCGGTGCGGCCGAGAGCGGCCGCTACGCCCAGCTGGCCGGCGCCGCGGAGGAACTCACGTCGATGCATGGACGACGAGGGCGATCATACGCCCTCGTCGACCGGAAAGCTGTGGGAGTGGAGCGGGCTTACTGGCGGCGCCGGCGACGGAAGCGGGCCGCGAGCGCGAGGGCACCGCTGCCGACGAGCAGGAGCGAGGCCGGCTCAGGAACGGGCGTACCCGGTGTATCGGGCGTGCCGGGGACATACAGATAGTCCGACCCGAACTCCACGTAGCTGCCGCTGTTCAGGAACGACAGGTTGGCCAGCGGCCCGCTGAGCGACAGAGTCAGAAAGACGCTGTTCTGGATATAGAAGGCGTTGTTGCCGATGTCATTGCTGCCATTGGGAACGAGTCCCCACTCGAGGCCGCCCGGGATCCCGGTGGCGCCGGTGAAGGAAATCACGTTGTTGCCACCGTTGCTGTGCGAGGTGATGGCATTGGTCGCATTCACCAGCGACGCCCCGCCGGTGTTGCCGACACCCACATTCGAGTATCCGTACTCGCTGTTGAAATTCGCGGGGCTCTGAACGGCCCACGCGGTGGTGTTCGTGCTTTGCACGATGTTCGAACCCGGTCCGAGCGCAACGCTGCCGCCGGTGATGCTGACGCCGGTAGGCAGGTCAAAGCTCAGCGAGCTGAGCACCATGTTCGAACTGCCGTTCTGGCCTCCAAACGGCGACGTCGACGTGTTGCTCAGCAGGATGGTCAGCGTGCTGCCCGAGACGTTGAAATCGGCCGAGGCTGACAGCCCGTTGCCGGCATCGTAGACGATGACCGACGCCTGAGCAGACGCGGCCAAGCCCACCGTGAGGGCGGCAGTGAGAAGAACGGTTCGAACAAGACGCACGAAAAGCATAGTGACTCCGGCCAACGCTATAGCAATAGCGATGCCACTATATTCAGCCGGCCTAGTCGTTTCGCTGGACCGTTTTGTCGTCATTCAGGTTGACTTAAGTCCACGACGCGGCCTGGGCCGAGCCGGCGCTTCGAACGCGCTCTTCCACCGCTTCGACGGATCGTCGAACCGGACGTCCGCCGGCTCGAACGCGTTGGGATCGAACGCGCCGCCGGCCCAGGCCACCATCGCCTTGTGCTCGGGGTGCCGCCGGTTGGAGATGGCCGCCAGGAACCGCGCGTAGCCGGCCGGACCGCCGCAATCCTCCGGTGGACAGCGGCGGGCGCCCGCCACGCAGCGCGGATAGGCTTGCGACGCATCGGCGGGCTCCATGGACTCGTGCACGAGCATGTGTTCCCAGTCGTCACCGAAGTCGTACGCATACAGGATCGGCAGGGCATGCCAGCCGCGCCGCTCGAAGAACCCAGCCAGCGGGACGTCCCAACTCGGCATGACCGGTCGATCGGCGGGTTCCTCGCCGGTCGGGATGCCGATGGACATCGAATGCGTTTCCATCGGATCGAGCAGGCGGAACTCGTGGAGGTGCGAATCGAGCCATCCCATGGCGTCCTGGATGGCGACGTGCAGGTCCCAGAACGAGTACTCGAGCGGCACCTGAATGCGGCGCCAGATCAGCGGGTCCGTGCCCGTCAGGACCACGAGGAATTGGTGCACCCAGGCGGACTGGGCGCGGCGGCGCCGCCGACGGGTGCCCGGCACGGGTCGCGCCCGGCGTGCCCGCTTCGTGGTGCGTGTTCCCATGACGGGTCGCGTCCTCCTGCCGGCCACCGGATACTATCCGAACTCGCCGGCGGCATCTTCCATGCCCTGATCCCCGAGGTCCGGCTCGTGCGGTTGACTATCGCCGCGAGAGCGGCACCGGGCGCCCGAGCGGTGGCCGTTCTCATCCGACCGTCGCGCCAAACAGGCGCCCGACGGCGGCGGTCGCGGCCAGCGCGAGCACGCCCCAGATGGCCACCCGCGCCGCGCCGACAAGTATCGGTGCGCCGCCGATGCGCGCCGCGGTCGCACCGAGCGCGACCAGACAGATCAACGACACGACCGACACGCTGAGGAGCGCCGGCGCCGGTGCGAGCACGATCGTGAGGATGGGCACACCCGCGCCCACCGCGAACGTCGCCGCCGAGGCCAGCGCCGCTTGCAGCGGTCGGGCCGCGAGTTCTTCGGTGAGGCCGAGTTCGTCGCGCGCGTGGGCGGCGAGGGCGCCGTGGGCCGTCAACTGTCGCGCGACCGTTCGCGCCAGCTCGGGGTCGAGGCCGCGCTGCAGATAGATGCCCGTCAGTTCGGCTTCCTCCGCATCCGGCTGCGTCTCGAGCTCGGCCTTCTCCAGTCTGAGATCCGCCCGTTCGGTGTCTGCCTGGGAGCTGACCGAGACGTATTCCCCGGCCGCCATGGAGAACGCCCCCGCCACCAGACCGGCGACGCCGGCGACCAGCACGTCGTGACGGGTGGCCTCCGCTGCCGCGACCCCGACGACGAGGCTCGCGGTGGAGACGATCCCGTCGTTGGCCCCGAGCACCGCGGCGCGCAGCCAGCCGATGCGTTCACTGCGATGACGTTCACGATGCGGCATGGCCACCTCCACCTGCGGCTGGGAGCGATCGCCCGGCGACGCGCTGATGATACGCAGGGAACGGCTGGCGGCGGTTCCGGAGCTGCCAGGCGCGTCGGAGCTGGTTGCCGCCCGCGCGCGCGTACTGTTACGGTAAGAGGCTCTGCTCGTTCGTTCCCGCCGTGCTGGGAGGTCGTTCAACGGTAGGACACCGCGCTCTGGACGCGGTTATCGGGGTTCGAATCCCTGCCTCCCAGCCATTTTGCGGATGGTCGCCGGTGCTCGCCCTCAGTTGCGTCCTTTGCGGCTGGTTGTGACCATTCACCAGTGTTTGCACTTGGGAAGAGCCTTCTCTCAGCCAACGGGCGCTCCCGTCCGCTTCTTGCACGGCGAAACTACCCATCGTCGTAGCGAAGAATTCGCGCGAGGGCCGCTCATCAACATCTCACACCTTGCTCACTGAATGCTGAGGACTCGGACGGCGCGAACGAGGATGCTGCAGGAGCTACACATCAGCGAAACTGGGAGGGCGGCTTTGCCGTACCTCATCTGAAGTGGGCAGGGAGTCGGTATGCTCAACGGTATCTGGCGTGATCTAGTTCATGCGGGACGATCGCTGGCGAAGGCTCGGGGCTTCACCTTGGTCTGTGTTGTGTCGTTGGGAATCGGAATGGCGCCCGTCATCGCGAGTCCGTATCTCTCGCAAGTGCTCACGATACAGCCGCCCGGCGTGACAACCGAGGGACTGGTCGAAATCCTCACGACGCGAGTGGGCCCGCGAGCGGCGACGGACAGTTGGTCCTATCCGGACTACGCCGACCTGCGCGACGCCAATACCGGAATGGCACTCGTGGGCTGGACGTACGGGCAAAGCGAGGCAAAAGAAGACTCCGTGCGGACAATGTTTGTCTCCACGAACTACTTCCAGACAATCGACGTCACGCTGTTTCGCGGACCGGGCTTCAGCGCGACCGCCGAGCCTGCCGTAATCCTGGGATACCGGTACTGGCAGAACCATTTCGCCTCCGATCCGGACATCATTGGCAAGACGCTCACGCTGGACGAGGTCCCGCATGTCGTGACGGGCGTCGCGCCGGCTCAATTTGATGGCCACGTCACAGGGAACGGAGGAGTCGCGGTCTTTCTCCCGCTCGAACGTGATCCGCGTTTTCGTACGGGCGGCACCGACCGAAGCAACGACTGGGTGTTTATTCACGGACGCCTGACGCCCGGGGTCAGCGTGGCGCAGGCGAGTGCCGCAGTTTCCGCGCTCACATCGTCGTTGGCCACACAGTATCCGTCGACGAACGAGAACACGTCCGGCATCGCCGCCCCCTATGACTCATACGGCAATCTCGTGAAGTCGCGGATTGCCGTCATTCAGGCGCTCGGGCTGACGCTGACCGGAATGATATTGCTGGTTGTGTGCCTGAATATCTCCGGCATGGTGCAGGTTCGCACCGCGATGCGCGAGCGGGAACTGTCCATCCGCCAGGCGATCGGCGCCACGCGCCGGCAGCTGATCCAATATCTGCTGAACGAAGCGATCATCATGGCGGGCCTTGGAGCGATCCTCGCGTCACTTGTCTTGTTCAACCTTCCGTCGCTACGGTCACTGCTCACCGACAACCCGCTTCCGCCACAGGTACAGGAGGTACTGAGATTCAACCTGCCGACCGTCGGGTTCGCTGTGGGACTCTGCTTCCTGACCAGCCTCGTGTTCGGATTGTTGCCGGCCGTTCGCTTCAGTCGCCCGGTGATCCTCTCTGCCTTGAAAGACGATGTGGGCGTCGGGGGGCGGCGCGTAGGTCGAGTTCAGCGCGTGACCGCGGCGTTGCAGGTGGCGATCGCGGTTCCGTTGATCGTGATGAGCGGCATCTCGCTCGATCGCGTCCGCTCCACCGCCACCGCCGACCTCGGATTCGCGTCGGAGCTCTTGTACGCCATGCCGTTGAAGATCGACGACGCCAAAATCGCGAACGCGGATTCCCGAATCCGCAGCGTCCGCGACAATCTCGCCAAGGCAGACGGCGTGGCCGGCGCAAGTCTCGCGGACGGCCTGCCGCTGGCTTTCCACGGCGACACCGTACGTACCGCGCTTCAGCCCGACGCGGACGCGGCGCCGACGTTCGTCCATGTCCACGTCACGCGTGTGGACAACGACTACATGAACACGATGGGCATCCCGCTTTTGGGTGGCCGCGGTTTCGCGGCGGATGATCGAGCGGGCGCGGGCCTCGTCACCATCATTTCAAAGACGCTTGCCGAGAAACTCTTGCCGAATGCTGAAGCCGGCCAGGCGATTGGCAGACGCTTGATCTTTGGCGACGACGAAAAGACCGCGCAGACGCTCACTGTCGTAGGTATCAGCGGTGATGTCCCCACCGCGCAAATGAGTACGCCGCGAGAGCAATTGTTGTTGCCGCTTGCGCAACAACCGTCTCAGGAGCTGTTCCTCATTGCACGCAGCATGCCTGGCGAACCGCCGCAGAACGTGACCGCGACGCTTGAAAACGCCGCGCGCGATTTCGATCCGGAGAACCGCGGTTTCGGAACGGCTGA
>CAZFAT010000295.1:0-5424 GCA_964517075.1 uncultured Solibacteraceae bacterium
GAGGACATCGTCGGGCGGTACCGGGTGGCGTTCAGCGCGCTGGACGCCGCGGCGGCCAAGGCGATCTGGCCGGCTGTTGACGAGGGCCGTCTCCGCCGCGCATTCCGTCAGCTCGAATCGCAGGAACTGACCTTTGCCGAATGCCAGACGGTGGTGACGAGCACCGCCACGCAGGGGATTGTCACCTGCCGAGGGTCGGTGCGCTTCGTCCCGCGGATTGGCGACCGCATCGAGCGCGTGGAGCTGCGACGATGGGAGTTCGTGGTCATCCGGTTCGCTGGCGCATGGCGGCTGGACGCCGTGAACAGCACCGCCGATCCCCAGCCCCGATAGCCATGCGCCCCGCGAGCCGGATAACATGCTGCCGCCATGTTGTGTCCGCGCTGCCGGGCGGCCATGTCGACCGAGACGCTCACCGGCCATCTCGGCACGACGATCGTCATTGACGTCTGCCTGTTGTGTCAGGCGTTCTGGTTCGATCAGCGCGAGAGCCTCCAGCTCTCGCCCCGATCGACGCTGACGCTGTTCCGCCTGATTGGCGATCAGGCCGGTGCCCGCCCGCAGACGACGCCCACCGATCCCGCCGGCTCGACCGTCTGCCCGCGCTGCGGGTTGCGTCTGCGCCCCACGCAGGATCGGCAGCGCAACACGGCGTTCGGCTATCAGCGCTGCCTGGCCGGCCACGGCCGGTTCACGACGTTCTACGACTTCCTGCGCGAGAAGGATTTCATCCGGCCGCTCTCGCCGGCGCAGATCGCGGAGCTCCGACGGCATGTGCAGGCCGTCAACTGCGCGAACTGCGGCGGCCCGATCGATCTGGCGGTGCGCTCGACCTGCGGCCACTGCGGATCGGCGCTGACCATGCTGGACCTGAAGCAGGCCGAGCAACTCGTCGAGCAGCTCCGTCAGGCCGATCGCGCCGACCAACCCGTCGATCCGGCAATGCCGATGGCGCTCACGCGCGCCCGGCGGGATGTCACGATGGCCTTCGACGCCTTCGAGCGCGACCCGAACTGGTACACCTCGGTCTCGGCGGCTGGTCTGGTCGGTGCGGGACTATCGGCGCTCAATCGGTGGATGAAGGGACACTAGAAGGTTCACGGTTCGAGGGTTCCAAGGATTCGGCGGGCCTGCCGCGCCGACGCGCGACGGCGGGTTCCAGGCGTTCAACGTGTGAGAGGGGTCTGACACCAATGGGCATCATGGACTTCATCCGGGGCGAACTGCTCGAAATCATCGAGTGGACGGACGATTCACGCGACACGTTGTCGTGGCGGTTTCCCGACGAGGACAAGGCGATCAAGAATGGCGCCCAGCTCATCGTCCGCGAGTCGCAGGTGGCGCAGTTCGTCTACGTGGGCGAGTTCGGCGATACCTTTGGCCCCGGCAAGCACCGGCTGACGACCGACAATATTCCGGTTCTGACGCGGCTGAAGTCCTGGCCCTACGGATTCAACTCGCCGTTTAAGGCGGACGTGTACTACGTCACGACGCGGCTGTTCACCGGCAACAAGTGGGGGACGTCCAATCCATTGATGATCCGCGACGCCGACTTCGGTGTCGTGCGGGCGCGGGCCTTCGGCACCTATGACTTCCGGGTCACCGAGTCGAAGACCTTCCTGCGCGAGGTCGCGGGATCGGATCACAACTTCCGTCTCGACGAGTTCGCCGACACGATGCGGTCGCGCATCGTCAGTATCTTCAGCGACGCACTGGCGAGCGCGAAGGTGCCCATCCTCGACGCGGCCGCCCGCTACACCGAGCTGGGCGAAGCGCTTCTGCCGCTCATCAACCCGGCCGTCGGACAGAAGTACGGCTTGGAAATCACAAGCTTCATCGTCGAGAACGTGTCGGTGCCGCCCGAAGTCGAGCAGGCGATCGACAGCCGGTCCAGCATGGCCGCGATCGGCAACCTCAACGAGTACGTGAAATATCAGATGGGCAAGGGCTTCCAGCAGGGATCGGGCGCCGGGGGCGCCGCCGGCACGGCCGCGGAGCTGGCGGTGGGTTTCGGCATCGCCCAGCAGATGATGCACCAGGGCTTCATGGGCGGGCAGGCCACGCCGACGGCGACGCCGGCCGGATCGGCTGCCGCGCCGGAGCTGCTCAGCCCCGCCGACGTCGCGAAGGCGCTCGGCGTCGGCGAAACCGATGTGCTGGCCATCCTCGACGCGGGCGAACTGAAGGGCAAGAAGATCGGCACCGCGTGGCGGGTGACGCGGTCGGCGCTGAACGAGTATCTGGCGAGCTAGCGTGCCTGTGCCGGCCGGCCCGGAGCCCATGGCGGCTGACGTCGCGGCGCTCGACAAGCACTCGTGCCCCGCCTGCGGCGCCCAGGCCGAGTGGCACCCCACGCGGCAGAAACTGATCTGCCCGTTCTGCGGCACCGAGTCCCCCGTCGTCATCGATCGACAGACGGGCCAGGCGGTCGAGCTCGATCTCGCCGCCGCGCTTCGCGATCTGCCCGACAGCGACCGCGGCTGGCAGACCGCGCGACGGAGCGTGCAATGCCAGAGCTGCCGTGCCGTGATGGTGTTCGCGCCCGAGCGCGTCGGCCAGAACTGCGAGTTCTGCGGATCACCGGCGCTGGTGGCCTACGAGGAAATCAAGGCGCCGATCAGGCCGCTGAGCCTGCTGCCCTTCACGATCGACCTGGGCGCCGCGCGCGAGGCGCTGCGGCGATGGTGGGGACGGCAGTGGCTGGCGCCCACTCGGCTGCGGCGGCGCGCCCTCATCGACACCGCCAGGGGTTTGTATATCCCCTACTGGACCTTCGATGCCGCGGTGCATTGTCCGTGGGAGGCGGAGGCCGGCTACTACTACTACGTCAACGTCGAAGGCCGCGATTCCCAGCGGCGCCGCGTCGTTCGGCAGGAACGGCGGGTGCGGTGGGAAGCGGCGTCCGGTGTGCTCGACCATCGATTCGACGACGAACTGGTGCCGGGGACACAAGGGATTCCACACGACCTGCTTCGTCAGATCGAACCCTTCCCCACCGGCGACCTGGTGCCTTACGACACGGCGTTTCTCTCCGGCCACGTGGTCGAGCACTATCAGGTGGTGCTGTTCGAAGCGGCGAAAGCCTCGCAGGACCAGATGCACGCGCGCCTGGTCGAACTCTGCGCGGGCCAGGTGCCCGGCGACACGCATCGCAATCTGCGCATCCATCCCCAGTACTCAGGCCAGACGTTCAAGCACATCCTCGTGCCGGTGTACCTGCTCACGTACCTGTTCGGGCGTACGGCCTATCAGGTCCTGGTCAACGGCTCGACCGGAACGGTCGCGGGCGGACGCCCCTACAGCTTCTGGAAGATCGCCGGCCTGGTCCTGCTGGCGCTGGTGATTGCGGCAGTCGTCGCGCTGGCCAACCGCTGACGCGACACGGCGCGGCCGACCGTTGATCGGTCGCCCGTGACGTTGATGAGCCACGTGCTTGAAGATGAACGGCAGCGACGCGGTGTTCTCAATCTGCCGCATCGCCGCCGACGCGGTCGGGCGGCAGGAACAGGACGGTCTTCTGATTAGCGGCCGGCATGCGGTGGTGCCCGGCGCTCCGTGGGACCGAACTCCCCGGCCTCGGGATCGCTCAGCAGCGCCCACACGTCCTCGTCGGTCGCCTGCGAGAAGTCCTCGTACCACAGGCTCACTGCATCGAAGGGGTCGGGCGTTGCCGCACAGACGATTGCGTCCACCTGCGCTCTCAACGCCTCACACACCTCTGACGCCGCCACCGGCACGGCCACGACGAGCCCGGCCGCGCCCTGGGCCCGCAGCGCCTTCACCGCCGCCTGCATCGTGGCACCCGTGGCCAGACCATCGTCGACCAGAATGACGGTCCAGCCGCGAACGTCCAGCGCTGGACGGTTGCCGCGATACGCCTGCTCCCGCTCCTCGATCTGATCCGTGGCTCGCGACACCGCCCGGTCCACGGCCGTGCTTGGCAAGCGGAGCTGGCTGAGAACGTCCTCGTTCATCACTCGGACGCCACCGGAGGCAATCGCGCCCATCGCCAGCTCCTCGTAGCCGGGCACCCCAAGCTTGCGCACGACGAAGATATCCCACGGCAAATGCAGTGCGCGGGCAATCTCGTATGCGACCGGCGCCCCGCCACGCGGAAGCGCGAGGATCACGGTGTCGGTCCGGCCGGCGTAGGCCCTGAGCGCTCCGGCCAATACCTGGCCCGCGACAGCTCGGTTCGGAAACGGAAGTCGTTGGTCCGGCAGCATGGCCGAATCTCCCGTGTGACCTATCTGCCAGAGTGCTGCCAGTCGCCGGCGCCCACCGCACGGGGAAACGGGGGCGACACGACCCCAATAGTGGATCCAGGTCAGTGTGGTGGACAGGTTCGCAGGGTCCGCGCCTCCCCACGCAATCACCCGAAGGTACTACCCCGGAGACGGGCCGGCTGCCAACGCGGACCCGGCGCGGCCGCCAAACGCTGGCCTGCAATCCCGGCTATATTGTTCTCCGTGCGATATTCCAGGGGAGGATTCACCATGCGTCTGGCACACCATTTCGCCTGTGGCGTCACGGCCGTGATGCTCGGGTACGTCGGGATCGGGGCCCAGGGACAGGATGCCGCCAAAGCCGTGGCCGGGGGCGGGATTTCGGTTCCGGGGTGGATGGGCAAGATCGATGCGAACGAGGAGAAGTCTGGGCAGACATTGAACAACGCCAAGCTGGCACAGGAGGGCAAGTCCCTGCGTGTGACGACCGGGCCGGCCGTCACCTACTGGAACCCCGCCAACATGGCGAGCGGTAACTACACGGTGAAGGCGACGTTCACCGAATCCCAGTACATGGGCCTGAACGACCACGCGCACCCGTACGGCATTGTCATCGGCGGGAACGACCTGGGCACGCCGAACGCGAGTTATGTCTACTGCGCCACCTACGGCGACGGACGGTTCATCGTCCGTGGCTTCGGGCCGGCCGCGTTCCAGATGAACGGCCGCAAGGGCGAGCTCGGCGCGTCAGTCAACAAGGCGGCCGGCAAGGGGCAGCCCGTGACGCAGGAGATCGCGATGGCGGTCAGCGGCGACAACGTCACCTGCTCGGTCAATGGCACGGTCGTCGGGACGTACCCCAAGGCCGACCTGGTCGCGGCCGGCAAACTCAAGTCCACCGACGGCGTGTATGGCATTCGCTTCGCGCACAACACCGACGCGACAGTGACCGGTCTCACGATGACGAAGAACTGACGAACACGCATGGCGCGCGTGGGGCGCGCTGTTCGAGTCACCACGGCACGTGTCCGCTTGACGGGCACGTGCCGTGCCTTTTTGCGGGCAAGGCCTTTCGGCGAGCGCGCTGTCGGAGGGCCCCGTCGGTATCGTGCCGCGCGCCATGGATCGGGACGACATCCGCCGCAACATGGAAGCCTGGCGGGATGCCGCGCGCCGCGGCGCCGATGCGGGCTTCGAC
>CAZFAT010000296.1:0-4459 GCA_964517075.1 uncultured Solibacteraceae bacterium
GGGTCGCCGGCTGCTGGCGGACGTTGCCGCTCAGGTAGCGGACCTCGGCCAGCCGGGGAAACCGCCGGCCGAGGCTGGCTTCGACGCGGGCGAGCACGTGCGCGTCCACGGCGGCGAAAAGCCGTTGATCCCTGGTCAGGAAATCCATCACGGCCGTGTCACCTTGATCGGTGGCCGCCAGGTAGGTCTTCAGCTGGGTATAGAAGGTGAGGCTGCGCGCAAGCGCTCCGCAGGCACAGACAGGCGACGTGCCCTGGTGTTCGCGCACGACCCGCGCGATCACCACGACCGGCTCCGGCCGGCCGGGCGCCAGCACGGCCGTTTCGAAGACCATCACGGCCGCCGCGCCGGCGGCCCCCACCACCGCCGGACTCCAGCGGCGTGAACCGGCCAGAGCCCAGACGACGACCAGCGCCCCCGCCGTGACGATGACGAGCGGACCGATCGGGGACCAGTCGGGACTGGCGGCGGTCAGCAGCGGCCGGGCGCGCAGCATGAGAAGGCCGGCGGCGGCGATCGTCGAACCCGCCGCCACGGTCGACGCGATGAAGAGCCAGTCGCGACGAGCCAGCGGCCGCACGGCCCGTTCCCGAATCGTGCGCGCCAGCAGGATGGCCAGCGGCACGAGGCACGGCAGGATGTAGCGCGGCTGGCTGCCGATCGAGACCATGAAGAACGCGAGCGGGCCGACCGTCCAGCACAGCAGCCGCCGTTCCACGGCTGCGAAACGGCGGCGCCCGGTGACCAGCGCGGTCAGCGCGGGGAGCCACAGCAGCCCGAAGGCCGACCACGGCAGCAGGCCGCCGACGATGATGGGCAGATAGAGGTGGCCGCGCCAGGTGTTGTACTGCGCGGTGGCAAACCGGTCGACGTTCTCGCCGACGAAGAAGTGCCGCAGATACTCCGGTCCCTGAGCGAGAGTCACGGCCACGTACCAGGGCGCCGCGATCGCGACGAAGATGACGACCGCGATCGCCAGGTGGCCGGCGCGGATCGGACTGGACGTCGAGCCGTCCGCGCGGGCCCACCGTTCCCAGAGGGCGAGCGGCAGCAGCACCGCCACGAGCAGTACGACCGCGACCGGTCCCTTCATCAACATGCCCAGCGCGGCGGCGACGGCCGATCCGTACAGCCACTGGTGTGGGCGCGCACGCCGTCGTGACGGACTCGCTCCGTCCATGGGTAGGAACGCTTCAACGGCCGTCCAGATGCTGAGGGTGACGAAGAACGCGAGCGGCATGTCCGGCAGCGACTGTCGCGCAAACGGCACCACGCCAAAGCTGGTGGCGACGATCACACCGGCGAGCAGGCCGACGTCGCGGCCGCACCAGCGGCCTGCGGCGAGAAATGCCACGACGGCCATGCCCAGACCGGACAGGGCCGGCCAGAAGCGCGCCGCGGCTTCGCCCACGCCGGTGACGACATAGGTCGCGGCGATCAGCCAGTACAGCAGAATCGGTTTGTTGACACGCGGTTCGAAGTTATAGGACGGCGTGATCCAGTCGCCGGAAACGACCATCTCACGGGCGGCCTCGGCGTAGTACGCCTCGTCGGAATCCTGGATCGCCGTGCGTCCGAGGCCGGTCAGAAACGTCAGACTGCACAGGACGACCAGCACGACGCCGCGCCACATGGGCGGCCAGTGTACCGCACGACGCACGAAGCGCCGGTGAGAGCGGTCAGTGCCGGAAGTGCCGGCGCCCCGTGAAGACCATCGCGAGGCCGTGCTCGTCGGCGGCGGCGATGACCTCCGCGTCGCGCAGGGATCCGCCGGGCTGAATCACCGCCGTGGCGCCGGCCGCGGCCAACGCGTCGAGTCCGTCGCGGAACGGAAAGAACGCATCCGAGGCGGCGACGGATCCGCGCAGACGATCCCCGCCTTTCATGACCGCCGTGCGCACCGCGTCCACCCGGCTCATCTGCCCGGCGCCCACCGCCAGCGTGACGTTGGTCCCCGTGAAGATCACCGTGTTCGACTTCACGTGCGCGCCCACGCGCCAGGCGAACCGCAGCGCCGTCCACTCGGCCTCCGTGGGGGCCCGGCGGGTGACCACGCGCGGCGCCTCGGGCCCGGGCCAGGTTGTTGCCGCTTCGGTCACCTGGTCGCGGGACTGCACGAGCCACGCGCCGAGAATGGAGCGGACATCGCGCGCGGCGCCCGTGTCGCCGAAGGCGGCGGTCACCACGCGCAGGTTGGGTTTCGTGGCGAGAATCGGCAGCACCGCGTCGGGCGCGGCGAGCGATGGGGCGACCACGGCCTCGATGAAGGTCGACGTCAACGCCCGCGCCGTGTCCTCGTCGAGCGGACGGTTGAGGCCGACGATGCCGCCGAACGCGGAGAGCGCGTCCGCGTCCCGGGCCCGCACGTAGGCGTCCACGGCGGACTCGCCGGTGGCCGCGCCGCACGGATTCGTGTGCTTGATGACCACGGCGGCCGGTTCCTCGAACTCCGCGGCGATGCGCGCCGCGGCATCGAGATCGAGGAGGTTCGTGAACGACAACTCCTTGCCCTGATGAACCACGGCGTCGCCAAACCCGTTCGGCGTCTCGCTATACCAGGCGCCGGACTGGTGAGGATTCTCGCCGTAGCGCAGATCGCGAATCTTCGTCAGGCGCGGCGTCCAGACCGCGGGCCGCAGGTCCGCGGACGAGGCTGCGGTTCGCTCCAGACCGGTGTCCGCCACCGAGAAGCTCTCGAGGGTGGACGCAATCATCTGATCGTAGGCAGCGGTGTGGGCAAACGCGCGGCGGCACAACTCGAAGCGGAAGCCGAGCGACGGCCCCTGGGGATCCGCGAGGGCGGCGAGGACCGCCTCGTAGTCCGCCGGATCGACCACGACGAGGACATCGCGAAAGTTCTTGGCGGCCGCGCGCACGAGGCTCGGCCCGCCAATGTCAATCTCCTCGACCAGGGCGTCGAACGCGAGGTCAGCCTTCGCGGCGGCCGTTGCGAACGGATACAGATTCACCACGACCAGATCGATCGGCAGGATGCCGTGGCTGGCCAGCGCGCCAATGTCACCGGGGTGATCGCGGCGCGCGAGAATCCCGGCGTGCACCATCGGATGCAACGTCTTGACCCGGCCGTCCATCATCTCGGGGAACCCCGTCAGGGTCGAGACTTCGACGACCGGCACGCCGGCGGCGGCGATGGTCCGGGCCGTCCCCCCGGTCGAAACCAGTTCCCAGCCCGAGGCGGACAGGGCGCCGGCCAGCGCGGCCAGCCCCGTCTTGTCGGACACGCTCAGCAGGGCGCGGCGTGGCAGCATCGTGGACCTCGGACCCGGTGATCACCCGGCAAATTGACAAGGTAGATCCTCATGCGTATAGTGTCCGGTTGACGTCGGGCGGGCCGGCGTTGACGATAAGACCGCGTGTCGCGGTTTTTTTATGTACTCCGTCGTGTCCGCGGACGATCACGACGGAGTCGAAAGCGGCGGCTCCCGCCGCGAGTATCGCAAGGCAGGCAGTACGTATGCGCATCACCGGTAAGGTCAAGTGGTTTAACAACGCTAAAGGCTACGGATTCATCGAGCGCGAGGGCGGCAACGACGTGTTCGTGCACTTCTCAGCGATTCAAGGATCCGGCTTCAGAACGCTCGAAGAAGGCCAGCAGGTCGAATTCGAGATTGTCGATGGTCCGAAGGGCCCGCAGGCCGGCAACGTCACGAAGCCGAGCTAAACCACCTTGGGGGACCGGCCCGGACGCCGGTCCCTCAACCTCCGCCCCGCGCTCCCCGCTTCGTCCCATTTCGCCTCATCCGACCGCCGCGCCGCGTCAGAAGATCGACGCCACGGAATCCACCGCAATCGACAGCAGCCGCCCCGGCAGCACGCCCAGGTAGAAGACCGCGACGAGCGCGATCAGCATGCCGGCCATCGCCACCCGCGGCACGAGCGGCCGCGCCGGCGCCGTCTCGTCACTCATGTACATCTGCACGACGATGCGCAGGTAGAAGAAGACGGAGATCACGCTGGTGAGGACGCCCAGCACGGCCAGGGCGATGAGGTTCTCCTGCACGGCGGCCGTGAAAATGTACCACTTCGCGACGAAGCCCACCGTGGGGGGAAAGCCCCCGAGCGACAGCAGGAACACGGTCAGCAGCGCCGCCAGGCCGGGCCGCTGGGTCCCCAGCCCGGCGAAGTCACGCACGTCGTCGTGCGGACGATCGGGCGTGGAGAGCGCGGCGAGCACGCCAAAGGCGCCCAGGTTCGTGAGGCCGTAGGCCACGAGGTAGAAGAGGATCGCGGCCTTCCCCGCGGTGTTGGCGGCGGCGAGGCCGACGAGCAGGTAGCCGGCGTGGGCGATGCTGGAGTAGGCGAGCATGCGCTTCACGCTGTTCTGCGCGACGCCCACGATCGAGCCGACGATCATCGTCACGCCCGCGATCGCCGAGAGCACGGGCAGCCAATCCAGCCGGAGGGGCTCGAGCGCGGTGAGGAAGACGCGGACGAAGCC
>CAZFAT010000297.1:0-12833 GCA_964517075.1 uncultured Solibacteraceae bacterium
TGAGAGCCGCGGCGCTGCCTGCTGCCGGCGGCGCCGCGAGCAGCGCCGAGGCGAGCGGCGCGGCGGCGGACGCGACGAGGCGCGCGAGCGCCGCAACGGCGTCGACACGCCGCGGCACCGGACCGGTCGTTGCAAGCTCGATGATCAACGGGCGCGAGGCTTGGCCGAGGCTGGCCAGCGCCTCGATCGCGGCGGCGCCGAGCGCCGGCGGACCCGATCGAGCGGCGCGGACGATGGTCTCGCGCGCGGCCTCGAGCCGCCAGGCGCCTGCGAGCCGCACCGCCTGGAGCCGCACGGCGCCATCGGTGTCATCGAGCAGTGGGAGGAGAGGCGTGAGCGCACCCGCCGGACGCAGGGTGCGATCGCGCGCCGCCCGCTCCAGGGCGGTCAGCACGCCCGCGCGATCGGCTGCCGCGGCGCCGCTGCCTGTCGCCAGATCGAGAAGCAACCGCAGCTCGGACGGGCCGCCGAGATCGGCCATGCGGTCGAGGGCCTTCTGCCGGAGCTCGCCGCGAATCGTCCCGGCGCGCCACTGCTGCAGGATCGGGCCGAGCGCGTCGCTCCGTCCGGCGCTGCGAACCGCCAGGATCAGGCGAGCCGGATCGGCGCCGAAGTACGCTGGATCGGCCTGGACGCGCGGGAGCCACTCGCCGGCCAGTTCGCGCAGCGTGAGCCAGAGCGCAAAGTCCAGGTTGACGTCGAGCGGTTGCCCGGCGACCGTCATCGCCAGCCGGGCCGCCTCGGCGGTGCCGGCCCGTCGCAACGCGTTCACCCCTTCCAGGCGCACTCGAGGATGCGCATCGTCGACGGCGGCGCCGAACAGCGCCAGCGAGCTGGGGAGCCGATCGGCCCAGTCGGATGCGACGCGCACCGCGCCCGCACGCACGCGGAAATCGCTCGACCGGAGCGCGGCAGCGAGCACGTCCGGCGCCGGGGTGTTCAGCCACTGGTAGACCCACAGCGCTTCGAGCAGGAGCGGGGCCTCAGCCGGATTTGCAGGGTCGATTCGGCTCGCCCACACGCCGAGTGACGGCAGCACGGCGGCGGCGCCGCGCCGCGCGAGCATCGGCCGCACGCGCTCGCGCGTGTATTGCTCCGGCCGCCGGAACGCCTCGAGCAACTCGGGCACCGTCGCGCGCTCGAGATCCAGCGGCGTCACCAGCGGACGACCCGTCGCCGTGATGCGCCAGATGCGACCGTGCCGCGTGTCGCGCCGCGGATCGCGGAAGTCCACCTCGCCGTGCTGGATGATCGGGTTGTACCAATCGGCGATGTAGATCGCGCCGTCGGGTCCCATCTTCACGTCCACTGGCCGAAAAGCCACGTGGCTGGAGGTGACGAGATCCTCGGTCTGCCGCGAGATGTAGCCGGATCCGGAGTCCTCGAGGCGGAACGAGTTCACCCGATGACCGCGGAAGTCGTTGGTGATCAGGCGCCCCTGCCAGGTCTCGGGCAGATGACGGCCGGAGATCACCTCGAGGCCCGACTGCTTCGGCTGACCGGGGTTCAAGCCTTTGAGGATGCGCGTCGCGCCGACCGCGGTCTCGTAGGTCGCGCCCGGAAACGCGTAGTTGATGCCCTGCGCGTTGGCCCCGTCGGTGAGGAACGTCTGGCCGTAGCGGTCGACGTGCAGGCCCCACATGTTGATGCCGCCGCGCGTGAAGACGTCGAGCGTCCGCCTGCGCGGGTCGAACTGCCAGACGCCGCCTCCGAGGAGCCGCCGCACACCCCAGGGCGTCTCGACGTGCGAGTGGATGTAGATGGATTGCGCGAAGAACAGGTGCCCGCCCGGACCGAAGCGGAACGAGTGAATCAGGTGATGCGTGTCCTCAGTGCCGAAGCCGGACAGGACGACCGTGGACGTATCGGCGATTCGGTCGCCGGTCGTGTCCTCCAGGTAGAGCAGCTCCGAGGAGTTCGCGACGTAGGCGGCGAGATGCGGCACCGTGTCGTCGGGGGCGATGCCGGTCGGAATGAGCAGGTTGTCGGCGAACACCGTCGATCGGTCGGCCCGGCCGTCGCGGTCCGTATCCTCGAGGACGTAGATGCGGTCGCCGCGCGCCTGGCCCGGCTGGACCTGCGGGTACATCGCGGAGCCGACGACCCACAGCCGGCCCGCCGCGTCGAAGTTCATGTGGATCGGCTTGCTGATCTCGGGCTCGGCGGCGAACAGATTGATCGAGAAGCCATCGGCTGGCTGGAGCGCCGCCAGCTCGAGCGCGGCGTCGGGATTCGGAATGTCGGTGAGGCCACGCTGGGCGGAGATGTCCGGACCCAGCCCGGCCGCGGCAGCCAGACCGGTTGCGGCGATCGTCAGAACACGCCGGCAGAATACGCGGATCATCGCCCTCCCCCGGTCCCGCGTTCAGATGCCGCCACCAGCGCGACGATCGCCTGTTCCTTCGCTTCGATCAGCGGATCGAACCTGGGAATCTCCACGGCGTTCGTGCCCTGTTCGCGCTGGCGGAACAGATAGAGATAGGTGACGTTCGCCGGCCGCCACCGATGAAAGAACAGCTGGTTCTTCTCGAGAATCAGCGCGCGCACCGCCGCCCACGGCTCATGCGCGGGATCGCGCCGGCCCGCGGCTGCGGAGAGCCAGGCCGGGTCGAACAGGGCGAGTGTGCGCGTCGGCGCCGTCCGCCCGACGATGTGTCTTGCCACGGCCAGGTAACCGGCGTCGGTCAGGTCCAGACCGTTCGCAAACAGCGCGGGACCGTCTGCGCGGGCTGGCGCGCGCATTGCGCTGAACAAGTCGATGCTGGCCAGGCCGCGGGCCGTCGCCAGCGACATGACGGCGGCCGCGTAGCGCGCGAGCGCCTGATTGCGCGCCGTGACGGCCGCAGGCGGCAGGGGCGACGTGGCCGCGTCGGCTGGCAGCGGCGTCATGAGCACGATCCGCCGGCCGGGCGACGCGAGATCGTTCAGCAGCCGCTCGTATTGCGCGGCGAAGACCGCCAGCCCCTCCTCGCCCGCGAACGACTCGTTGGCGCCGTAGGCAAGAACGACGAGGTCGGGCCGGACGTCCGAGACAGACGTCAGGAGTGTCTTGTAGCCCTCGGCCGGCTCGCCGAAGTACGCGCGGGCCTCGCCGCGAACAGTGTCTCCCGACCAGCCGAGGTTCCTGAACGTGAGCCGCTTGTCGGGATGCGCCAGCGTGAGCGCGGTCTCGATCAGGCCGACGCGGTACTCGCCCTCGACGAACGCGCCGCCAATGAACACGATGCGGTCGCCGGAACGCAGGGCGATCGGAGGGGGTGGCGCGGTCTGCGGCGCCCGCGCCACGGTCCAGGCGGCCACCGGGCCCGACAGGACGAGCGCAGCCAGCCCCCACGCGATCGACAGGCGGATCACGGCGATGTCTCCTGTTGGAGTACGAACCGTCCGATCCTACCCCACGACGTTCGCCGGCCGCGGGCGAAGAGCGGTCGCCGATGGCGGCAGCCTCCGTCACGCCGGTGACCTGGCCTGTCACGGCCGTCGTGTTACATTGCCGGCGAATGAGTCGGCTGGCCGCCGCGCCTGATTCCGAAGTGCCCGCGGGGGCCGCCACGCCTGTCCGCCCCCCCCTGAAGTGGGCCGGCGGCAAACGCTGGCAGGTGCAGCACATCCTGCCGTTCTGGCGCGCGGCGGACAATCGCCGCCTGGTGGAACCCTTCGCGGGCGGCCTGGCGGTGACGCTGAGCCTGCTGCCCAGGCGCGCGCTGTTGAATGACATCAACCCGCACCTGATCAACTTCTACACCTGGTTGAAGCGTGGACTGATTGTCAAAGGCACGTTCGATCAGTCCGAGAAGGGGTACTACCGGGCCCGGACGCGTTTCAACCATCTGCTCGCCGCGGGCCAGGGGGACACCGCCGAATCGGCCGGGTTGTTCTACTACCTTAATCGCACGGGCTACAACGGCCTCTGCCGTTTTAATCGCGGCGGCGCGTTCAACGTGCCGTTCGGACAGCATCCGCCCCTCAAGTACACGTACGACTTCACGGACTACATGTCCGTGTTCGCGGACTGGACCTTCAGCAGCACCCGCTTTCAGGACGTGCCGCTCGAGCCGACGGATTTCGTCTACGCGGATCCGCCCTACGACGTGGAGTTCACCAAGTACTCGAAGGACGGCTTCGACTGGGACGACCAACTGGCCGCGGCCGAGTGGCTCGCACGGCATCCGGGGCCCGTGATTCTGTCGAATCAGGCCACCAAGCGGATCCTGGCCGAGTACAAGCGTCTGGGCTTCGCGCTCAAGACGTTCAAAGCGCCACGGAAGATCAGCTGCACGGGAGACCGCAGCCCCGCCATGGAAGTGCTGGCCACCCGCCACCTGCCGGTATGAGTCCAGGCAGCACGCGCACGGGCGGCGTTCTCGAGCGCATGATCCTGCCGGCGCTCGACCAGGGCGGCTACACCTACGAGACGCAAGTCCACCTCGGCCAGCGCCTGGGCCTCGGCAAACACGTCGTCGACGCGGTCGCGCACAAGGACGGCCGGCACATCCTCATCTCGCTCAAGTGGCAGCAGGTGTCGGGCACGGCGGAGCAGAAAGTGCCGTTCGAAGTCATCTGCCTGCTCGACGCGCTCGCGGCCGGCCAGCACGAACAAGCGTACCTGGTGCTGGGTGGCGAGGGCTGGACGCTGCGCCCCTTCTACACCTCGGGGGGACTCAAGCCGTTCCTGGCGCATTCCGACAAGGTCGAGGTTGTCACGCTCGAAGGATTCGTGGGCCGCGCGAACCAGGGAAAGCTGTAGGTTGAATTGACGATCTTCGATCGGAGATTGACGATTGATTGAAGATTGAAGATCAAGTTCGCGCCGCCCCCAGCGGCCGCCCCGTCCCGCCGTGCCGGAGCTGGGTGATCTCCGCCATCACCGACAATGCAATTTCCGCCGGCGTGCGGCCGCCGAGGTCCAGACCGACCGGCGCGTGGATCGCGTACACGCGCGTGTCGTCAATCCCCGCCTCCCGCAGCATCTCCTCGATGAGCACCGTCTTGCGCCGGCTGCCGAGCAGGCCGATGTAGCGCGCGTCGGTCCGCACGGCGGCCATCACGCACTCGGCGTCGAGCTTGTGGCCGCGCGTGGCAATCACGAGGTAGGTCTGGCCGCGATAGTCGCACGACGCGATACTCGACGGGACATCGCCGTGAATCACGGTCGCACCGTCGAAGCGATCCGGTGTCGCGAACTCCGGCCGGTCCTCGAGCACGGTGACGTCGAAGTCGAGGAGCCGCGCCTGCCGTGCGATCGCGCGCGCAACGTGTCCGCCGCCGGCAATGACCAGCCGCGGCACACCCACGATCGGATCGACCAGCAGGTCGTGCGCCTCGCCTATCGACACCAGCCGCGGCGGTCCCTGCCGAATCTGCGCGACCGCGGCCTCGCGCGCGCGGCCGTCCACAGCCGCGTCCGCGAACGATCCGACGAGATCGCCGGCGGCGTCCACCGCCACGCGGCCGTCGAACGCCCAGCCGCGGCCGTCGCGCCGCAGCCGGGTGACCAGCGCGAGCGCCGGCCCGCCGCGTGCCGCCTCCGCCGCCTCCGAGAGCAGATTCCGCTCGCCGCACACGAGGGCCGCCTCCCCCGCCTCGGCAAGAATCCACATCGTCCCGCCGCAGACCAGCCCTGTGTTCCAGGCCAGGTCCTCGGTGAGCCGGTACTCGCGGAGCGACCGGCCGCCGCTGGCGAGCACCTCACCCAGCGCCAGGACGGCGTCGGCCTCCACGCAGCCGCCGCCGAGGGTGCCGAACGGCCGCGCGTGGCCGGTGGTGAGCACGAGCTTCGCGCCCACCGTCTGGGGCGTGCTGCCGTGAGTGCGTACGACGGTGGCAACGGCGAACGGTTGACCGGCCGCCGCCAGCTCGGCCATGCGCTCGTAGGGGGACGCCATGAAAAACGCCGGACGTGTCCGGCAGCCTCAGGACCAGACTATAGGGCCAGAGCGCTATTTCGCCGGTGGGTCCGGAATGCTCACCTGCGCAACGACCTTGAGCGTGCCATCCGCCTGCCGCTGGCTCACGGCGAGCACGTGTCCCGACGTTGCGGTGATGCCGCCGGTGAACCGGCTGAGCGTGTACGCCATGTCACCACTCGTGCCCCACTTCACGACCTCGAGCTTGAGATCCTTTCCGGCACCGGCGTTCAGCGCCTCGGTCCAGAACGCCTCAATGCCCGCCTGCGACTCGACCTTGCCCCGCGCGCTCACGAACACGGCGTCGCTCGAGTACGTCGTCGCGGCCTTTGCGGCGTCGCCCGACGCCAGCGCGGCCACTGCGTCCTGAACGGCCTGCTCCACGCTCGTCTGCGTGATCGCCAGCGGAGGGGGCGGCCCCGACGGCTCAGGTGCGGGGCTGGCACACGCAGCGGCTGCGCACGCGATCAGAGTCGGAACGACGAGACGGAGACGAATGGGCATGAGACCTCCAGACACGCACAAGTGACAATGAGAACGCCCCGAGTATCCCGCGGCCACGGTGCGCGGCACAAGACGAAACGGCAGAACGACCATCGCCCCGGTCCGATGCGTCCCTACGGCCGAGGCGACCGACGCTCCGCGGGGGCACGTTTGACGTACTGATCCAGCCAGGCGAGGGTCTCGGCGACCACGTGCAGGTTGGACTCCCGCGCCGCATAGCCGTGTGCCTCGTGCGGCAGCGTCACGTACCGGACGGTGGCGCCGTGACCCTTGAGCGCCATGTACATCCGCTCGGACTGAATCGGGAACGTCCCCGAATTGTCATCCGCCTCGCCGTGGATCAGGAGCACCGGTTCGTTGATCCGGTGCGCGAAGAAGAACGGCGACATGCTGCCGTACACCGCGGGAACCTCCCAGAAGGTCCGGCGCTCGCTCTGAAAGCCGAACGGCGTCAGCGTGCGGTTGTAGGCGCCGCTCCGCGCCACGCCGGCGGCGAACAGATCCGAGTGCGCGAGCAGGTTGGCCGTCATGAACGCGCCGTAGCTATGGCCCCCGGCGGCCACCCGGCTCCGATCGGCGATGCCCAGCTCAACCGCCGTGTCGATCGCAGCCTGCGCGCTCGCGACGAGCTGCTCCACATAGCGATCGTTGGCGGTCTCTCCGGGTCCGACGATCGGCATCGTGGGGCCGTCGAAAATCGCGTAACCCTGCGTCAACAGCAGCAGATGCGACGAGCCGCCCACCGTGGTGAAGCGATTCGGTGAGCCGACGACCTGGCCGGCCGCGGCCGGATCCACGAACTCGCGCGGATAGGCCCACACCAGCATCGGCACCCGCTGGCCCTGCTGATAGCCGACCGGCAGGTAGATCGTGCCGCTGAGGCCGACGCCGTCGTTCCGCTTGTAGGTCACGAACTTTCGGTCGGCCATCGCCTTGGTAATGGCCGGATACGGGTCCACGAAGGTCGTTACGGGTCGCTCGGTTCGCGCCGCGAGGTCGCGGACGATGTAGTTGGCCGGCACTGTCCGGGTCTCTCGCGTCGTCAGAATCCGGCCGGCGCGATCGTCGAGCAGCCCGACGACGCTCTCATAGACCGTCGCCGCGCTGTGAAACAGCCGTTCGGTGGCGAGCGTCCGAAGGTTCAGCCGATCGAGGAACGGCCGATCGCCCTCGGAGGACGCACCGTTGCCGGTGAGATACACCGAGTCGCCCGCCTGGAGGATGGCGCCGGTGCCCGGCCGCTGCATCGGCGTGCCCGGGTGGGCGTACGCGTCCTGTTGCCCGATGTCCCACAGCGTCCGCGGATTGCCCCAGCGGGCGTCCATCACCCAGGTCCGCGTGCGGCGCGACGCGCGATCGCTTTCGCTCAGCAGGATGAATCCCTGCTCGGTCCAGTTGACGGTGCCAAAGCGGTGCTGGGTCCTGGCGACCTCGACCGGTTCGCGGGCAAATGGCGCCGCGAGCGCCACCAGCCGATCGCGGTGCGGTACGGTGGTGCGGAGATCGCCGCCGTCGAGCGCCTCGGCCCAGACGAGCGTCGCCGGCTCGAGTGGCGCCCAGCGATGGCTGCGCGGCCCGGTGATGACCCCATTGATCGGCACGCGATCGCGCATCGGCACGTCGGCGATCGTCCGCACGCGCTCCCCGCGGCGATCCCAGATCTCCACGTCCTGCGGGAATCCCCCGTAGGTGAGCAGACGCGAGAACGGCCGCTTGATCCGGGAGACGAGCAGATACTCGCCGCTGGGCGACGCCGCCGCCGAGACGAGACCCGGTCGTCCGACCGACGTGAGCCGCGCGGTCGCGGCGTCGACGAAGGCCAGCTGGCTCGTGAAGTAGTACTCGAAGAGCGTCTCGTCGTACGCGCTCGTCAGCAGATCCTGAAACGTCGGAATCGGGCCTGGCTGTCCGACATTCTCCTGAATGTTGGGCCCGCTGGGCGCCGCGGGCATCGCCGGCACGGGACCGCGTTCGGCGGGCACGAACGTGCACAGCAGCGACGAGCTGTCACGGGTCCAGTCGCAGCCGCCGCCGAGAGGATTCAGCGCCGCCTCCACCCGCGTGGCCGCGCCGGTCGCGACCTCGACGACGAACAAATCGATGCGGGTGTCGGTCGTGTTGGTGAACGCGAGCCGCCGGCCGTCCGGCGCGAACCCGACCAGGGCGACGCGCGCGTGTGCCGGCATGGGCACCCGGCGTTCGGCGCCCGTCGCCAGCGTGCGCAGCGTGAGACCCGTGCCGAGCGGCGCCCGGTGAGGGCCGTTCGTTGCCGGATTCACCCGGACGCCCGCCAGCCCCCGCATCGGCTTCGCCAGTTCGGCGACCGACGGCATCGCCCGGCGCGCCAGCAGGACAATGACATCCCGCGTCGGGCTCACCGTGACGCCGGGCAGCGGCTCGGCGTCCAGGATGTCGACGATCGCCCGCGGCGGGGTGCGATAGGCGGGCGCATCAACTGGCGACTGCGCCAGGACGGCGGCGCTCCCGAGCCCTGCGGCCACGGCGAGTGCGGCGATTCGGCTGAACATGGGAGTCTCCCGGGGCATCTTACGCCCGATGACGCGGCGAGCGACGTTCGTCCAGATCTTCCCTCCGGTCCACATCCCGCAACACGCCGGAGTCCTCGACGGGGAGTTCCAGCGGACTGACGCCGAGGTTCAGCAGCGCGTCTTTGAGGCTTGCCGTCGCGTCCGCGTTCTGCAGCGCCTCACGAAGCCGTCCAGGCACGGCGATCGGATGACCGCGCCGGCCGCGGTAGACAGGGACGACCGCGGCGTCCAGCCGCTGACAGGCCTCGAGCACCGCGGTGACGGTTGCCGCACGCACGAACGGCATGTCGGCAGGCAGAATCGCGAGCGGATGTCCGGCCGCGGCCATAAGGCCCGTTTGGATCGACGAGAACATGCCTCGAGCAGGATTCGCGTTCGTGGCGGTCACCACGCGCGAGTCCGCCAGCAGCCGCACCGCCGCCAGTGACGCGCCGGGCGCGAGCACGACCACGATGCGATCGATGCCGCCGTCGAGCAGCGAGCGCAGCGTGCGATCGAGCAACGGCTCGCCCTCGACGTTCGCGACGAGCTTCATGCCGCCGAAGCGTTCCGATCGGCCGGCGGCGGGGACTATGGCGAAGGACATTCGCCGGGACTCACCCGCAGTACCCATCAGTCAACATCCTTCCACGCCCGTCGTATTCTAGAGACTCTCACCCGAAGGAGTTCGTTCATGAGTGTTGTGTTCCGTCTCGCGGCCGTGCTCGGCCTGTCGCTCGTCGGCGCGGGCCTCGAGCCGGGCGTGATCGCCCAGCAGACCTCGCCCGCTGGCCGCTACTGGGCGCAGTGGCGCGGGCCGCATGCCACCGGCGTGTCGCGGACGGCCACGCCGCCGCTGACCTGGAGCGAGACCCAGAACGTCCGCTGGAAGGTCGAGATCCCGGGCCGCGGATCGGGGTCACCCGTCGTGTGGGGCAACCGGGTCTTCCTGTCCACGGCGGTGCCCGAGGTGCCCGGCCGTCAGGTCAAGGCCGGCATGAAGCACAAGTTCGTCGTGATGGCGTTCGACCGGGCGGCGGGCAAGCTTGCCTGGGAGCGCGTGGCGAAGGAAGAAGCCACGCACGAGGACACGCACGCCGACAACGGCACCTACGCCAGCTCGTCGGTCGTGACCGACGGCGAGCACGTCATCGCGAACTTCGAGTCGCGCGGCCTCTTCGCCTACGACATGAACGGCACGCTCGTCTGGCAGAAGGACCTCGGCGACAAGACGATGCGCAATCAGTTCGGCGAAGGATCGACCCCGGCGCTGCACGGCCGGTATCTCGTGCAGGTGTGGGACCAGTTCACGCCGAAGTCGTCGTTCATCGTGGCGCTCGACAAGCGGACGGGCGAGGAGCTCTGGCGGAAGAGTCGTGACGAGATTGACACGTGGGCGACGCCGCTCGTCGTCGAGGTCAACGGCCGGCCGCAGGTCATCGTGGGCGCCATGAACCGCATCCACAGCTACGACCTCGCCACCGGCGACGTCGTGTGGGAGTCCGCGGGGCTGACGATGAACGTGATTCCGTCGCCCGTCTACGAGGACGGCATCGCGATTCTCACCAGCGGCTTCCGTGGCAACAGCCTCAAGGCCATCCGTCTGGCCGACGCGAAGGGGGACATCACCGCCACGCCGGCGGTGATCTGGACGCTCGACCGTGACACGCCGTACGTGCCGTCGCCGCTCGTCTACGACAGCATCCTCTACGTGCTCAAGGGCAACACCGGCATCCTGTCGGTGTTCGACGCGAAGACCGGCAAGCCGCACTACGCGCTGCAGCGGCTCGAGGCGACGCCGAACATCTTCGCGTCGCCGGTGGGCGCGGCGGGCCGCGTCTACATCACCGGCCGCGAAGGCGCGACCGTCGTCCTGAAGAATGGGCCGGCGTTCGAACAGCTCGCCGTGAACACGCTCACGGACGGCTTCGACGCGTCACCGGCGCTGGTGGAGGGGGAACTCTACCTGCGAGGCTATCGATACCTGTACTACATCTCAGAGAAGTAGCGCCGCCGCGCACCGGAGGCCGGCGGCGTCGACACCAGGGGCTCAGCGGGAGGGCGGCGGCATCGCCAGGTCCGGCATTGGCTGGGCGACGAAGAGCCGGCGGCAGGCGCGGCCGAGCACGCGGGCCCAGCGCGCCGATCGGTGCACGCGTGCGCTGTCGGTCGCGATGCCGGTGTTCGCGTACATCTGGCGATAGAGCTTGGACACGAGCACGAAGGCGAGCCGGAACTTCAGCGACTTCACCACGCGCGACCGCGCCCAGACGCGGCGGAAGCTGTAGAACTGGTCCCAGACCTTCTGCGTGCGCTCGCGAATCTCGGTCGCGGACATCGTCGGGTGGGCCACGTAGATCTTGGGCCGGCGCTGCTCGGGGATGAGCCAGTGGCTCGTCAACGGCACGCCATCGACGCGGCGGCCGGTGAGCGCTTCCTCCTTGGCCCACTTCTCGAAGTCGATCGTCCCGGGGAAGGGCGTCAGCAGCACGAACTGGGCGAACGTCAGGTCGGCGCGATCGGCCAGCGCCAGCGTCGTGTCGAACGTCTCGGCGCGATCGCTCGGCAGCCCGAAGATGAACGAGCCCAGGATGTGGACGCCGTGCTTGCGGAACTCGCGCAGGCGCGTGACCAGTTCCTCGCCGGCGAAGTTGAAGCCCTTGTAGACGTCCTTGAGCCCCTCGGGCGTGACCGCCTCGACGCCGACGAGCGCGCCGCGGATGCGCGCCTTGCGCATGGCTTCCAGAAATGCCGGATCCTCGGCCGCCTCCATCGTGATCTGCGTGTAGAAGACGAGGTCGCTCGGCAGTGTCGAGAGGCGCTCCATCAGCTCGAACCGCTCGGCGCGCAGCGCCTCCAGCTCGTGCAGCCGCGTCGGATCGGCGCGGCGCCGCGCGGCCGCGAGGTCGCTCAACGGCACGGGATAGAAGTTGTCGTCGGCCAGCGCGATGAAGCGGAAGCCGAGACGCCGCAGTTCGACGACCTCGGACACGACCCGATCGACGTGGCGCATGCGCGGCTGCTGGCCGTCCGTCCGCCAGACCGAGCAGAACGAGCAGTGCTTGGGGCAGCCGCGGACGGTCTGCACCGAGGCCCACATGTAGCTGGCCTTGGGCAGCAGATCCCAGCGCGCGGGAATGAACTCGTCGCCGCCGATCCGTCCGCCGTCGTAGAGGCGCTGCGGCTGGCCGGCCACGCAGTCGCTGACGACCTTCTGCCAGATGATGTCGCCGTCACCCTTGACCACGGCGTGCGCCGCGCCGTGCTCGTGCACTTCCTCGGGGAACAGCGTGGCGTGAATGCCGCCGTAGACGACCCAGGCGCCGCGCTGGCGCGCCTCGCGGCCGATCTCGTACCCGCGCCGCGCGTTGCCCGTGTGGATGCCGATGCCGACCACGTCGCCGGCGTTGATGACCGAGGGGTCCAGATGTTCGAGCGTCTCGTCGACCAGGTTGGGATCGCCCCAGGTCGTGCCGGTGGCCGCCGCGAGCACGTAGAGCCAGCGGGGGGTGATCACCGCCACGCCGAAGGACACTTTGCTGGGATTAATCAGGTGGACGCGCACGTTCAGTCACCGCCTCGCATGGAGTTGTCGGGGGCTGATGGCTCGGCGCAAAGTGGCGCCGAGGTCGCGGCAGGCCCAGGGAAGCAACGCCTGCGACTATACCCCAAATGCCGTCGGACCGCCCCGCCGGCCGGTTGCCAAAGACGGACCCGACCGGATATGCTCATCAAGCTGCCGATCTGGCCTGCCGCTTGCATCTCACGAGCTGATCGAGTCGCTCCTCGTTCCCTCTCGTCCCAGCAGCAGTAGCGGAGGGCCACACAACCTCCCCCGCCGGTCGGCTGCCCAGTGGTGCGCGTTCGTTTCCCGGAGGGACCATGCGACTGTTTG
>CAZFAT010000298.1:0-10837 GCA_964517075.1 uncultured Solibacteraceae bacterium
TCTGGTCCAGCCGCGCTGGATGTCCCATGCGGAAAGTCAGGAGCAAATGTTGTTCCGCCGACCTGAAGGTCGGCGGCTCCATTTCCGAGGTCGGCCGTTCCACCAGTGATCGCCCGCCATTCAGCGATCTGCGACAAATCCACGTTCCCGCCGCTGAGGATGACGCCAACCCGCTCGGCGCCGTCGGCGGCGCCGCCCTCGAAGAGCGCCGCGGCGCCCAAGGCGCCCGTCGGTTCCACCATCAGCTTGAGCCGTTCCCACAGATAGAACATCGCGCGCAGGAGCGCCGCGTCGTCCACCGTGCGCATGTCGGCGACGAGATCGAGCACCAGGGGAAAGGTCAACGTGCCGAGCGACGGCGTCCGCGCGCCATCGGCGACGGTCGGCGGATTGTGCGATGTCTGGAGCGTGTGCGACCGGAACGAGCGCGTGGCGTCATCGCCCGCCGCCGGCTCGACGCCGATGACGCGACAGCCGGGCGAGAGGGCCGCGGCGGCCAGCGCCGATCCCGACAGCAGGCCGCCGCCGCCGCACGGCACCAGCAGCACGTCGAGCGGGCCAACCTCCTCGAACAGTTCGCGTGCGGCGGTGCCGGCCCCCGCGATGATGTGCGGGTGATCGTAGGGGGGAATCAGCGTCAGGCCGCGGTCGGCGGCCAGCCGCGCGCCGATGGCTTCGCGATCGTCGCGCTCCCGGTCATAGCGCACGACCGCCGCGCCGTATTCACGCGTGGCCGCGAGCTTGACCGCCGGCGCATCCTCCGGCATCACGATGACACGCGAAATGCCGAGGATCTGCCCGGCGAGCGCGACCGCCTGCGCGTGATTGCCCGACGAGTACGCGACGACGCCGCGGCGCTGCTCGGCCGCGGACAGACGGGACAGGGCGTTGTAGGCGCCGCGGAACTTGAAGGCGCCGGCCCGCTGGAGGTTCTCGCACTTGAAGAACACGCGCGCCCGCGCGCGCGCGTCCACGCTGCGCGAGGTAACCACAGGCGTCCGATGGGCGATGCCGGCGCCCTGGCGTGCGGCGCTTTCGACGTCGGCGAAGGTGGGAAGCGCGTGGGGCATCTCAACCGCTGACCTGAAGGTCGGCGGCTCCATTGTGTGCCCGATCGGCGCGGGATGGAGGAACCGACCGTCCGCCTTCGGCAGAAGCTACGGCGGACTCGCCGCAGCCTGACGCAGGCGGTCAGGATTGGCCCGCTTGTTCCGTGTGCCCGCCGACCTGAAGGTCGGCGGCTCCATCGGGGCTGGTCGGCGGCCACGCGAGCGGCGCGGGGCGGCGGGGTCCCCGCAAGCGAGCGTGTAAGGGGTCCGGGGACGAAGTCCCCGGATCTTTATTCGTTGTACACGAACGCGAAGAGGCGGTTGCCCGCGCCCACGACGACGTACTGCCGGTCGTCGAGCAGGTAGGTCATCGGCCCGTTGCTGACGTTGCCGATCTTCGCCACCCACAACGGCTCACCGGTCGTGGCGTTGTAGGCCTGCAGGCCGCCCGACGCGCCGCCAAAGACCAGGTTGCCGGCAGTCGTCAGCAGCCCCCCGCCGCCGCCGAATCTGGGCGTGGCCCAGCGGATCTTGCCGGTCCTCACATCGATCGCCTTGACCGACGGGGGCTCGCCTCCGGCGGCTCCGCCACCGCCTCCGCCACCGCCCCACCCCATCGGGTTGTCGGTCAGATCGTAGACGTAGTAGATGCCGAAGCTCCGCGCCGCGTTGACATAGAAAAGTTCCGTGATCGGGTTGTACGCCGGCGGGAACCAGTTCGTGGCGCTGTTGGTGGAGATCGTGCCGTCCGGTGTCGGGTCCTTGGCCTGATTCGGAATCGGCTGGCCCCGCTCATCCGTGCCCAGGAACTGCTTCGTCTTGATGTACTCGGTCGACACCAGCGCCCGGCCCGTGGAGCGATCGACGACGACAAACCAGCCGGCGCGGTTCGCCTGGACCATGTATTTGCCATTGCCGGGCAGGCCGGCCTTGGCCGGCAGGTCGATCAACACGGCGGCCTGGGTGGAGTCGAGATCGTGCGTGTCGCGCGGCGAGGTCTGGAAATACCACGCCATCTTGCCCGTGTCGGCGTTGACCGCCACGACCGATCCCGTGAAGAGGTTGGCGCCGGGCCGGTTCTTCCACGCGATGACAGGCTGCGGATTGCCCGTCGCCACGTAGATCAGGTTCGCGTCCGGATCGTAGGTAAACGGCTGCCAGGTCATGCCGCCGCCATGCTTGGCCATGTCGAGATTCGGCCAGCTCTCGATCCCAGGGTCGTCCGCCTTCTGCGGCGTCACGTACCAGCGCCAGATCAAATCGCCCGTCTGGAGGTTGCGCGCATCCATGTAGCCCGGCATGTCAAGGTCGTCGCCGCTCACGCCGACAATCAGCTTGTCCTTGACCACCAGCGGCGACACCGACGAGTAGTAGACCATCTCGAGCGAGCAGATTTCCTTGTACCAGAGCTCTTTCCCGGTGCTCGCGTCGAGCGCGACGAGGTTGCAGTCGGGCGTCGAGAAGTACAGGGTGTTGCCGAAGATGGCGACGCCGCGGTTGCCGATGTGGATGCCGCCGCGGTTGCGCGGCCAGATGTACTGCCAGATCTGGCGCCCGGTGCGCGCGTCGTGCGCATACGCGTTGTCGGGCGTCGAGAAATACAGGACGCCGTTGAAGAGGAGCGGGGTCGCCTTGATGCCGCCGCCGCCCCCGCCGGCGCCCGGCGTGATCTCGGTCATCCAGGCCAGGCTCAGGTGCTTGACGGTCTTGTCGTTGATCTTCGTCAGCGGGCTGAACCGCCGGCCGGTGTAGTCGCCGAAGTAGCTCGGCCACATGTCCGGCGTCGGCTTGAGCAGGTTCTCGTTGGTGACGTTCAGCCGCGGTCCCTGGCTCTGCGCGGTCAGGACCGCTCCGAGGGCGGTCACCGCGAGCAGCGCACCGATGGGAATGAGACGCTTCATTTCAGGCTCCAGAGATAGGCGGTGAGATCGTGCATCTGCGTGTCTTCCAGCCGATCGGCAAAGTCGAGGTGCCATTGCATCGGATTGGTGACGGTGATCTTCACGGTGGGCCCCTTGCGCACCGTTCGCATCGTGCCCGAGGAATCCACGAACGTGATCATGAAGGCGTCCTCCTCCACCACCGTGACGTTCATCGGGCTCTGCCCGGGCAGCGCGATCGTGGTGACGGGCGCGAGCGGGTTCGGCGGTCCAGACGCCACGGGCGCCGGCGCCCCTCGGCCGCGGCCACCACGCCCCCCGGCGGGTCCGGGATACAGCACCCGCGCCTGAAGCTGCTGCGCGCTAGTAATCCGTGAGCCGATGCCCGCCAGGTTCCGTTCCTTGTCGTTATGACACTTCGTGCAGCCGCCCGCGCCCTTGAAGAACGCTTCACCCGCCTTCGGATCGCCCGTCAGCACGTTCTCGTTCAGCACGATATAGGTCGGTGAGCCCCGCATCGTCTCGTTGACACGCTCGCTGAGAAACTGCGCCAGCTGCATGATTTCGTCGGCTGTGAACGTCGCGCTGTCCTTGCCACTCTGCGTCTGATGTCCCTTCTTCAGAAACGGCCCGAGCACCTGGCCTGTGCCCGGGCGTTCAGGCGTGGCGCGGTCGTAGTTGATCGTCTCGGTGCGAATCAGGTTCGGACCGGTCTCCGTGCCGCGCGCGTTGGTCCCGTGACACGTGATGCAGTGCATCGTCCAAAGCGCTTTGCCTGCCGCCGACGCCGCAGCGTCCACCGGCGGCCTGCGACTGACCTGGGGCAACTGCGGCACCGCCGGCGCCGCTGGCGCGCCCGCCGCACCGCCGCGTCCGCCGGCGCGCCCACCGGCCGGTGGCTGCTGCTGGCCGTACACCACGACGCCCGTGACGAGCATCACTGCTGCTGCGCCGACTAAGCCACTCCACGATCGCGTCATCGGTCTCTCCCGGTCTGATTCCGCACGCGTGAGAGCGTAAGCCGCGGATACTTCAGGCGTCAATACTCCGACGCGCGACGTCGCTCCCTCTGAGCAGCCGCCGCACGCCGACGTCCGCCAGCCAGGCCGCGAGCGCGGCGAGGAGCATCCAGGGCGCAACCGGATGACGCGCGGCCGACGCCGTGCGAACAGCGCGGCTGAGATCGGCGGCCGTGACGTCCGCCGTGCCGCCCGTGGCCAGCGCGATCTCGGCCAGTCGCCGTTCGTCGGGTTCCCCGAACCGGTATTCGGCGGCGTGGTCGGCGGCCAGAATGCGGGTGGTCCCGGCGCCCGCGGGAGCGCCGGCGAGCGCGAACGTCAACGGTTCGGTCGCGTCGGCCACGACGCGCGACTCGTATCGGCCGGGGCCGACCTGGAGGAGCGCGACCCTGGCCGGGGGCTGGCCGGCGGTCCGGATGTCGACGACGGGATCCAGCAGGTTCTCCGCGCGTCCCTCGCCATCCCGCGCGTCCAGCGCCACGTGCAGCACCCGAAGCGTCCCCTGCCGGTCGCCGGCGATGACGCTGAGCGCGCGCGGAGGCCGATCGCGAGGCGCGAGCGATCGGACCATCGTCCCGAGAAATGCGCCAAAGGCCGGCCAGGTCGGCCAGTCGCGGGTCCAGCGGCCGTCGACGTCGGCGGCGAACATGGCCGTCCGGCCGAGACCCGCCGGCCACAGGGTCAGCAGGGGCTCGCCGCGCGACGTCGCGAGCAGATCGATCGCGCCGGGCTTGCGCGTGACCGGATTGTGCGCCTGCAGCACCGGAAAGTCGGCGTGATCGCGCAACAGCGCGGTCGCACCCGGTCGCGGACGGATGCCGTCCGTCTCTTCCGCCCCCTGCGACGCCGCGCTCTTCGCCTCCTTGACGAAGATCTCCGGCACCTCCTGCGCGTCCTGCACGACGTAGCTGCGCCCGCCGCCCCACGTCGCCAGATTCCGGAGCAGTGCCACGTCGGCCTCAGCGCCCAGGGCGACCGACGACACCGTGACGCGCGCGTCCGTCATCTTCCGCATCAGCCCCTCGAAGTCCGCCACGTCGGTCTGGCCATCCGAGAGAAGGATGAGGTGCTTCGCCCGGGCCCGGGTGCTGGCGAGCGCGTCATAGGCCTGTGACAAGGCCAGATAGATGTCCGTGGGGCCGCTCGCCCGGATGCGGGCGATGGCCTCGTGCAGCGTCGGCCGGCTCTCGCGGAGGCGCGCGAGCGGCACGTCCCACGTCGCCTGATTGCTGAAGGTGAGCACGCCCACGAGGTGCGCGGGCTCGAGCGTGTTCGCCGCGGCCTCGGCCGCGGTCTTCGACAGCTCCATCGCGAGGCCGTTCATGCTCCAGGAGCGATCGAGCACGATGACGAGCGCGACGTCCGCTTCGTCCTCGCGATCGAACGTCACGGGCAGCACGCGTTCGAGTTCCGTGCGGCGGTAGTCGGGCTGATCCGCTTGCTGTTCGTCGGCGACGAGCGCCGGGCCGCCGACGAACAGCAGGCCGCCGCCGCGCTCCTCCACCCAGACCGCCATCGCCGACATTGCCTCGGTCGAGAGCAGCGGGCGGGCGAGGTTACTGAGCAGGATCACATCCCACCGATCCAGCGCCTCGGCGGTCACCGGCAACGCCTGCGGTCGCGCGTCGGTGAGCTCGAATCCCGTCTCGGCCAGCACCCGCGCCGCCACGGGGATACCGCCGTCGCCGGCGTGCACATAGAGCACTCGCGGCCGCGGTTCGACCACGACCTCCGTGAGGAGCCGATTGTTGTCCTCCAGGGCGTCTCGGGCCGGGCCCCTCGGCGCGAGGACGGCCTCAATCAGGTGCGGACCGGGTGTGTCGAACCGGACGTCCAGCGAGACGATCGAGACCCCAAGGCCCGCGTCGAGCGTGGTCGTGGCCAATGCCCGCGCCCCCTCGCGCACGGTCACGGTCACCGGGCGCACCGCCTGCGATCCGAGGACGACCTCGACGGCCGTGGCGGTCTCGGCAAGCGCCGTGCGCGGCACCCGAACCGCCTCGATCCAGGTGTCCTGCAGATCGCGCACGGCCAGCGCCCGCGTGAACACGGGCACGTGCTCGGCCGCGAGACGCTCGACGATGCGCCGGCTGTCGCCCTCCGTCTCGTGGCCGTCGGAGAACAGGACGATGCGCGCGTTCATCCCGGCCGGAATCTCGGCGCGCGCCGCCGCGAGCGCCTGCTCGAGATTCGTGGCTTCCGCCGACACGAGCCAGTCGAAGTCGCCACGCGCGGCTGGCGTCGCCAGGCGGCGCAGCGCGTCAGCGTCGGCCACCCGGGCCGCGCGCGCGCCAAACACCAGGATCCGGACGGCGTCGGGCCGGAGAGTCGCCTCCATCTCGTCGATAGCCGAGGCCGCGGCGTCGATCGCGGCCGACGACACACTGTGGGACGCGTCGACCAGACAGATCAGCGCCACGCGCGACGCCGGCCGCGACAGCACGGGCTGCGCCAGCGCGACCGCGAGACACACCAGCACCGCCGAGCGCACCACGGCCAGGACCGCCCGCCGGCGAGCACCCACAGCCAGCGCCCGGACGAGCCAGATCAGCGGCACGAGCGTGAGAAGCCAGAGCGCCGCGGGCCAACCCAGATCGACGGTCATCTCACACCGTCACCCGTCGCTGCCACGTGATCCACTCGACGGTGACGAGGGCGAACGCGACAATCGCGGCATAGATCCACCAGGGCCGGCCCTCCCCCGCCGGTGCCGCTGGCGGAGACGGCGAACCGCCCGCGACGCTGCTGACCAGCAGGTTCGATCGGCCCATGTCGCCGAGCGTGACACGCACGACGCTCTGCCCGTCGCTGGACTGCACGAGATACAGGCCGGGCGCCTCGAGGTTCGCCGTGATGCGATCCGCGAGCCGTGTGAGCGGCACGAGGCCGCCGTCCGGTGCGAGGACCCGCACGGTGGCCCCCGGGAGCACGGCCGGTCCGGGTTGACGATGCAGATCGCGCGAAGGACGCCCCAGCCAGTCGATGGCGTTGCCCATCAGGACGGGGAACGCCGGTGTCAGCGCGAGGTTCGAGTCGGCGATCTGGAACCCGAGGACGACGTGCCGGTTCGTGCGGGTGTCTTCGACCGCGACCAGTGGAGTGCCCTGCTCGGAGAGGGCCACCGGCCGGAGCGTCGGCCGGACGACCGGACGCGCGTGGCCGATGTGCACCAGCGCGTGATCGACACCCTCGAGGATGGGATGCACCCCGCCGGCGGGCCAGACCGGGTTGGTCTCTTCGGGGCCGCGTTTGCCCAGCCAGGGTGACGCCGGGGGATCGATCAGGAGCGCCGGCTTCGACGGCGGCTCGGCGGGCAGCCAGCCGTCGAACACCCACACGTCCGTTTTCACCTGCGCGTACCCGGCGGGTTCCACCGCGGTGACACGCAGGCTGGCGTCTCGCGCGAGAAGCGCCGGCAACGGACCCGGCGGGCCGACCACCGCGACGCGCAGCGGCTCGGCGGTCCACAGCCACGCCGTGGCGTCGTCGTCGAGCTGGAGTGCGTTCTCGGCCGCATTCACGTGGGCCCGAAACCGCGGATCGCCGGCCGATGGCACACCGATGACCTCGCGATGAGTCTCGCCCGCGCCCATGTCGAGCGGCCGATCGAACAGGATCTGCGACGCCCGGCCGACGGTGACACGAACGGTCTGCGACCTGGGGGCATGGTTCGCCACCGCCACGAACACGCTGGTCGTGCCGCTCGATCCGCGCGCGGCCTGCACCTCGAACGCGGTAATCGCCACGTTGGGCGCTGGCGCAAACACGCTGTGCACGATCACATCGGCCGGAGTGATCCGCGCGAGCGCGCCATCGGTGAAGAAGTGCACGGCGGTGACGCCCGCCACCTGTGGCCACGCGCCTTCGACACCCCCGCTCGGCCGCAGGCGGCCGAACGCACTCCGCACGAGCGCCAGGTCCGAGGTCGGCCCTTCGATCACACCATCGGCCGTGGTCGCCAGCGCGACCTCGCCCCCGCGGGACGCGCGGGCGAGCGCCTGCGCGCCGGCCATCGCCTGGTCCCAGCGCGTGCGTTCCGCCGCCATGCGCGCGCGCATCGTCCAGGACGAGTCCAACACGATGAGGACGCGGCCCGCCGCCGGCGCGCGGCGGCCGGGCGCCGGTCTCGAGAACGCCGCGGCGATGGCCACGGCGACCAGCAGCGTCAGCATCAGCGACACGACCCACCGGACACGATCCCACCAGGAACGCTGAGCGGCCTCATCGAGGACGCGCCGCCACACAATCAACGACGGGACCACGCGGCGCGGCGGACGGGGGCGAATGGCGAACAAGGCGGCGGACGCTGCCGCGACTGCCGCGATCAGCAGCCACGCCAGCCAGGGTGGTAGGAACAGGAACGTCATTCGAACAGGCGGCCGCTGCGAAATGTGTAGAGCACGGTGCGCTCGAACGGCAGGTCGACGTCGGCTTTCAAGTAGCCCGCCCGGCTCCTGGCGCACGCCGCCACGAGTCCGGCGTCGAATGCGGTCCAGGCCCGCGCGTACGCGGCCCGCAAGCCGGGCGTCACCTCGACCCGGCGCTGCTCGCCGGTCTCCGCATCCACCAGGTCCATCTCGGCGAGGTCATCGGCATCGGCGCGGTCGGCGGCCGCGACGACGTGGACGGCCATCACCTCGTGGCCGCGCGCCGTCAGCAGCGCGAGCGGCCGCTCACAACCGGCCGGATCGAGGAAATCCGAGATCACGACGGCCAGCCCTGGACGCGTCGGCCGCGACGCGAACTCCTGCATCGACTGCCACAGGTCGGTGCGACCGTCCGCGGTCAGTCCCTCCAGCAGTTCCAGCACCCGGCCGATGCTCGGCAGGGCGTTGCCGGTGGGGGTGCCCGCGCCGAGACGCTCGGCAAACGGCAGCAGAGCCACGCGATCCAGATGGGCCAGCCCGACGTAGCAGAGCGCCGCGGCGACTCGCACGGCGTAGTCGAACTTGCCATGAACGGCCATCGACTGGCTGGCGTCGAGGAACAGATAGATCCGGAGGTCCTGGTCTTCGTCGAAGAGACGCAGCAGGAGGCGATTGAGGCGCTTGTAGGCCTTCCAGTCGATGTGCCGGAAGTCGTCGCCCTGGGCGTACGGGCGATAATCGGCGAACTCGACGCCCTGACCACGGTGCCGGCCGCGCCGGTCGCCTCGCCCCGAACCAGTGAACGCGCGCGTCGAGGCGAACCGGAGCTGATCGAGCGCGCGGAGAAAGTCGGCGTCGAACGTCCTCACGACGCCGCGATGAGCTCGCGGATGAGCGCGTCCGGCTCGATCCGTTCGACCTCGCCCTCGAACCCGAGGAGCAGGCGGTGACGCAGCGCGGGGAACGCGACGGCCTGGATGTCCTCGATGGAGACGAACGGCCGGCCGCACGTGAGGGCGTGGATTTTCCCGCCGAGGACGAGCGCGAGCGCGGCGCGCGGGCTCGCGCCGTACCGGACGTAACGCTTGACGAGGGGCGTCGCCTGCGGCGCGTCCGGATGCGTGGCGAGCGTCAGCCGCACCGCGTAGGATTGCACTGGTCCGGCGATGGGCACCGACCGGGCCACCTGCCGCATCTCGAGGATCTCGAGCGCATCCATCCCGCGCGCGACGTCCGCCGTGCCTTGCGCCATCCGATGCAGGATTTCGTGAATGGCGGCCTCATCCGGATATCCCACCCGCAACTTGAAGAAGAAGCGGTCGAGTTGCGCCTCGGGCAGCGGATACGTGCCCTCCATGTCGCGGGGGTTCTGCGTCGCCAGCACCAGAAAGGGCTGCTCGAGCGGATAGGTCGTCTTGCCGACGGTCACGCTCAGGTCCTGCATCGCCTCGAGGAGGGCCGACTGCGTTCGCGGCGTGGCGCGGTTGATCTCGTCGGCCAGCACGATGTTGGCAAAAATCGGTCCCGGCTGGAACTCGAAGAACGTGCCGCCGTGGGCATGTTCCTGCACGATGTTCGTGCCGACGATGTCGGCGGGCATCAGATCGGGCGTGAACTGGATCCGCGAGAACCGCAGATGCAGCACGTCAGAAAGGGCGCGAACGAGACTGGTCTTGCCGACGCCGGGAATCCCCTCGAGCAGGACGTGGCCGCCGGCGAGCAGGCTGATCACCGTGAATCGCACCACCTCGTCCTGGCCGACGATGCGCCGCGAGACTTCCTGGACGATCCGGTCGAACCGCTCCCGGAAGATGTCCACCTGATCGGCGACGGAAGCCTCGGTCATGGTTGTGGCGCGGCGGGCGCGCTCTCGGCCGGCCGGATGAAGAAATCGTGGAGCAGGACGCGGCGCGCGTCCGGAACCGCCGGCGGCCGCCCCGCGCTCGACGTGTCGTGCCGGAGGCCGGTCGCCGCCACGCCCGGCCCGGCGGCCCGACCACGGTTCGGCTCAGGCGACCGTCGCGTCGCCGGCATACGGTTCGCCGCGCCGACGTCCGTGCGCGCGTGCACCACTTCGCGACGCAGCGCCGCAGTGAGCGCCGCGTTCGACGTCCCCGTCGCGCGGGGGGCCGTCGCCGCCGCATCGTCATTCGCCGCCTGGCGGCCAAACAGCAACGACGAAAAACTTCCGGGTTGACCACGTGTCGCGGCGAGCAGGGACGGACCGTCCGGCTTCATCGAGCCGCGGGCCCCTCGATCCAGGGCGCCGGTCCGGCCGTCGCCGGCCTCTCGCGTGGCGGTTTCGGCGGTGTCAGCGGTGGCGGCGTCGGATTCCTGCACCGCCGCGCGCGCCACAGCCGTCTCGTACGCCCACTCGAGCCGCGGCGTGCCGTCGTCCCAGTAGGGCATCTCGTTGACGTCCCAATCGTGGTCACCCATGCCCGCATCGAGGAAGCGCCCATCCGCGCTCCCGGATTGCGAGAACAGATCATCGAGCTCGCGCCGCGCCCGCGGGTCCTTCC
>CAZFAT010000299.1:0-12567 GCA_964517075.1 uncultured Solibacteraceae bacterium
GCAGCACGTAGATGACGAGCGACTCGATCAACACCAACCCCAGAATCAGCACGCCGCGGATCTCGCCCGAGGCGCTTGGATTGCGGGCAATCGCCTCGGCGGCCGATCCGATGGCGCGGCCCTGGCCGATCGCGCCCAGCCCGGCGGCGATCCCGAGCGCGAACCCGGCGGTCAGAATCGACGCCACGGCGATGTTCAGCCCGCCGCCCGACGCGGCCGCTTCCGGTCCCTGCGCGTAGGCCGGCGCGGCGATCAGCGCCAGCAGTAGTCCCATCCCTGCCACAACGACACGCTTGCTCACGTCCTGTCCTCCTGAAAACACGTTGGTTCGTTCCCGGCCGGCGCGTTACGCCGCGGCGGGCATCGGATGCGCGTCATGCGCGCCCTGCGCCCCATGATCGTCGTGGTGCTCGATGACCACCGCCCCCTGCAGGTAGATGATCGTCAGCAGCACGAAGATGAATGCCTGCAGCCCGCCGGTGATCAGCCCGAGCGCCATCATGGGCAGGGGGATCAGGAACGGGATGATCATCGCCAGGATCATGATGACGAGTTCCTCGCCGAAGATGTTGCCGAACAACCGCAGCGAGAGCGACAGCACCCGCGACAGGTGGCTGATGATCTCGATGACGAAAAAGACCGGCGCCATCGCGGCCGGCACACCCGCCGGTCCGCCGAAGTGCTTGATATAGCCGATGAGCCCCTGCGCCTTGATCCCCTGGAAGTGGTAGTACACCCACGCCGTGATCGCGCACCCGACGGTGACGTTGATGTTGCTCGTCGGCGCCATGAAGCCGGGCACGAGCCCGAGGTAGTTCCCCACCAGAATGAACGCGCCCAGGGCGCCCACGAGCGGCAGGAAGGTGCGCCCCTTCGGCCCGATGAACTGATCCAGCATGCCGACGACGCCAAGGACCATGTCCTCGAGCACGATCTGAGCGCGGCTCGGGTGTTCCACGGAGAGACGCGACCGGATGATCAGCCCGAGCACCAGGAAGCCCAGCACGACGAGACCGCTCATCACCAGGTAGTTCGGAATCAGGTGATGCCCGAGTTCGGCGTGCACGCCGAAGCGTGCGAGCAACGGCGCGAACAGGGGAGCAAGGAGCGCGTTGACCCAGTCAACGATCAGCAGGGGATGTTCGAGTTGCTCCATGCGGCCGGATCAGGAAGGTCGGAAGCGTCGCGTCAACTCGGCAGCCGCCGCCAGCATCGTGACGGACGCGCCGCACAGCAGCCCAAGCGGGGACAAACGCAAGCGGGCAATCATAACGTACGCCATTCCGGCCAGTAAAGCGTACCGCAGCACGAACAGGGCCAGAAAATGGAGCCGCTGCGCCTGCGCCGGCGGCACGTCGGGCCGTGCAAGCACGGCGTCGACCAGACCTGTCACGCCGCGCCGGATGGCCCAGAAACTGACCAGTGACAACGCAGCGCCGCCGGCCACCGCCGCGGCGGTCCCGAGACCGCCCGACGGCAGGACCCCGGCCACGAGCGTTGCCACGCCCGTCAGGACGAACGCACGACGCCCCACGCGGCCGAGCAGCGCTTCCGTCGACGACGCCTCGGGCGTCGTCATTTCTGGAGCCTCCGCATCGTCCGGTAGATGTTGAGCACGCCGGCGGCCAGGCCCAGCAGGAAGCCCCCGATGAAGAACGTCGGCGACCAGCCGGTGAGCCGATCGAGCCAGAGGCCGAGCGCCACGCCGAGCACGAGCGCGATGACGACCGACAGGCCGAGGGTTCCGAGCGTCCCGAAGGTCCGCAGGGCCTCCAGTCGGGCCTGGGCGGCCCGCTTCGCCGTCGAATCCGGCGTACTTTCAGGCGGTCCCGGGTCAGGAACTTCGGGGCTCACCCCGCTATGGTACCCGGTATACTTTCAGCGACTACTTCCAATTTGTGGAGGCCGCCTCGTGGCTGGCCAGTAAGCGCCGCGCCGCGCTCAGTCGTCGAACTTCGTAAGGCCTGAGGTCGGGTCGCGACCGGCCTTCATCAGACAGGAGCTCCTATGACTCGCCGCTTCGTTGTCGCGATCGTCGCTCTCGGCCTCGTGCCGCTCGTTGCTCCGGCCCCACGGGCTCAGCAGACCGAGGTCGGCGGGCACACGGTGTATGTCAGCGTGACCGGCAGAAACGACGTGCCGGTCGCCGGCCTTGTCGCCGAGAACTTCCGTGTCCGGGAAGACAACCAGGACCGCGCGATCCTGCAGGTCGCGGCCGCGCCGCCACCCAGCCATCTGGCCCTGCTCATCGACGACGGGCGGGCGGTGGACGCCCTGTCCATGGTGCAGGACTTCCGCAAGATGCTGCCCGCGGTGTTCCGCGAGGCCATGAAGGTGATGCCCGGCACCGAGGTCGCGTACTGGACCCTCGGCGAGCCGCCCACCCGTCGCGTGGACTTCTCGGCCAACATCACGTCCTTCGACGCCGCCCTGGCGGTGTTCGCGGGGCGTCCGGGGCCCGGCGCGAGCTTCCTCGAAGCGGTGTACCTCTCGGCGGGAGAGCTGCGGGCGCGCAACGCGCCGCGCCCGGCCATCGTCGCCTTCCTGGTCGAGGACAACCTCGAAGTCGCCGAACGCAAGGGTGAAGTGGTTGAGGCGCAGGTGAAGGCGGCAGGGGCGTCGCTCTGGAGCGTCGTGCTGCAGCCGCAGATGCGCAGTCAGATGGGGCCTGTGGGCGACGGGGGCGGCGGCGGAGGTTTCGGCGCTCGTGGCGGAACCGACCTGTCCCTTGGTGATCTGACGTCGATGATGAACGAATCGGCGAGCGCGGAAGACGTGAACAAGTTGCGCGATCGCGGCTATGTCATGGGTGATGTCAGCCGCCGCAGCGGCGGTGTCGAGCGCCGCGTCGGATCGAAGCAGGGCGTCGGCCCCATGCTCTCGCGCGTGCTCACGATGATCTCCCAGCGCTACGCCGTGAGCTACGCGCGCCCGGCCGGCGCGCCCGTGCCCAAGAAGCTGGAAGTCCGGCTGCAGGGCAAGTCGGGCACGGTCGTGGCGCCGCAGTGGGCCGTGAAATGACCCGAGCGGCGATCGCCTGCGCCGCGCTCGCGCTCGCCGGCGCGGCGGCAGGCGCCGCCCACGCTCAAGTCTTTCGCGGCGGCACGGACACCGTGCTGCTGAGCGTGACGGTGGCCGACGCCAGGGGCAAGCCCCTGGCGGGCCTCGGCCGGGACGATTTCCTCGTGTTCGAGGACAAGACTCCCCAGACGATTTCGGTGTTCGCCAGCGATCCGCAGCCGGTGGCGTTGTCGCTGCTGCTCGACTCCAGCCTCAGCATGGAGCGCACATTGACGCTCGCGCAGGAGGCCGCCATCGGCTTCGTGCAGCGCCTCGGGCCCGAGGACGTCGCTCAGGTCATCGACTTCAACAGCACCAGCGACACGCGCATCCGTCAGGGATTCACCGGCGATCGGCAGGCACTCGAGCGCGCGATTCGCCGGATCCGGCCCGGCGGCTGGACGGCGCTCTACGATGCGTTGTACATCGGCATCGCCGAGGCGCATCGACAGCGGCCGCGTCCCGCCGACGCCGTCCGACGCCAGGCCGTGGTCGTGTTGTCGGACGGCGAGAACACAGAAAGCCTCAAGACGTCGGACGACGTGCTCGACTCCGCGAAGCGGTCGGACGTCATGGTGTACGCCGTGGCGATTCGCGACAAGTCCAACGGGCGGCCGAGTGGCTATAACGAGGCGGAGTACGTGCTGCGCGCCCTCGCCCAGACGACCGGCGGTCGCGTGTTCGTCGCGGACGACCCGGCCCAGCTTCCCGTGATCTACAACCAGATCGCGGACGAACTGGCGCACCAGTACCTCATCGGCTACACGTCGAAGAATGCCAGGCGCGACGGCGGCTGGCGGCAAGTCGCAGTCCAGCTGCAGCCCTCCAGCAGGGTCGCGCGCACGCGCGCTGGATACTTCGGCCCCGCGAAGGGGCGCTGACCCGGTGCCCGGGCGCGTCTACCTGATCGGAGCGGGCCCGGGCGACCCGGGGCTCGTGACCGCCCGCGGCATGCGCCTGCTGGCCGAGGCCGACGTCGTCGTCTACGACGCAGCCGTCGAGGCCGTGCTCCGTTGGGCACGACCGGAAGCCGAGCGCATCGCCGCCGGTGCTCCCGCCGAACGTGATACCGCTCAGGACGCCATCTCGATGCTGGTCGCCGAGAAGGCGCGCGACGGCCACGTCGTCGCCCGCCTCAAGTGGGGTGACCCGTTCGTGTTCGACAGCGGCGGCAAGGAAGCGCTGTTCCTGCACGAGCAGGGCGTGCCGTTCGAGGTCGTCCCCGGCGTGCCAGCCGCGATCGGCAGCCCGGCCTATGCCGGGATTCCCGCTACCTATCCCGGCGCGGGCGACGCGCTTGTCCTGATCCGGGGCCAGGAAGACGATGTCGGCGCTCTGCCCGAACTCGATTGGGACGCGCTGGTGCGGCTCGACGGCACGACGATCTGCTATGCCGGCGCCCGACTGGCCACGGCGCTCTTGCAGCAGCTGATGGATCACGGCCTGCCGCCCAGGAGTCCGGCGGCGCTCGTCTACAGTGGCACTCAGCCGGTGCAGCGGACGGTGACCGGCTCCGTGAGCGAACTGGTCGGGACCCTCACGGCCGATGGCAGCCCGGCTGGCCCGTCGATCGTGGTGATCGGCGGCGTCGTCGGCCTGCGCGACCACCTCCGCTGGTTCGACGAGCGTCCGCTGTTCGGCCGGCGGATTGTCGTGACGCGGTCGCAGGAGCAGGCACGAGAACTGATCGACGGCCTGGAAAACCTGGGGGCGCAGGCGATTCAGGCGCCGACCTTCCGGCTGGCCCCACCCGAGGATCCCGAGGCGCTCGACCGCGCCGCGGCGTCCGTCGATCAGTATCAGTGGGTGGTCTTCGAGTCGGCCAACGCCGTGGCGCGTTTCCTCTCGGCGCTGCACCGGGGGCCGCGTGACCTTCGCGCGCTCGGCCGGGTCACGGTGTGCGCGATCGGCACATCCACCGCCGATCGCCTGGCGGCCGGCGGCATCAAGGCTGACGTCGTGGTCGCGGAACTTGGCGCCGACGCCGTCGGACAGGCGATGGCGGCGTACGGCCCCATCGACAACCAGCGGATCCTGATCGTCCGGCCGGATCACTTCCTCGACGTCGTCGCGGACGATCTCGGCCGCCGCGGCGCGGCGGTCACCGACCTGGTCGCGTACCGCACGGCCGCGGCCGACCCCGACTCGCCCGCGGCCCAGGAGCTCTATCGGCTGCTGCTGGACGGCGCGATTGATGCGGTCACGTTCACCAACCCGACGGCCGTGCGTCGATTCGCGTCGCTCATTGGCGAGGAGCAGGCGGCGGACCTCTTGAACACGACCGTCGTGGCCGCCATCGGACCCGTGACGGCGGCGGCTGCGGTGGCACTCGGGGTGCGCGATCCCATCGTTCCCGCCATCTATACCGTGGACGGGATGATCGCCGCGCTCGTGGAACGGTTCAGGCCCGTCGGATGAAGGAGGAGCCTACCCCGGAAAGAACGACGGCAACGCGACGTCGCGCATGGTGCGCAGACCGGGTGGGCGACGCGGACTGGCTGCGCGCACCTCATGCCGAGGGCGTTCGGCTCCGGTGAGCGCGCCGCGGGCGACAGACACCGTCGCAGCCGGCCAGCTCGCGAGCGGCTTCGGGCAGGAGCGCCAGGGTGCGCCTCCTGACGTCACGCGGGCATCTGGCCCGGTGGTCCCGGCCGTCCGACGGTGACGATGGCATCAGGGGGGACCGACGATTCTTCAACCCGGTCCTGGGGCGACCGTCGCAGAATCTGACGGGCCTACCGGCGTTCGTCGATGACGAGTTCCGGAACTTCCTGCGCTGCGGCTGGCTCGCCGGCGGCTTCGCCCGGTTCCGTTGTGGAGGCTGCGGCGCGGAGCGGCTGGTGGCGTTCTCGTGCAAGGGCCGCGGGTTCTGCCCGAGCTGCGGGGGGCGTCGTATGGTGGAACGTGCCGCCCACCTGGTCGATGCGGTGCTGCCGGATGTCCCGGTCCGGCAGTGGGTGCTGACGCTGCCTCTTCGACTGCGCTACCGGCTGGCCTGGGATCACGACCTCTGCCGAGCCGTTGTCGGCGTCTTCGTCCACGCCGTCTTCGCGACGCTGCGCCGGCGCGCGGCCTGGGACGGCATCGCGGGCGGACGAAGCGGCGCCGTCACCATCCTGCAGAGGTTTGGCGGCGCCGTGAATCTCAATATCCACGTTCATGCCTTGATCCTGGACGGCTGCTACACGAAGAGTGCGGCCGGTGAGTTCGCGTTCCATCCGGTCGACGGCTTCACGGCCCTCGACGTCGCGGAGACACTGCAGCACGTCCAAGTTGGCATCACCCATCTTGTCGATCGGTGGCGGCGCGACGATGCAGGCTGGATGGACGACGCGCCGGCAACGAGCGCCCTGGCGGCGGCGTCGGTGCAGAACGCCGTCGCGCTTGGGGGCCGAGTTGGCCAGTCCGTGGCACGCATGGGCGAGCCGCGCGATGTCGAGGACGCGGCCAACGTCTCCGCCGAGCGCTGCCACGCGCAATGGGACGGCTTCGACGTCGACGCCAGTCACGTCGTGCCGGCCGGCGCGCGCGATCGGCTCGAAAGGCTCTGCCGGTACGTGCTGCGTCCACCCGTGGTCAGCGAGCGGCTGCATCTGTGTGACGACGGGCAGGTGGTCTGGCGGCTGCCGCGCCCGTGGAAGAATGGCACGACCCATGTGCGGTTCGATCCGTGCGACTTCCTGGGACGGCTGGCCGTGCTGGTGCCACGGCCACGGGTGAACCTGCTCTTTTACCACGGGGTACTGGGAGCGCGGTCGGCGTGGCGCCGGGCGATTGTGCCGGGCCGGGTGGCAGCGCGTGGCGAGACGTCGGCCGCGGCACCTGGCCCGCCGTCGGAGGCGACGCCCGCGCCGCGGCGCCGCCAGTGGGCAGACCTGATGCGCCGCAGCTTCAGGTTCGATGTCCTGGCGTGCGCCCGCTGCGGCGGGCGGCTGCGCCTAATCGCGCTGATCCAGCAGGCAGAGGTCATCGGCCGCATCCTGACGCACCTGGGTGTCCCGACTGAGCTGCCCACGCCGCGGCCGGCCCGGTCACTGCCGCACCTGCGCGTCTTCGCCGACAACTGACGCAACAGAACGCACGACGCCCGCGACGGCGCGCCGCCGGAGGTGTGCGCCGTCCGGCTGCGGACGACGGCGTGAGTCGGGCCAGCTGTGGGAGAATGCCGGCTAATCTGCGCCGTGTCTCGGACCCCGGTGTGCTGGGCGGCGCGAGCATCAGGCGACGACCGTGACGAGCGGCGGCCGGCGCCTCACGGTGAACGGCCCGTGGTTCAACGTGCGGCTCGCGCCCGGTGCCGGAGAGACCCTGACGATCGGTCTCCGCCGGTACGCGAACCGGCCGACGCTGGCGTTTCCGTGGACGCGGGCGGGGCCGTGAGACGAGGCCTTCTTCTCTCGACGCCTCGAAACGCTCGACGATTCAGAAGGCACGAAAGTCGCTCGGCCTGACTTTCACGTGCGTTGTGCCATCCCTCCACGGGCGAGGCAGCCGCCAAAGGGCGATAGGCACTTGGAGGTTCGGTTATGAACACACTATTCAGAGTGAATGACCTCAGGTTAATGGTTAGCCTCGTGTTGACAGGCTTGTTATGTGTCGCATGCTCGGATGACAGCGACACAGCTCCGCTTGTGTTACAGGCGCTTGACTATACGGAGAATCCTGTTGATATCACGAATCCGGACAGGGGCTTTGTCAAAAGCAATGATGACCATACGTCTGATGGTCCTCTAATTCTACCGGTTAGCGGTAAGGTGGCGATAAGTCAGTGGACAGGGAAGCCATGGGATATGCAATACCAGCCGCTGACGTTGGGTGGAGTCAATCCTGACAGACCTGTTGTGACTACCAATGTTCGGGCTGATCCTGGTGTAGTTCAGTTCTACATTGACTTGCGTCACTTTTCATCGCGGTCGCGCCTCAATAATACTGGTACCATCACGTACGGTACAACTCAACCCATAACAGCCGATGCGCTTGCCGTGCTTAGAGAAGCGCTTTTGTTTGTGAGAGACAGCACCAACAGTACCGTCCATCTCCGCCCAACTTATGACGGGATGGGTTGGAGTTACAGGGATAGATATGACACTGAGCCGGAAGGAATGTGTACTGTAGCAGGTTTTGAACATTTGACCTGGATCGAATATCACCTTTTGCAGCTCAAGCCCATTTTCCATGAGTTCGAAGACATCATCATGGCAGTTGACGCCGGCACCTTTGGCCCATGGGGTGAAATCCACACATCGACTATGTCACGGGATCCGGATGCCAATACCATGCTTTTGAATACGTTGCTGGATGTGATTCCCCCTTCGCGCTCGATCATGGTAAAAGCGGGCCAGGTCGTGCCTTGGTACAATGCTACGTATGGGACCGATATAAGTTATTCAATTGGTGGTCATTTGGCACTCGACGACAATAGTATTGTGCCGCCTCCGCCTCCAGGCTCGCCTGAGTCTCGTTTCGGTATCTTCGACGATAGTTATGAGCGAGGCAATTTTGCTCGTGACAGGTTTTTGAATCTGGTCAGAGGCCAAAAGAATTTCTTTGGTGGTGAATTAGGTGGTGGTACTTATGACCCTTCTTACATTTATACCACTCCTCCGGCGCTTTTATATACATCTGCTTTTTATCAAACAGATTATCTGTGTGCAGAATGGTCCGGAGGTCGAATGAGTGTTCTTGAGGAGTTTCCCTATACGAAAGATAAAATTGATGTAGAAATCACATTCCCACACAATAACAAGAGTGTAAGGGTCCTCTATGATCCGGTATATGAAGGCAAGAACGTACTGGAATATTTCCGCGACAGAATGGGCTACCGATTGGTGTTGCGTGAGGCGAAAGTAAGCGAATGGGTAGAACAGAATGGTACCCTGAAGTTCGAAGGGAAGATCCAGAACGTCGGCTTTGGCAATGTTGTCAATCGGAAGAATGTGTCGGTTGTTCTGAAACCCAAAGCCGGTTCCGAGTCTTACATTCTGCTTACGAACCTTGACGCAAGGGATTGGCAGTCTGCCGAGGTCGGTCCGAATGGTGAAATGCCTGACTCCAGGGCAACTAATACCGATGCATGGCGTGATTTGAACTTCTCGGTCGAAATGTCCGAATTCGGCGACGTTCCTGCCGGGGACTATGATATTTATCTGAAGATCAATGATCCTAAAGAAGCCAGCCGTCACAAGCGTAGCATCCAGTTTGCTAATCATAATATCTGGAATGCTTCCCTGGGCGCTAGCTTGATTGGTTCGACTACAGTTGAACCATAACTAGTAGCGATGTAGCTCTGGGTGGCGCCGATAGTAACTCGTGCTGCATCGCGGCATTCGAGTCGTAGAAGACCGCACTCTGGCGTTCGTTCTCGCTCAGGTACCGCTGGCCTCACGGCGCTCCGCTCGAACCGAAATGGCCCGATGAAGTGACCGGAGATAGGTGAACCTCACGATCAGTTCATCGGGGCCCCGTCGATGGCAGGGTCAAGTCAAAGGGTGCTGGCGTGTGGAGTGCGTGTTCGGCTCCGACGCCGATCGCTCCAGATGGCGCGATGGCTGGTGGTTATACTAGCGGTATGAAGACGGCCATCTCGCTGCCAGACGACGTGTACCGCGAGGCCGAACGGCATGCGAAGCGGACACGCAAGTCTCGGAGCCAGCTCTATGCCGAGGCGCTCGCCGAATACCTCGCGAGGCATGCCCCGGACGAGGTCACGGAGCGCATGAACCAGGTGCTGCGGGACCTCGGCCAACCCGAGCGCGATCCGTTCGTCGGCGGCGCGGCGCGACGCGTACTGAAGGACGTCAAGTGGTAGACATCGCGCAAGGAGAGGTCTGGTGGGCGGACCTGCCCGACCCCGCCGGATCCGGTCCGGGGTTTCGGCGACCGGTGGTCGTGGTCCAGGGCAATCACCTGAACCGGAGTCGACTTGCGACGGTCGTGTGCGTGCCACTGACGAGCAATCTCACGTGGGCGAGTGCCCCGGGGAACGTGCTCCTCTCGACGAAGGCGACGGGACTGCCGAAGGAGTCGGTCGCCAACGTGTCGCAGATCATCACGCTTGATCGCTCGCTGCTCTCCGACAGAGTCGGCCGCGTTGGCTCGAAGCCGCTGGCGCAGATTCTCCACGGGGTGGATGTCGTCCTCGGGCGATGAACCGGCGAGGGGCTCGGCGTCTGACGGTCGCGCGCCTGCTGGCGGACATTCGCGGGTGAGAGACACCTCACCTCAGGACGACGTCGGGATCCGCAGCAGTGGCGGCCGACCGCGATGAGCCGCCGGCCACTAGGCGCGGCGTCGCCTTTGTCGTATCGTTCCCGAACGCCGGCTGACGTCGGCGACGAGGACTCAGTCCGCACATCCCACGGCCACGGCGAGCGACCGGCACACCGCGCGCATCTTGGCCGCCGACACACTCCCGACGTAGGTGACCAGTCGAGCCCGATCGACCGTCTGCACGTGGTCGAGGTTCACCGCCGACTGGTGTCTCAGGCCCTCGTCCGGCCCGACCAGCACCTCGCTCGGCAGACCGTAAATGGTGGACGTGATCGGCGCCACCATGACCGTGTGGAGCAGGCCGATGACGTCATCTCGTGACAGCACGAGCACCGGCCGGCGCTTGTCCGGCGCCCTGAACCGGTAGGTCCAGACGGATCCGCGCGTCACTTCTCGGGCCATACGCCCTCGTCAGCCCAGCCTTCGAATTCCCTGGGCTTGCGCGTGCTGCCGCCGTACGCCTTGAGGTAGGCGTCGGCGATGTCACGAGACGACGCTGTTCCGGATGCTGGTGGGGCAGGAGCATCCGGATGCCGGCACGCTGAAGGTGGGCGAGACCGTCGTCATGGGGTACGTCGATCAGTCGCGCGACGCGCTGCCGCCGCAGAAGACCGTCTGGGAAGCGATCTCGGGGGGCGAGGACGAGATCATCCTGGGCAAGCGCAAGATCAACTCCCGCGCGTACGTGTCGTGGTTCAACCTCCGCGGGCGCGACCAGCAGCGGCCGGTCGGCTCGCTCTCGGGCGGGGAGCGCAACCGCGTCCACCTCGCGATGATGCTGCCTCGGGGGTCCAACCTGCTGCTGCTCGACGAGCCGACGAACGATCTGGACGTGGACACCCTGCGCGCGCTCGAGGAAGCGCTCCTGAACTATGCGGGCTGCGCAGTGGTGATCTCGCACGATCGCTGGTTCCTCGATCGCATCGCGACGCACATCCTGGCCTTCGAGGGCGACAGCCACGTCGAGTGGTTCGCCGGCAACTTCCAGGACTACGAAGTCGACAAGAAACGGCGTCTCGGCGCCGACGCGGACCAGCCGCATCGGATTAAGTACAGAAAGCTGACGCGTTGAGGGTTCCAGGGTTCGAAGGTTCGAAGGTTCGTCAGTTCCTGAGGCAATCGGCATCACGGGCCAGCCCACTTTCGGCCTTGATGTCCTGCCCCGGACCCGGCGAGCGGTCAAGTGACATTTGGGGACGTTGGGCGCACGGAGGCTGTCAGCCTGTGGCCCGTCGCGCGAGCGCACCGACGAAGGTCAGCAGATCCGCGGGACCGGTCGTCGCGGCGAGATGGACGCGCGCCATGTCGAGGTGCTCGTAGGCGTGGGCCACGACGTTGCGGAAGCCCGCCGCGCGCACCAGCCGGCCGGCCAGCGATGGGTCGATCACGTGCGCCTGCTCGAGCTTCCGAAAGGCATCCGCATAGTTCTGCGGCGTCCCGAGCCCGTCGGCCACACAGGCCGCAACCGCCAGGTCGATGACAATCTGAGTCGCCTGCCAGAGATGAAGGATGACTGCATCCGAGGCATCGGTGGACGGCGCCAGATCGGTCGCGCGGTCGGGCAGGCGGCTGCGCACGCGGGCCAGATGCCGTTCGATGGCGGCGGTCCGCTCGGCCAGCACCGCCCGATCGAGCGGGCTCATCGGGAGAGCGCCGCGAGGCGGCGCGCGTAGGCCGGCTCGAGCACGGGTGCCAGGTCGCACCACGTGTCCACCGCGTCGAGCCAGAAGCGCTCGAACCGTCCGCGCTCGCGTTCGAAGACGACGACGCCATCGCGGGCCACGCGATAGCGCAGCAGGGCGCCGGCGCGGCCGAGGTCGGCGAGGTCGATGCGATCCACCTTCAAGTACTCGGCGAGGGCGGCCAGCAGCCCATCGGGGTCGAACGTACTGTCCGCGTCGTACGCGAAATCCCAGTCTGACAAGGCGTGAGCCTCGCCACGCGCGCGCGAGCCGTGCAGCACCAGCAGTCGCAGCCCGCGACAGGCCGCCGCAATCGCCCGCAGCGCGGCGTCCTCGTGGAAGCGGATCCCGGCGGGCATGGGCTGGATGGTACCAGAGTGGCTCACGGGCGGGCCCAGCGACCTGTTTCATCTGAAGAGGCCGGGGCCCAGGCAGGGCGTAGGCACTATGGGGACCACGACGCCTGGCTGGCGGCGCAGGATCTCGCTCGATCCCTCTCACCGCATGCCAGAAGGACGTCCTCGCGGTCCTCGCCGCCAACCGCTCCGAGGAGAGC
>CAZFAT010000300.1:0-5011 GCA_964517075.1 uncultured Solibacteraceae bacterium
GGTAGCCAATAGCCAATAGGAGTTAGCCAGATGCTGCTCTCCCTGGCCGTCGCGCATGCCAGTCCGTGTTCTTCTGAATCTGGTGCGCGACGGCCAGCAGTACGTCATCCCCATACAGTTGTCCGGTCAGCACGCCGCCGATCGGCTGTGGATTGAGCGTCGCGGCGGGAGGAGGTTGCGCGCCGCCGCGTCCTCCGCCTGCCGCCGCCGGCACGTCGAACTTGTAGGGGACGATGACGCAGGGATGTCCGGTCTGGGCGTTTGCGGTCGTGTCGGCCTGCGGTGCGCCGACGAAGAGGTCGAGGTCCTTCATGAAGGTCGCCCACGCCCTGATGTACGCGTGTCGCCGGCGCTGGAGCTGCAGGAAGTCGAACGCGCGGACCGTGCGGCCGTTGACGAACCGTGGGTTCCAGTCGGCGGGCGCCATCGGATCGGCCGGCGCCCCGCCGCGCCCCGCGCCGCGGCCCCGGCCGCCCGCCGGGGTGTCGGGCAGCGCCGTGAGATCCAAGCCGATCTCACGCGCCTTTCGCTGCACGTAGTCGTCGAACGCGGCCGCGTATTCGGCGTTGAGGCCGCCGCCCGAGAGGAAGCCCGTGCCGTTCATGGCCGCCTGCGGCGGGCGCGGGCCAATCGGCTGGAGGCGCGCGCCGAGGTCGCGCAGTGCCGCAACGAGTTCTGGCGGAGCGCCATTGGGGTCACGGTCGTCATAGCCGATGCGCACCGACGAGAGCCGAAGAGTGCGGTCGAAGTCGAACGGCGTCGTGACCGTGGACGGGTCCTTCTCGTCGACGCCGTGGATCACGCTGAAGATCATCGCGCAGTCCTCGGCCGTCCGGCACATCGGGCCAACCCGGTCGTGCGACCAGGCGAGCACCATCGCGCCGTACCGGCTCACGCGACCGAACGTCGGGCGGAGGCTCGTAATGCCGCAACGGAGACTGGGCGACACGATCGACCCCTGCGTTTCGGTGCCGATGCCGAACGCCACGCAGCCGGCGGCTGTCGCCGACGCGGGCCCGGCGGAGGAGCCACTCGATCCCTGTGACGGGTTCCACGGATTGTTCGTGCGTCCGCGAAACCACTGATCGTTCTGCGCGAACAGGCCCGTCGACAGTTTGGCGAGGAGAACCGCCCCGGCGTCCCGCAAACGCACGACGACCTCGGCGTCCTCGTCGATGACGCGATGTTCGAAGTCGCGGGCCCCCCAGGTGGTGGGCACGCCGCGCGTGCTGAAGATGTCCTTCACCCCGTAGGGGAGGCCGTGCAGCGGGCCGCGAAACCGTCCCGCGCGTATCTCCTCGTCGGCGCGGGCGGCCTCGGCCAGCGCCTGCTGTTCCATGATCGTGACCGCGCAGAGCAGTGTCGGGTTGAGCCGCGTCAGCCGATCCAGATAGAGCCGTGTCAGGCGCGTGGAGGTGATGCGCCGTTCCCTGAGCAGGGCCGAGAGGCGGTGCGCGGGAAGGAACGCGAGATCTTCGTCGGTCGCGGGAACGGGGCCCGACCAGCGCTGGATCGCCAGCGGGCGGCGATCGAACGCGCGCGCGCCGCGTTCACGGATCAGCCGTTCCATCAGCGCGCCGGTGCCGCCCGGATACGGCTGAAACGTCCACGACATCGGCTCGCCGTTGCCGAGCGGATAGCGGGGCACCGGCGCGGGCTGCGTGGCGCCGCCGGCCGGCGTTTGCCCGCGCGTCGGTCCTGCCGCACCAAAGACGGCGGCGGCGGCCGCGACCAGGCCGAAGAACACGAACTCGCGCCGGGCGAGTCCTTCGAGCTGTCGCGCATCCGCGTCGCGAACGAGGTCAGCTTCGGCCTGGTCGAGCACGTCCTGGGGAGTGGGCACGGAATCCTCCGGGGAATACGTCAGGAGACCGCGCTCAGCATACCTTCCCGGAAACGACGTCGGGCGTAGTTTCGAAACGGTCCGACGTTCGTCTCAGGACAGCCCGGCCCGGACGCGGCTGAGCGTGAACTCCAGCGTTTCCCGGGGAATGTCGTTCACGAACGGGTTAATCAGGAATCCGAGACCGAAGGGCACGGATCGGGTGAGGGAGATCGACTCGCACTGCTCGTAGGTGCCTTCGGCGCGCTGCTCGAACCAGCAGTACGTGTTCAGCCGCCACAGAAATCCGCTGCTCTGATCGCCGGGAACCCGGCGCTCGCCCGGCTCCCCCGCCGACTCGACGTGGTGAATGTTCGTGGCCACGCTTCTCGTGTAGAGGCGGGTGGAGCCGAGCGGCCGGTAGTCGATGTGGTAGTCCGCGTCATGGACGACGGTCAGCACCTTCTTCGCCCAGGTCCGCATCTGCACGACGAACCGGCCGTCCTGCTTCCGCAGAATTCGGGATCGCTGAATGGTCGGCGAGAACAGCTGCTCGTAGCGGTCGTAGTCCTGGAGGAAGGTTGCGGCGCGGGTGAGCGGGACGCCGGGCAGCAGCACGGTGCCAATCCAGTGATGGATCATCCCATCATCGACATCAATCCGCTGCGAACCGCGGCGAGTTTCAAGGCGCTCGCTGACGATCTCGCTGCGGCGCAGGCGTGCGAGCGTGGCCGCGCGCTCGGCGGCCGGCAGGCGATCGACCCAGAGGAAGGGCGAGCGGCCCTCGACTTCGGCGGTCATTCGCGCCTCGGTCAGGGCCACGTACTGCTCGAAGGCCCTGAGCGTCGCGGGCTTCAGCTCGACAGCGGCCGGGCCCTCGGACAGCAGGGCGGCACCCATTGCGGACACGGCAAGCATCGTCGACACGCGCATAGCGGCCTCCTCCAGGATATGCGTCAAGCCGCCGTCGTGGGGCTCATGAGGCGGCCGGGCCGAACGGAGGGATAATCGGCCACCACGATGATTCGTTGGAGGGGACCGTTCCTCGTCGCGCTGCTGCTGGCTCTGGCTGCCGCCTGCGCGCCCCCGGGGTCGCGCGCGACGATCCGGGAAGAAACCCGGGTCATCCGCACCTACCCCTTCGGTGATCCCGATCCCGTCCCGATTCTGGCGCGCACTCGCAACGCCGCCATCTATCCATACTTCCGGTTCGACGGGTTCTCGAGCGAAGGTCGCGATCAGGAATGGACGGTCGTGCGGCTGGAGAACGACTACCTGATCGTGGATGTGTTGCCGGCCGTCGGCGGTAAGGTCCTCGGCGCCATCGAGAAGTCCACGGGCCGCGACTTCCTCTACTGGAATGACGTTCTGAAATTCCGCGATGTGGCGATGCGCGGGCCGTGGACGTCGGGCGGGATCGAGTTCAACTTCGGGCTCATCGGCCACACGCCCGCCACGGCCACGCCGGTCGATTACGTCCTCAGCCACAACCCCGACGGCAGCGTCAGTTGCATCGTCGGCACCATGGACGCCGCGAGCGGCACCCAGTGGCGCGTCGAGATTCGCCTGCCGAAGGACGCGGCCGTCTTCGAGACGAGAAGCACCTGGTACAACCCGACGCCGCTCACGCAGCCGTACTACCAGTGGATGAACGCGGCCGTGGATGCGCGCGAGGACCTGCAGTTCTATTACCCCGGCCAGTACTACATCGGTCACGGCGGCGATGCGCATCCCTGGCCGGTCAACGAGAACGGCATCGACCTCTCGCGCTACAAGAACCATCACTTCGGCGGCCACAAGTCCCTGCACGTGCTGGGCAGCCGTGCGGAGTTTTCCGGCGGGTACTGGCACGACCTCGGATTCGGCTTCGGCCACTGGGCCCGCTACGACGACATGCCGGGCCGCAAGATCTGGATCTGGTCGCTCTCGCGCTCGGGGGCGATCTGGGAGGACCTGCTGACCGACCGCAACGGCCAGTACGTCGAAGTGCAGTCCGGCCGGCAGTTCTCGCAGGCCCAGGCGTCGAGCGGCGCGAACACACCGTTCACGCAGGCGGCGTTCGCCCCCTACGCGGCGGACCAGTGGACGGAAGCCTGGTTTCCCCTCAAGGGCATCGGCGGACTCGTCGCCGCGAACGCCGACGCGGCCTTGAACGCCGTTCGGACGGGCGACCGGGTGCGGCTGGCGCTGAACGCGCTGCGGCCGCTTCGCACCGACCTGGTCGTCGCCGTCAATGGCGCAAGACTCGTCGACGAGCGGCTGACGCTCGACCCGATGCAGGTGTTCGAGCGCGACGTCACCATGCCCGACACCGAGCACGGTGTGCGGGTGATGCTCGGCGGCGAGCTGCTGTGGGAAGAAACGCGCCCGGCCGGCGAAGGATTCGCCCGTCCGGTGACCGCCCTCGCGGAGAAGTCGAGCGCGACCGCGGGCCGCGCCTGCCAGCTTGGCCGCGAGCAGGAGCTGCTGCGTGGCTACGAACGAGCCCTGGAGTTCTACCTCGAGTGCGTGAAACAGGATCCGCTCCAGATTGCGGCGATGAGCCGGATCGCCGAGCTCCATTTCCGACGTCTCGAGTACGACCTGGCGCAGGCCTGGGCCCGGCGGGCGCTGGCCCTCGACACGTACGATCCCGCGGCGAATTTCCTGCTGGGCCTGACGCTGAAGACAACGGGCCAGCCGATCGCGTCGCAGGAAGCGCTGGGCTGGGCCGCACGTTCGCCCGCGTACCGGTCAGCGGCCTACACGCTGATGGCGGAGACCCACCTGGCCAATCGGCGGTTCGGAGACGCGGCCGAGTACGCCGGCCGCGCGCTCGATGCCAACCGCGCGAACCTGCCGGCCCTGGGCGTGCGGTCCATGGCGGCACGTCAGCTCGGCCGAACCTCGGACGCGGCCGAGGCGCAGCGCGCGATGCTGCGGATCGATCCGCTGAGCCATCTCGCGCGGGCGGAAGCGTGGCTCGCCGACTCGACCACCGGCCGCCGTCAGCAGCTCACGTCGGCCATCCGCTCGGAACTGCCGCACGAGTCCTACCTCGAGCTCGCGACCACGTATACGCGCGCCGGTTTGGACAACGAAGCTGTCCGCCTCCTTCGGGTGGCGCCGTCGCATCCCCTCGTTCACTACTGGCTCGCCTACCTGCAGAAGGACACGTCGGAGGGCGAGAGCCAGGCCGCGCTCGATCTC
>CAZFAT010000301.1:0-2749 GCA_964517075.1 uncultured Solibacteraceae bacterium
CGACGCTCCCACCGAGACGCTGCCCCGCGACGCGGACATCCTCGAGGCGGCGCGCGCCGGCATCGAGGCCCTGAACGCGAAGCACGGGGACGGCCGCGGCGACCGGTTCTTCCTGTTCCATCGCCTGCGCCAGTGGAACCAGGCCGAGGGGCGCTGGATGGGCTGGGAGCGCAAGCGCGGCAAGATCGAGGAGTTCAACCGCCTGCTCCGCGGCGCGACCGACACGAGTTTCGCCGTCCAGGTCGGCGACCTCGCCGTCCTGCCCGAGGTCCGCTACTGCATCACGCTCGATACCGACACGCGGCTGCCGCGTGATGCCGCACGGCAGCTCATCGGCATCATCACGCATCCGCTGAATCGCCCGCGGTTCGATGCGCGCGTCGGCCGCGTGGTCGAAGGCTACGGCGTCCTGCAGCCGCGCATCAGCGTGTCGTTCATGAGCGCGGCCGGGTCGTTGTTCGCGCGGCTGTACGCCGGGCACACCGGCGTCGATCCGTACACCACCGCCGTGTCGGACACCTATCAGGACCTGTTTGGCGAAGGCATCTTCACCGGCAAGGGGCTGTACGACGTCGATGCCTTCAGCGCGGCGCTGCGCGACTCGGTCCCGGAGAACGCGCTCCTGTCGCACGACCTCTTCGAGGGCCTGCACGCGCGGGTCGCCCTCGTGTCCGATGTGGAGCTGGTCGACGAATATCCCGCGAGCGTCCTCGCACACGCCCGCCGGCAACACCGCTGGATCCGCGGGGACTGGCAGATCCTGGCCTGGCTGTTTCCCTGGGTGCCGTCGCGCCTGGGCTGGACCCGCAACACGCTCCCGTTCATCGGCCGCTGGAAGATCCTGGACAACCTGCGGCGCAGCCTCGTCGCGCCGACCCTGCTCGCGCTCATGCTCGCCGGATGGACGATCCTCCCCGGCCGCGGCGCGTTCTGGACCGCCGTCGTCATCGGCGTCCTCGCGTCGCAGTTGCTGCCCATCGCCGCCCGGCTGCTGATCGGGCCGGGCCTGTCCCAGTCGGTGCCGGTGTTTCTCCGGAACGTCTGGCGTGACACCACCGCCGCGCTGGCACAGGTCGCACTCAGCGTGACGTTCCTGGCCTTCCACGCGGTCGACACGCTGCACGCCATTGGCGTGACCCTCGTCCGCCTCGTCACGCGGCGGCGCCTGCTCGAGTGGGAAACGGCGGCCACCGTCGCGGCCATCACGGCGGGCCTGACCGGGCGGAGCGCGATGCGGCGCTTCGAAAAGGAAATGATCGCCGGCCCGATCACCGCGGGCGTGGCCGCCGTCGCCATCGCCGCCCTGAATCCCGTGGCCCTGCCCGCCGCGATGCCGTTCCTGCTGCTCTGGCTCGCAGCGCCGGTGGTGGCCTACTGGCTCAGCATCCCGGTGGGCGCGCGGGTTCGCCCCCTCACCGACACGGAGCGGCTGGGGCTGCGCCGCACCGCCCGCGCCACCTGGCGGTACTTCGAGACGTTCGCGACCGCCGAGGAGGGGTGGCTGCCGCCTGACAACTATCAGGAACACGGTGACGCACCCCGGCTGGCCCGGCGAACGTCGCCCACCAACATCGGCATGGGACTCGCCGCGACGATGGCCGCGCATGATCTGGGCTACCTCTCGACCGATGCGCTGGTGTTCCGCCTCGAGGGGACGCTGACCACGCTCGAGGGCCTCGAGCGCTACCAGGGGCATTTCCTCAACTGGTACGACACGACGACGCTGGCGCCGCTGCCGCCGCGCTACGTCTCGACCGTCGACAGCGGCAATCTGGCGGGCGCTTTGATCGCCGTCAGCCAGGGCCTGCTCGAGCTGATGACCGACCCGCCACCCCGCGTGCGGCTGCTGGAAGGGCTGGCCGATACGGCGGACCTGCTCGCCGTGGCCTCGTCATCGTCGGACGTCGGCGGCGAGCACCGCGCCACGCTGACGACCATCAACGGACTCGCACGTGCCATCGCCGCGCAGGCGCGCGGCGGCGCGGCGCCAGACGCGATGCGCCTCGCCGACGTGGCGGCCTCGCTCGCCGACGCGGCAGCCTCGCTCGAGGACGCAGAACCGGCGGGCCGCCTGCAGGACGTCCGGTTCTGGTGCCGCGCGGTGCTCGCCGGCCTGCGCGCGCTCGACACGGCGCCGGCCATCCCGGCCGAGACGTTTCGCGCGCTCTCGGATCGCGCGGCACGGCTCGCCGACGACATGCGCTTCGACATGCTGTACGACCGGCGGCGGCGGATCTTTGCCATCGGCTACCGGCTGGCCGACGCCGACGGGCCGGGCCGGTTCGACAACGCCTTCTACGATCTGCTCGCCTCCGAGGCGCGCCTGGCGAGCTTCGTGGCGATCGCCAAGGGCGACGTCCCGCAGCACCACTGGTTTCATCTCGGCCGCCTCGTGACGAACATCCACGGCCGCGCGATGCTCATGTCGTGGGGCGGGACGATGTTCGAGTACCTGATGCCACTGCTCCTCATGCGCACGTTCCCGGGCACGCTGCTCGACCAGAGTTGCCGCGCGAGCGTCCGGCGGCAGATCGAATACGGGCGCGAGCGCGGCGTGCCCTGGGGCATTTCCGAATCCGCCTACGCGTTCACGGACCGGGCGGGCCAGTACCAGTACCGCGCGTTTGGCGTGCCCGGCCTGGGACTCCGCCGCGGTCTGGCGGACGAACTGGTCATTGCGCCGTATGCGACGGCGCTGGCCAGCCTCGTCAGCCCCGCGGCTGCGGTGGCGAACTTCGAGGCCCTCGCC
>CAZFAT010000302.1:0-11721 GCA_964517075.1 uncultured Solibacteraceae bacterium
ACCTCGGCCTCATTGAACTTCTCGATGGCCGCGCGCGCGGCGTCTTCCGAGCCCATCTCGACGAAGCCGAACCCGCGCGACCGCCCGGTGGCCTGGTCACGCATCACGCGCACCGACTCGACGGGCCCGGCCTGAGCGAACAAATCCTGGAGCGTCCCCTCCTCGGTGGAGAATGACAAATTGCCCACGAACAACTTCCGATTCATACGTCCCCTTTCCGTCCGCAACAGCGGGCGTGCCGCCTCGAGCGGCTCATCGGCGAACCTGGCCGTGTGGACCATCCACACGCGACTGCTGCAGGGATCAGAGGGGGATCGAGCGGCGCTCGGTCGTCTCTTGAACGATGCCAGCGGCGGCGGGCTACAGGGCTCCCAGACCCAGCATAACGACTCCAGGGAACGGGTGCAATTGACGGTCAACCTCTATGATGTGGCGGTATGACAACGTTCTCGCGCGTGCGTGTCATCGGACGTGGCCGGGTGGGCGGGGCGGTGTCCGCTCGCCTCGACGAACGGGGGTTGCTCGCTGACGGGGCGGACTGCGACCTGGTGCTGCTCTGCGTGCCCGACGCGGCGATCGCCGTCGTCGCGCGCACGATCCCGGCCGGACCGTGGGTGGCGCACGTCAGCGGGGCCACGCCGCTCGCGCGCCTGGCCCCGCACACGGCGCGCTTCAGTCTGCATCCGCTCCAGACGTTCACGCGCGCACGCGGCGCCGAACAACTCGACGGCGCGTGGGCCGCCATCACGGCCGAAACGACGGCGGCGCGCGCGACCGGCTACGCGCTCGCCGACACGCTGGGCCTGTCGCCGTTCGACCTGGCCGACGATCGCCGCGTCCTCTACCATGCCGGCGCGGTCATCGCCTCGAACTACCTCGTCACGCTGCACCGCGCCGCCGTGCGCGCCCTGGCGGCGGCGGGTGCACCCGCCGAGGCGCTCGTGCCGCTCATGCGGCGCACCATCGACAACGGCTTCGATCTGACCGGACCCATCGCGCGCGGCGATTGGGCCGTCGTCGAATCTCACCTCGCGGCGCTTCGGCGGGACCTCCCCGACCTCGAGCCCCTGTACCGGACCCTCGCGGACGCGACGACGCCATGAAGACCGTGCGGTCGATCGAGGATCTGCGCCACGCCCGCGCCGAAGCGACCGGGCGCCGCGTCGGCTTCGTGCCGACGATGGGCGCCCTGCACGCCGGTCACCGCGCGCTCATGGTCGCCGCGCGCGCCGAATGCGACGTCGCCGTCGCCAGCATCTTCGTCAACCCGGCGCAGTTCGACGATCCGCGCGACCTCGCCGCCTATCCGCGCCCCGAGGCCGATGACGAGGCGCTGGCGCGAGACGCGGGGATGGATCTGTTGTTCGTCCCCTCGCCCGACGCGATCTATCCGGCGGGCCACGCCACCTCGATGACGATGGCTGGCGCGGCGCTCGGCTTCGAAGGGGACCGCCGGCCGGGCCATTTCAACGGCGTCGCCCTCGTCTGCCTCAAGCTGTTTCACCTCGTCGAGCCCAGTGTCGTGCACCTGGGGCAGAAGGACGCGCAGCAGGTGGCCGTGCTCCGGCAACTGATTCGCGACGTGAACCTGCCGATCGCCGTGCGCGTCGTGCCCACGGTCCGCGAGGCCGATGGCCTGGCGCGGTCGTCCCGCAACGTCCGGCTGTCGGCGGCCGAACGCGCGCGCGCCGCGGCGATTCCGCGGGCGCTTCGAGCCGGGCTGGAGGCCTGGCAGCGCGGCGCCGACCCGGTCCGGGCCGCGGAGACCGCCCTGGGTCAGTTCGACGTCGAGTACGCGGCGGTCGCCTCGTTCGACCACGAGCCGACCCTGGTCGTCGCCGTGCGCGTCGGCACGACCCGCCTGATCGATAATGTTCCTTTGAACCAGCCGGCGCTGGCGGGGCTGTGAATATCGACCTTCACGGCCCGGTCCATGACCTATGACCATTGACGCCTCCGTCCAGAAGTTGACGCTCCCGGCGCTCGCCGAGATGCGCGCACAGGGCCGACCGATTGTCATGGTGACGGCCTACGACGCGCCAAGCGCCCGCCTCGCCGATCGCGCGGGCATCGACATCGTGCTCGTCGGCGACTCGGCGGGCACGACGGTGCTTGGGGGCACGTCGACCGTCCCCGTGGGGATGACCGAGATGCTGGTCTTCACGCGCGCGGCCGCTCAGGCCTCCGCCCGGGCGCTCGTGATTGCCGACATGCCGTTCGGGTCCTACCAGGTGTCGGAAAAGGCCGCCCTCGAGAACGCCATCCGCTTCGTCAAGGAGGGCGGCGCCGACGGCGTGAAGCTGGAAGGCGCCGGCCGCACGCTCACCCGCATCAGCGGCATCGTCGATGCCGGCATGCCCGTCATGGGGCACATCGGGTTGACCCCGCAGTCGGCGACCCTGCTCGGTGGCTACCGCGCGCAGGGCCGCACCGCGGCGGCGGCCCGTCGCCTCCTGGACGAGGCGGTCGCGCTCGAGCGGTCGGGCTGCTTCGCCATCGTCCTCGAGGCGATCCCCGCGGCCGTGGCCGAGCGCGTGACCGAGGCCGTGCGGATTCCGACGATTGGCATCGGCGCCGGCGCCGCCTGTTCGGGCCAGGTTCTTGTCTGGCACGACCTCCTCGGCCGGACCGAGGGACCGACGCCGCGCTTCGTCAAGCGCTACGCGGAACTGGGCGCGGCCATTACCGACGCGCTGAAGGCCTACGCCGACGACGTGCGGCGCGGAACGTTTCCGGACGAGGCGCACACCTACGGGATGCCCGACGCCGAACGCGAACAGTTCGAGGCGCGTCTGGGCGTTTCCAGGACCAAATAGCCGCTGGCGCTTCACAGCCGGGCGTCTTCGATGCCCTGACCTCCGCAGGGTAAACCCATTCGATTGGGAGCAGTATTTGCAATCGGGCCAGCGGGAAGGCAAACGCTGCGCCGGCCATGGCAAGGGTGCCGGGCCTGCGGTATTATTGACGCCTTCGATTCGACCCGGGACCCCTAATCCCTGCTGCGCCCGCCAGGTGTTGGGGGAAGGAGTGCTGTGATGCGGTTGCTCAGGCGAGTGGTCGTTTCCGCCGGACTCTTGTCTCTCTTTATCTGGGCACCGCCTCCTGCGACGGCGGTTCAGTCCGGTGCCGATCAGGTTACGCCGGAGGCGATGCCCGCCTCGTTCGTTCACCCTCCGGACTCGTTCGTTAACCCTCCGGAGATGTTCGGGGGCCTCTGGGACTACAACGCGGAAGAGAGCGTCAATGCCGCGACCGGGCGTCCCGAGCAGCGCGCGCGCAGCGCCACCCAGCCTGGTGCCGGCGGGCAGCGGGCCGGCGGGGGCGTGACACGGCTGCCCGTGCCGCGAGGGATGGGTCCGGCCGGGTCCGCCGTCGGCACGCGTGACGGCTGGAACGAAGGATCCGGCAACCGGTACTCGCCGCCTTTGCAACTGCTGCGCGAGAATCGCGATCTCTCACGCGACCTGCTGGAGATCCCCGAAGCGTTGACCATCCGGATCGCGAACGATCGCGTGACGTTCATCGACGACCTGAACCGCGAGCGCACCTATCCCACTGACGGGTCCCGGCACCGGTACCAGTTGGCGGCGTCGCGCTTCAATGCCAAGCTGCTCTGGGACGAGGGCCAACTCCGCAAGGAAATCGACGGCGGGCTCGGTTTCAAGATGACCGAAATCTACTTCCTCAGCTCGGACGGCCAGCGCCTGTTCGTGTTCCTGCGGGTGGCGAAGACCCGTCCGGACGGTCCCACGATCGGCGCCAATCGCGTCTACGATCGCGTGATCGTCGAGTGAGCGTCTTCACCACCATCGCGCGGCGGCCCGCCGCATGATCTCCCGCACGTTCGTCATCGTCCTCGCGTTCGGGGCCGCGGCCTATCGCGCCTCGCAGGCCGCGTGGGTCGAGGCCGCCGGCCTGCTCAGCCTGGGCGCGGGGCTGATCCTCCTGGGCATGGCCGCCCGCCGGCCCGGACTGAAGCCATTCGCCTGGCTTGCGTTCCTGCTCACGGCCGTCAGCATCGGCGTGGTGCTGCTGCGCGGCGCTCGGATGTAGGCGGTCACGCCGCGGAGGCGTGACAGAATACGCGCCATGGCTGTATTCGCGCATTTCGAAACCACTCTCGGGAATTTCACCGTGGAGCTCTTCGAGTCGCAGGCGCCGCTCACGGTCGCGAACTTCGTCGGGCTGGCCGAAGGGTCCAAGCCCTGGACGCATCCAGGCACCGGCGAGCGGCGGACGACGCCGTACTACGACGGCATCGTCTTTCATCGCATCATCAGCGGCTTCGTGATGCAGGGCGGCGATCCGCTGGGGCAGGGGCACGGCGGCCCCGGCTACCAGTTCGAGGACGAGTTTCACGCCGACTTGCGGCACGACCGCGCCGGCGTGCTGTCGATGGCCAATGCGGGGCCGAACACCAACGGCAGCCAGTTCTTCATCACCCTCGCACCGACGCCGCACCTCGACCGGCGGCACTCGATATTCGGGGCGGTCACCGACGGTCTCGACGTGATCGAGAAGATCGGCCGGGTGCCGACCGATCGTCACGATCGGCCGGTCACACCCCTCGTGATGAACAAGGTCAGGATCGAGCGGACATAGGCCGCGATTAGTTGCGCTGCCGGAACCCGGCCGGCAAGGCCACGTCGGCGTCGGCGACGGTCGGGGCCACCGAGAGGGTTTCGGTGGTCGACGTCATGACCGTCGAGCGCGCCTGCGTCTGGCCGCGGCCGCGCATGATCCGCCCGGCGAGCATCCCGCCCAGGCCGCCGCCACCGGAGGGCGCCGGCTTCCCGGCGCTCATCTCGGCGGCGCTCTTGACGCCCTCGATGAGCAGCGTGATTGACAGCGCGGTGCCGTCCAGCTTGGCGGTTTCCTCGCCCATGCGCGCCATCACCGTGCCGATGCCGGGGAGCAGCGCCGACAGCGCGTTCAACTGCTGGGCGCTCATCAGACCGACGCTGCTGCCGAAGAGCGCCTTCGCGAAGCGCATGTTGAAGGCGTTGAGTTCATCGAGCGCCGGCACGCGGGGCGCGAGCCACAGCGTGTTCGTGGCCACCATGCCGCCGCCTTCTTCGAGCGTCTGGCCCTTGGCCCGCATCGTCAGCGTGAGGACCACTTCGCGCGTGTCGGACCCGGCGATGGCCTTGCGCTGGCCGGTCTCGCGCACGTCGACGTCGTACTCCATGGCACTGGCGGCTTCCCTGGCCTTCTGAGCGGCCGCGGGATCCATCTGCTGCTGCTGTTTGGCGAGCTGAGCCTGCGCCTCCTCCAGTTGCTTGCGCAACTCGGCGAAGGTCATCATCGTGTATTCCTTGCGGCGCAGGTCGACGGTGTAGATGCGCTCACCCGCGAGGTCGACAATCTGGCCGTTGTTCTGCTCGAACCGGGCCATCCGGTCGCCCTTGACGCTCACGGTCGAGGTCGTGCCGTCCGAACCGCCCGCCATGCGGCTGAGCATGCCGCCCAGGAACCCTTCGAACTTCATCGTGGTGCGCTGCTGGGTCTTGACGTCGGCCAGCAGGGCCGGCGAGGCAGGTGCGACGACGAGCAGGGCAACGGCGAGCGATGCGAGTCTGGAATGCTTCATGATCACGATCCTCCACGAAACCGGCAGCCACTCATTGTAAGCTTCAAGGCTCCGCGTTGCGCTCCCGGCCCAATCCCCTCGCTGTTGCGCTCATGCGGCGCGAACTTCGCGCGATGTCATCGATCGCATGGCCCGTGATCCTGGCCGAAATCGGCTGGGTCCTCATGGGCATTGTCGACACCATGATTGTCGGACCGCTCGGGCCTGCGGCCATTGGCGCGGTGGGCACGGGGTCCACGATGTTCTTCGCCGTCATGGTGCTGGGCATCGGCACGTTGTTCGCCCTGGACACCTTCGTGGCGCACAGCTACGGCGCGGGTCGCCTCGACGAGTGTCACCGCTGGCTCTACACCGGACTGCAGCTCGCGGCGGTCATGTCGGTGGTGCTCGTCGCGCTCGGCCTGGTCGGCGTGCGGCTCCTGAGCTGGTCGGGCATCCAGCCGGACATCCTCGTGCTGCTGCGGCCGTACCTGACCGCGCTCCTGTGGTCGGCGCCGCCCCTGCTGTTCTTCACCGTGCTGCGTCGCTACCTGCAGGCGATGAACACGGTGCGACCCATTCTGGTGGCCGTCATCGTGGCGAATGTCATCAATGCCGGCGCCAACATCGTGCTGGTCTACGGGCACATGGGTGTGCCCGCCTTCGGCGTCGTCGGGTCCGCCTACGCGACACTCATCGCCCGGGTGTGTCTGGCGCTCATGTTCTGGTGGGTGGTGACCGAGCGCGAACGGCAGTGGCCGTCCGGGCTGTCTGACGTGCCGTTCCGCTGGGCGATGGAACCGATGTGGCGGCTCGTCCGGCTGGGGGCGCCGGCCGCGTTCCAGATCGCGCTCGAGGTGGGCGTGTTCGCCGCTGCCGCCGCGCTCGCGGGCCGCATCTCGGCCAGCGCGCTGGCGGCCAACCAGATCGTCCTCAACATCGCCGGCTTCTTCTTCATGGTCCCGTTCGGGCTCTCGTCGGCCGCAGCCGTGCGCGTCGGCCAGGCCATGGGCCGCCGGGATGCCGGCGGGGTGCGGCGCGCCGGCTGGTCCGCGCTCGGACTCGCGCTGGGCTTCGCGGTCATCGTGGCCACGTTGTTCGTCGTGGTTCCAGGGCCGTTCATTCGCCTGTTTACGAACGACGCGGGCGTGGTCGAGACGGGCATCGTGCTGCTTCTGGTGTGCGCGGTGTTTCAGCCCTTCGACGGCTTCCAGTCCGTGTCGACCGGCGCCTTGCGTGGTCTGGGCGACACGCGAACGCCCATGCTTGCCAACCTGGTCGGCCACTGGTGCCTGGGATTGCCCGTGGCTTACCTGCTGTGCTTCTCGCGAGGATGGGGGGTCGTCGGCCTGTGGACGGGGCTCTCGTTCGGCCTCGTCCTCGTTGGCAGCTTTCTGATCGTCGTGTGGTACCGGCGCAGCCGCCACGTCATTGGGCTGGAGACGTAGGCTTGCCCTCCGAAGCTGCGAGCGACGCGAGCGTTCAGCGAAGGAGGGGATACGTCCGCTGGACGTAGTCGTTGACGAGCTGCTGGAACTCGCGGGCGAGGTCGTCGGGCGTGCCGCGCAGCGTCGTGGCGTGGCGGCCGTCGATGAAGACCGGGCAATGGGGCGCCTCGCCCGTGCCGGGCAGCGAGATGCCGATGTTGGCGGCCCGGGATTCGCCGGGGCCGTTGACGACGCATCCCATGACGGCGACCGTCATCGCGGCGACGCCCGGCCGCGTGGCTTTCCAGGTGGGCATCATCGTCCGGACGTAGTCCTGGATCTGCTCGGCGAGTTCCTGAAAAGTGGTGGACGTCGTGCGGCCGCATCCCGGACAGGCGGTGATGGACGGCGCAAACGACCGCAGCCCGAGCGACTGGAGGATCTCGCAGGCCGCGTAGACTTCCTCGCGCCGGTCGCCGCCCGGCCGCGGCGTCAGCGACACGCGGATCGTGTCGCCGATGCCTTCATGCAGCAGCACGCCCAGCGCCGACGCGGACCAGACGAGGCCTTTCAGGCCCATGCCGGCCTCGGTCAGGCCGAGGTGGAGCGGCTGGCCGGTGCGTCGCGCCAGGTCGCGGTACACCGTGATCAAATCGCGCGGGCGCGACACCTTGCAGGAAATGATGATCTGCTGCCGCGTGAGGCCCGCCTCGAGCGCCAGGTCCGTGGACTCGAGCGCCGAGATCACCATGCAGTCGTTGATGATCTCCTCGGAACTGCGGCCCAGGCCCTCGGCGGTGTTCTGCTGCATTCGGGCCATGACGAGTTCCTGATTGAGCGAGCCGCCGTTCACACCGATGCGCACCGGCTTGCCGTGCTCGCCGGCCACGCGGCAGATGGTCGCGAACTGTTCGTCGCGCCGGCGTCCGGTCCCGACGTTGCCGGGATTGATGCGGTACTTGTCGAGCGCGGCCGCGGCGGTGGGGAAGCGCGTGAGCAGCAGGTGCCCGTTGTAATGGAAGTCGCCAATGAGGGGCGCCGTGCAGCCCGCATCGAGCATCCGCTGCTTGATCTCCGGCACGGCCGCGGCCGCCTCCGGCGTGTTGACCGTGACGCGCACCATCTCCGACCCGGCCTCGGCGAGCTCCACGCACTGGGCCGCGGTCGCGCGCGGGTCGGCCGTGTCGGTCATCGTCATGCTCTGGACGATGACGGGCGCGCCGCCGCCGACCTGGACGGCGCCGACGCGGACGGGAATCGTGCGATACAGGCGCAGGGGAGCGGACATGCCCCTCCATGATGCCACGGCCCGCGCGGCGGCTCAGCGGGCGGCGATCGTCCCGCGCCGGCGGCGCTTGAGGAACAGACCCTTGCGGGAGAGGCCGAGCAACTGGGCCGCATCGGCGACGCGGCCGCCCGCCGTCTGCATCGCATGGTCGATGAACTTCTGTTCGAGTTCACGGACCGCGAGGGCGAGCGGCTGGTCCAGCCGCACGGAGACGGTCGGCGAATGGCCCGTGGCGACAGCGACCGGGCGGGTGTTCCACGCCTCGACGATGTTCGGGGCGAGGTCGAGGCTCGTCAGCATCGCGCCGTCGGAGGCCATCGCCACGAGGCGCCGGATTTCGTTGGCGAACTCACGCAAATTGCCGGGCCAGTCATAGAGCAGCAGGGCGGCCACGAAGTCGTCGCCGAGGCGGATGCCCTGCCGGCCGCATTCCCGCAGGGCACGCGTGAGGAAGAGCGACGCGAGTGCCGGGATCTCGTCCTTGCGCTCGCGGAGGGGCGGCAGCGCGAGGCGAACGCCGTGGATGCGGTAATACAGGTCGCCGCGAAACCGCCCCTCGGCAATGAGCCGTTCGAGGTTGGCGTTGGTGGCGGCGAGCACGCGCACCGCGACCCGCTGCGGTCGCACGTCCCCAATGGGGTGAATCTCGCCGCTCTCCAGGAACCGCAGCAGTTTCGGCTGGATGGCCATGCTGAGGTCGCCGATCTCGTCGAGGAAGAGCGTTCCGTGCTCGGCCGCGCGGATCAGGCCCGGGAACGCCTCCGTGGCGCCGGTGAACGCACCGCGACGATGACCGAACAACTGGCTTTCCGCCAGATCGTGCGGCACGGCCGAGCAGTTGAAGGGCACGAAGGGGCCGCGGCGGACGCGACTGTGTTCGTGCAGCAGCCGCGCGAAGATCTCCTTGCCCGTCCCGGTTTCGCCGGTAATCAGCACCGGCAGGTCGGTCGACGCCAGGCGCATCGCGATCTTCAGCAGCTCGACCATCCGGGGCGATCGGAAGATGGTGTCCTCGCCGTTCGGCACCGCCGTCGGCGGCCAGAGGTTCTGGTCGTCGTCCTCGCACTCGGTGTCGGCGGTGCGGTTCACGGCCGCCTGCACCAGATCGGCCACGCTCTTCAGCAGCGAGATCTCGTCGATGGACTCGACGCGATGGACGTGAATGGCGACGCGCCGATCGGATCCGCGCAGGCGGATGCTGACGGTGCTCTCGGCGCTGGTGTCCCATGAGGCCGACGGCTCGGCCTGATATTCGCACCCGGAGGCGTTCGTGATCTCGACGCGAGGGCCGAGCGCGGTGGCTTGCAGCAGGCCGGCCATCCGGTGGGCGAGGAGGTCAATGGAGTGACCGGCGCCGAGGATGGTCGCGACATCGGTGAGGAGGAGGGCCGTCGTGGTGATGTCGAGTTCGCGCCGGGGCACCGCGACGACGTCGCGGGCGGCCTCGAGCACGTCGGCACGCTGCCGGTCGATCCAGGTTTCGTGATAGCGGTGGCCGATGGCGCGGCAGGCGGCGAGCGATCGGTTGAAGAGCATGGCGCCGTTGCCGCGGTCGCCGCGCAGCGAGAAGCAGAGGGCTTTGGACGCCTCGAGGACGATGAGGGGGTCGACGGCGCCGCGCGGGCAGGCGCGGACGGCGGTGGCGAGGACCGCGTCGGCGCGATGGAAGCGTCCCAACCGGGCGAGCGCGCGCGCCTTGGCACAGAGGAGGGCGGTGCGGACGGCCTTGTACTGCCGGCGTGCGGCTTCGGGTTCGGCTTCGTCGCAGATCGCGACGATGTGGGGCCAGTCCGCGAGGCGTTCGTAGTAGGCACAGCGCGTTACCTGATGCGCGAGGTCGTACCAGGAGCGTGCCGGGAGGCGGTGTCCTTGAATCACGGCAGAACAACGGTCCAGAAGTTCTCGGGTTTGGCTCAGATCGCCATCCTGTAGTGCCACAACTGCGAGACTGTCTAGTGCGCTGAGCCTGACGAGTGATAGGCCATCACAGAGAGTGAGCGCATGCTGCAAGTACGATCGAGCACGAATGGAATGACCTGCGAATGCGGAAATCAATCCAAGGTTAGTCGTGGAACCCGCCAAAGAGACTCGAAGGTCCGCATTCCGAGCCGAATCCACACCTGCGCGAGCGAAATCTGCAGCACGACCCAAGTTCCCCGCGTACATTTCCAGTCCTGCTTCGACCATGTTCAGAGCGGCCCGCTCGCCGGGACCATCGGAGCGAGTCAGCAGCTGACGGCTCAGTTCGACATGCCTCCGTGCATTGACGCAATGCCCTCTGAACGCCTCGAGGCGAGCCACGACTAGGTGGAGACCGCCAATCGACGCCGGTTGCCCGACGACACTGGCAAGCTGACGGAGCCGGGACAAGGCGGGTAAGGCCTCATCAGGCGACTGAAACTGAGATTCACGGCTAAACAAGGCCAATGCAGCCCGAAACTGAACCTCCTTGGGTCCCGCAGCCGAAAGATCAAGAGCAGACCGTAAGCACGGAATGGCAGAAACAACTTCGCCAAGCTCAAAGAGAGCCATGCCCGCAACCATGGCGAGCCTGACTTGCGATTCCGAGTCCAGCTGATCGGCGGGTTGCGAAGCTAGCAGATCAGCGACTTCATGGGTTCTGGCCTGCGAAAACAGACGCTCGGCGTCTGCGGCGAGTGACGTGCCGCGAGGGTCTTGCGCAGCCGCTCCGAACGGTTGGGAGGATTGAGTACCCACTGCCGCCCCTTTGGAGGCACGACAATAGCAGAAAACAGCGGTTGGAACAGAGTGCCAGGTGGGCGATGCTGCGACCGTCTACTCGGAAGCCAAGGTTAGGGTGTCAGTGCACCCGTTCCGTGGGCGAACCGCCGAGTGGTCGAGTCTCGTTGCTGCTTTGAGGGGAAACCGGCTGTGAAAGAGACGAGACGAAGAGTGTAGCTGCGTTCTCTAGGAGCCGGCGGTGATCCTTTTCAAAGGGCTCACTTCCATAGACAACAACGACTGCAACCACGCGGCCATCAACGACCGGAACAGCAGCCGCGTACCTAAGTGGCACTGAGAACGTTCTGGCTACCGGTCCCAGTTCCAACGCCGCATCAGAATTGATCACCGTCTGCGAATGAGCAAACACCCAACCCGAAATGCGTTCCCCTATCGGCACTCGAAGTCCAGCGACCGCGGATGCTCCCATGCCGAAGCACGCCACGACCACGAGTTCGTTTGCCTCTCCGGCAGGGACATATAGGGCGAGAGTCGATGCTGGAACGACACGACGAAGATGCTTAAAGAGCACATCCGCGGCCTCAGCTGTCGTGCCGGCTCTCGGCAAGTCACGGCGCAGTTCGTTGAATTCTCTTTCCTCCGCCGTGGTCGCGGTGATTACATCAAGCTGAGCGGGCACTAAGTAGCCAGACTCAGTCCGTTCTCCAGCAAGCGCGCGTCTTTGCTCGTTTGCT
>CAZFAT010000303.1:0-5687 GCA_964517075.1 uncultured Solibacteraceae bacterium
GGCACAGCGACGATGGCCGTCCGCTGGCGCTGGCGGTGCGCGGACGGAACGTCCTGATCGCAGGTGATGCGAAGTCGGGCAAGTCCTGGGTCACGGGCCTGCTCTGTGAGCAACTGATCCTCTATGGCTATAGCCTCTGCGTTCTCGATCCAGAAGGCGACTACCTCTCGCTCGAAGCGCTGCCAGGCGTGGTCGTCTTCGGGGGCGCGGATCCGCTGCCGCGCTCTCGGGACCTGATCCGCGCCCTGCGTCATGCCGACGTCAGCGTGGTGGTCGATTTGTCGCACGTATCGCACGCCGAAAAGGCCGCGTACATGAACAACGTCCTGCCGATGCTCGCGGTCCTCAGGCGCCGCACGGGCCTGCCGCACCGCATCGTCGTCGACGAAGCGCACTACTTCCTCAGCAGAGGGCACGGGGCCGGTCTGCTGGATCTCGATCTCAACGGGTACACCCTCGTCTCGTACCGCGCCTCGCATCTGCCTCACGAGGTCCTGGCCGCGTCCGAAGCCGTGGTCGTCACGCGCGAGTCGGACCCCCGGGAAGTCGAGACGCTCTTCGCGCTGTGCCAATCCTGTGCGGGCCGCCGGTCGGCCGACAAGTGGAAGGCGCTCCTCGGTGGGCTGGCGATCGGCGAGGCCGTCATCCTGCCGGTCACGGAGGAGGCCGAAGGGGAAATCCGCCACATCCGGCTGAGCCCACGGCTCACACCGCATGTGCGGCACCTGGCCAAGTACATCGACGTCCCCGTCATGGCGGGTCACGCTTTCGTCTTCTGGCTGGACGGCGCGCCGACTCCGCATCGCGTGCGGACGCTCCGCGACTTCGTCGACGTGATCGAGAACGCCCCGGAAGCGGCCTTCCAGGGCCATCTCCGGCGCGGTGACTTCTCGAAATGGATCGAGGAGGTCTTCGGCGATCATCCTCTGGCTGCGGGAGTTCGGGCGATCGAGCGCGAGTCCCGCGCGGGCGGGCCCGGCGCCATCGCGCAGGCCATCCGTGCGCGCTATGACTTTCTGCCACCCGCCACGGACGGCCCGAACCACGACCGCGCGGGTCGATCCGCCTGAACGGCCAGCTGGTTCGATAGACTGCCTCGGCCGGCCCGGCGCGTCTCGCGCCGCCTCCGGCACGACACGATGGAGTCATTACCGTTCGGCATTCTTGTCGCGGCGCTCGGCGGCCTGGCCATCGGCCTCGAGCGCCAGTGGTCGGGGCACGCCACCGGGCCGCAGGCGCACTTTGCCGGCATCCGCACCTTCACGCTCATGGGCGCCACGGCGGGGATCTCGGGCTGGCTCTGGACCAATCAGTTCGAAGCGCTTGCCACCGTGCTCCTGGCCGGGGCCGTCGGCATCGTGATCGTCGCCTACATCGCCGCCAGCCGTGTCGACATCGATGGCACGACCGAGGTGAGCGCCGTGGTCGTGCTGGCGGCGGGTCTGCTCGCGGGCATCGGCCATCTGGCGCTCTCGAGCGGCATCATCGCGGTGACGGCGCTCGTGCTCCTCGAGAAGTCCCGCCTGCACGGGCTCGCTAGCCGCCTCGACGATGCGGACCTCAGAGCCGCCGCGCGCTTTGCCGTGATGGCCGTCGTGATCCTCCCGCTCCTCCCGGAAGGTCCCTATGGGCCGTTGCCGGGCATCCGTCCGCGACAGCTGTGGGTCTGGGTCCTGTTCTTCTCGGCGCTCAGCTTTGCCGCCTATGTGGCGCGCCGCGCCGTGGGGGGCCGCGCCGGTTATCCGCTCGCCGGCCTGCTGGGCGGCCTGATCTCGTCCACGAGCGTGACGTGGACGTTCGCCCGCGCCAGTCGCCTGCCGCATGCCACACGCCTCGGCCTGGCCTACGGCGTCATCGCCGCCTGCACGATGCTGTACCTGCGGATGGCGATCGCCACGGCTGTCCTGCGCGTGGAACTGACCGTCGCCCTGTGGCCGTTCCTGACGCTGCCGTTTCTGATCGGCGCGGCGACCGTCATCCTGGGCACTCGCCATCTGCAGGACGAGCAGGCCGCCGCGGACGTGCCCAGGAATCCGCTGCAGGTCGTCGAAGCGCTGCAGATGGCCGCGATCTTCCAGATCGTGCTCGTGGCCATCGAGCTGGTCCGCCGGTGGGGCGGCGAGACGGGCGTCGTGGCCTCGGGGGCGGTGCTGGGCCTCACCGACGTCGACGCGCTCACGCTCTCGATGGCGCGCGACGCGGCCATACCCGTGAAAGTCGCGGCGCGGGCCCTGGCCATGGGGATCATCGCCAACACCGCCTTGAAAATCGGTATTGCCGTGGCCGTGGGCGCACCCGGATTTCGCCGGACGGTCGCGTTGAGCCTGACCGCGATGATTGTCGCCATCCTCGGAGGATGGTGGTTGCTGGCGTGAATCTGCACGCCAGGCCGCTCCGGACGCTTCGTGTCGGAACGGCCTGGGTGGGGGAGGCGTGGCGGATCGACCGCGTCAGGTCACCTTCACGTCGATCGTCTGAGGCTTCGCGATCGGAGACTTCGGCAGGTGCACGTTGAGCACCCCGTCCTTGAACTCCGCCGTGAGCCGGGTCTGATCGACGTCGGTCGGCACCGAGAGGCGGCGGACGAACCTGCCGTAGCTCCGCTCGATCCGGTGGAACGTCTTGCCCTTCTCCTCCTTCTCCTGCCTCCGCTCGCCTTCAACAGCCAGGACGCCGTCTTGAACGGAAATCTTCACGTCCTCCCGCTTCACGTCAGGCAGGTCGGCCTTGACGAGATACTCAGCCTCGGTCTCCTGGACGTCAATCGCGGGCGCCCAGTCGGCGAAGCTCTCGCCGCCCTCGGGACGTGTCGAGAGAGGCTGGCCGAAGAGGCGATTCAACCGGCTCGACATGTCTTCGAGTTCACGAAAGGGATCCCATCGGGTGAGTCTCATGATGCCCTCCACGATCCGGCTCACGCCGCGGCGCAGCATGCGCCACCGCGTCACCGATCACCATCGATGAGCAACGACCTTGCCAGCGCGCGACGCGCCGGAGACGAGCCGGGAGGGGCGGAAACGTCAGGACGATGCCGCGATGCGCGGGATACTCCGCAGTCGGGAACGCGGAGCGCGGTCAGATCCTCAGCGGGCGTGCGAGGGCACCGCTTCAGGCTCAGCGACCACGTCGAACTGGAAGACGGTGGTGGCCCTCAGCGAGTTGGTAACGAGACACGTCTCCTTGGCGCGGACCAGCGCGCGCTCCGCGTCGGCGACGGGCGTGCCCTCGGGCACACGAAGCCGGACGTGGACTCGGAACTCGGTGAACGCCGTGCGGCCATCCGCGCGATCCAGCGTGCCCTCCACATCACACTGAAAGTGGAGGAACGGCACGCGCCTGGCCTTCGCGACGCCCCGGAACGTCAGCGCCAGGCAATCGGCCACGGCCGCGGTGAGCAGGGTTTCAGGCGACCAGAGCGTGCCCGGTCCGTCGAACTCGACGGGGGCCTCGGACCGCAGGCGCGACAGCCCGTGGCTCTCGAGCGTGATGTCCCCCTGTGGGGCCACTGACGCGCTCACGGCGTAGCGATGCGGTAGCGGATGCATGACTGTCTCCGGTGCAACAACCGTTCCGGCGGAGAAGAGTCCCCCGGTGCCGCCTCAGCAAGCCAAGTCCGGAGTCGCGCGCGCGGCCGGCCTCGGGCTTCTCCTCGAACGACGCGATCGAGGCCAGCGCGTCCTGGCTGAGTCGTGCCCTCACCGCCGGCAACACCCAGCCGAAATCTCCGGCCGGCTCGGATCCCGCCACCGTGAACAGCACGATGTCAGTCTCGCCCCGGCGAATCGCATCGGCCGCGCGGCGGAGGCCGCGTCGAAACACGACAGGGTTGGCAACGCCGTGGTCCGACGGCGTCAGGACGAGGAGGGCATCGTCGGTGCGCCAAAGTCCGCGGGCTTGCGGCAAAGTCCGCATGTCCCAGGCCGCTCGCAGGCGGCGGGCTTCAGGCCGTCCGGGCGTCTGGCCGCGAGGCTCCAGCCCTCGCGGGGCACGTCCGTACTCTCCCTACGGTTAGTGCCGCGCGGCGGCCGTGAGCGCGTCCGGCCGCAGGAACTCGCGTTCGGGATGGCGCACGGTCAGCACGGGACACGGGGCGGCGCGCACCAGCCGCTCCGCCACGCTGCCCATGAAGAGGTGCGCCACGGCGCCGCGGCCGTGCGTGCCGACGATGATGAGATTGATGAAGGCCTCCTTCGCGTAATCGAGAATGGCCTCCGCCGGCGTGATGCCCGTCAGGACGACCGTCCGGACGCTGAGGCGCCGCCGATCGTCTTCCGTGATCAGCCGCGCCAGCGTGTCGCGCGCCGCCGCCTGGAGGTCCTGCTGCACACCTTCCAGGACCGGCATGTGTTCGGGAAAACCCGTGAGCCCCAAGGCACGGGCGTTGATGTCATCGACGACGTGCGCCACGTGCAGTGTCGCGCCGAAGACGCGGGCCAGTTCCCGGCCGTAATCGAGCGCGACGCCGGCGGGCTCGCCGAAGTCCGTGGCCACCAGGACATGCTTCAACGCCACCATGGTTTGCCGCGCGCCACCGACCCCAAGCGGCCATTGGCGCGTGCCTCCTGAGGCGGAAGGGAGCAGGATGCGTGCCACAATACGCATCGCACGCGCTGCCCGGCTCGATGCCCGAGCCGCCAGTGCGCTGCGGAAGGATCAGGGGGATGAAGCTCGTGCGGTATGGCGACCCGGGCAGCGAGAAGCCGGGCGTGCTCGATGAGGCCGGGATGATTCGCGACCTCTCGAACGTGATGCCCGACGTGGCCGGCGACGCGCTCACGCCGGCATCGCTCGATCGCCTGCGGGCGGTCGCGGTGGGGACACTCCCGTTCGTGGACGGCCAGCCGCGCCTCGGCCCCTGCGTCGGCGCCGTCGGCAAGTTCATCTGCGTGGGACTCAACTACTCGGACCACGCGCGCGAAACCGGTAATGCGATCCCGACCGAGCCCATCCTGTTCATGAAGGCGACCTCGGCCATCACCGGTCCGAACGATGGCATCCTGATTCCGCGCGGCTCCACCAAGACCGACTGGGAAGTCGAGCTCGGCGTCGTCATCGGCACCCGCGCGAAGTACGTCACGGAAGCCGACGCGCTGTCGCACGTGGCGGGGTACTGCCTCGTCAACGATCTGTCCGAGCGCAGCTTTCAACTCGAGGGCACGGGACAATGGGTCAAGGGCAAGAGCGCCGATACGTTTGGTCCGATTGGCCCGTGGCTGGTCACGGCTGACGAGATCGACGATCCGCAGAATCTGGACCTGTGGCTCGAAGTGGACGGCCACCGCTATCAGAACGGCAACACGAAGACGATGGTATTCGGCGTCGCGCACCTGGTGAGTTACATCAGCCGGTTCATGAGCCTGCAGCCGGGCGACATCATCTCGTCCGGCACGCCGCCGGGCGTGGGCCTCGGGCTGAAGCCGCCCGTGTTTCTGCGCGCCGGTCAGCAGGTGCGTCTGGGCATTGGCGGCCTCGGCATCCAGCAGCAAATGGTGTCGGACGACCCGGAGGGCGCGTGACGAACGCGCAGGCCGAACTGGTGGTCGACGCCCGTTGCGCACTCGGCGAAGGTCCGGTCTGGCACGCCGCCGAACAAGCCGTCTTCTGGACCGACATCGCGGGCGCGCGCCTGTGGCGATACGGGGCCCTGGATGGCGGGACGGAGTCCTGGCCGGTGCCGGACCGGCTGG
>CAZFAT010000304.1:0-7056 GCA_964517075.1 uncultured Solibacteraceae bacterium
CGGCCACCGATCGCGATCGGACCTGCTGCGACCGTCGTGACCGGCTGGTAGTACATGAACAGCGCCGCTTCGCCGAACACCTCGCCGCGGTCGAGGACGAACCAGCCCAGACTCGGATGAAACGCGACGAACTCGGCGTCGGTGGTCGTCTTCCCGTAGCCGGGAATCCCGAACTTCCACGCGCTGCCCCATCCACCGGCCAGCGACCGCACCCGCCCGCCGCGATCGAGCGCGCCGTCCTGCGCCGCTGTCGCCGCCGGCATGACGAGAGCGGCGAGCAGGAGGCCGGCGAGCACCAGCGCACGGCGCAGGCGCCATCGTCGCAATAGCCCGATAGCTCGATCACAATAGCCCAATCGCCCGATCACAATAGCCCAATCGCCGATAACCAATCACGATAGCCCGATAGCCCAATCGCGATAGCCAATAGCCAATCACCAGATAGCCAGATGCACGTCTGCACCTTCAGTTATTCTTCCGCCCGATGCTCGAGCGCCTGTTCGGCCTCTCGGCCGCCGGCACTGGTGCCTTATGCCCTGTCTGATTGATCCGCGGCCGCTTCAGGCCGACCTGGCCAGCCGTCCGGGGCCGCTCCTCCTCGACGCCCGCCCGGCGCACGAGTTCGCCCGCGGGCAGATTGCCGGCGCCGTGCACCTCGATCTCTGGGGCCTCAGTCTGATCGATACGAGCGACGCACCGCTCCGCGCGTTCAGTTGGATGATCGGCCACCTGTTCTCGCTGCGCGGCGTGCGCCCGGACCGGCCGGTCGTCGTGTACGAGAACGACTCGGGCATTCGCGCCGCGCGGGTGTTCTGGTGGCTCGAGTACCTCGGTCATCGCGACGCGCGCGTGCTCGATGGCGGCGTCAACGCGTGGATGCGCGCCGGCCTGCCGTTGTCGACCGCCCCGGCGACGCCGGTCGCGAGCGACTGGCACGGCACCCCCACCCCGGATCGCATCGCGACCTGGCAGGATGTGCTGGCGCGCCTCGGCGGGGACACCTCGATCGTGGACACGCGCAGCGATGACGAGTACTACGGCCGCGCCGTTCGCGCGATGCGGGGTGGCGCGATTCCTGGCGCCGTTCATCTCGAGTGGACACGGAACCTGGCGCCCGACGGCCGGTTCAAGACCGCCGACGAACTGCGTCTCCTGTACGCGACGGCCGGTGTCGGGCCGGACCGTGAAGTCGTCACCTACTGCCAGGGCGGGTACCGAGCGGCGCACACGTATCTCGCGCTCCGCCACCTCGGATTTCCGCGCGTGCGCAACTACACCGGATCGTGGAAGGAATGGGGTGATCGCGAGGACCTGCCGATCGAGCGCCCCGGAGAAGACCCGCCGCGCTAGCGCGCAGCTACAGCCACTTTTTGTCCGCCCACTCGGCCAGGCTCGCGTCCGTGAGCGCCTGCAGCTCGCGGACGACCTCTGGCGCGGGCACTGCCGTGAAGTTGAAGCACGACTTGCCCTGCATCCGCTTCTTCAGCGCCGGCGTGATGCGCTTCATGAGCGGCGGCGACATGTAGATGGGCATCAGGTGCAGGCTGACATAGGCCTTGCCGACGCGTACGGAGCCGAAGTCCAGCGGTTGCCCCTTGTGCTGCGGGAACGGCGAGGGCGACCGCGTCTCGAGGGCGTAGTGGGTCGTCGAGTCGGCGGCAACGGCGAGCCGGCGCGCCGCGGTGGCGAACACCGGCTTGAGGGCCGTAAACACCGCACCGAAGTCGGCCGGCATACCGGCGCATCATAGCGCCCCGCGACGGCGCCCGCGAGCCTGCGTGCTAGCATCACCGGCGATGGTTCGACGCGCGTCGGTCGTGGTCGCGGCGGTCTTCGCGCTGGGCTGGTCGGCCGCCTGGCTGCGGACGCCGGCCGAGTCCAGGCCCGCCGCGGATCTGCCCGCCCGCCTGTCCGATCAGGAGTTCTGGCAGCTCAGCCAGGCGTCGTCGGAACCAGGCGGCCACTTCCGATCGGCGGACATCACCAACCTGACCTCCAACGAGCTGTGGTACCAGCACGTCATTCCGGATCTCGTCGCGCGAACGACGCCTGGCGGCGTGTACCTCGGTGTCGGTCCCGAGCAGAACTACAGCTACATGACGGCGCTGCGGCCGACCCTGGCCGTGATCTTCGACGTCCGCCGGGGCAACCTCAACCTCCAGCTCATGTACAAGGCCCTCTTCGAGCTCGCGAAGGACCGCGCGGACTTCGTGTCGCTATTGTTCGCGAAGCCGCGACCGGCCGGACTCGGTCCGAAATCTACCGCGGACGAGATCTTCAGCGCCTTTGCGGGCTCAGAGACCAGCGACGTGCTCTACGCCCGGACCCTCGCCGCTATCAGAGCACACCTGACCGGGACACGCGGCCTGCCGTTGCCGGATGGCGACCTGGCCGCCATCGACGCGGTCTATCGCGCCTTCTATCTGGGCGGCTTTTACGTGCGCTCGTCCCCCTCGTACTGGGACCTGATGGTCGCAACGGACGCCGCCGGCACCCGCCGGAGCTATCTGGCGACCGAAGCAAGCTTCGCCTGGCTGAAGGATCTGCACACCCGCAACCTGCTGGTGCCCGTCGTCGGCGACTTCGCCGGGCCGAAGGCCCTTCGCGCCATCGGCGCGTGGCTGAAAAGCCGCGGCGCCACGGTCACCGCGTTCTACCTCTCGAACGTCGAGCAGTACCTCCTGCAGGACGGCCGCTGGCATGCGTTCTGCGCGAACGTCGCGGCGCTGCCGCTCGATCCGTCCAGTACGTTCATCCGCTCGACGTCTGGCGGCGGCAGCGGCTTCGTGAACTCGCTGGGCGTCATGGCCGTCGAGACGCGCACCTGCGGCGGCTGAGCGACAGAAATCAGAGTTTTTCAGCAAATCCATCAGGACTTCCCGACGCGTCCGGCGCACGATGACCGGCAGGAGGAAGTCATCATGACCGCACGACGTCAGATCGTTTCCAGCGCGTTGACCGGCGCGCTGTTCGCGCTGCTGTTTGCTGCTCCCGTCCAGGCCCAGACGTTTCGCCAGCCGCCCGTCACACAGTCCCTTCCGCCCGTGAGCGCGACCGCCGACCTGTCCGGCCCGCGCTTCGGCCTCACGCTTCTGTCCCAGGGCGTTGTCGACGCGCTCGAGGAACGCCGCATCACCGTCCGCCCCTACATCTCGCAGTTCGGCTGGCAGTTCGAACGCCAGTTCTTCGCCCGGGGCAGCGGCGTGACGATGGTCACCGAGTGGGTGGCGCTGGTGGGGGGCCTCGAACAGGGGGTGGTGCTGCCGAGTCTGAGCTGGCTTGTCGGCGTCCGCACGCGTGATGGTGCGGAGTTCGGCATCGGTCCCAACATCACGCCGGCGGGCACCGCGCTGGTGTTCGCCACGGGCATGACGTTCCGGACCGGCGCGATGAACGTGCCCGTCAACGTCGCCGTCGTGCCCTCGAAGCGGGGCACTCGCGTCAGCATCGTCACCGGGTTCAGCCTCCGGCGCCGGTGACCGCGCCGGCCGGCGCGCGGGTAGAATCCGGGGCGTGCCTGCGGAGCCGACCTATGCTTTCGGGCCGTTCCGATTCGACCCGCGCCGCCGGCAGCTCACGCGCGGGAGCGATCCCATCCCGCTGCTGGATCGTCACGTCGACATCCTCCGTCTGCTCGTGGAACAGGCGGGGCAGATCGTGTCCAAGGACGCTTTGATCGAGGCGGCGTGGAACAACGTCGCCGTCACGGACAACAGTCTGGAGCAGATCATGTCCGGTCTCCGGCGGCGGCTCGGACCTTCACCCGACGGCGCTCCGTACATCGAAACGCTCTTCCGCCGGGGCTACCGCTTCCGCGCAGACGTCAGGACGACGGCCGCGCGGCAGACGGACGACGCGCTGGCGGATCTGCTGCTTCCCTATCAGGTGTTCCTGGAGGGGCGCGCGGCCATCGAGACGCTCGAGCACGACGCCGTCCTGCGCGCGCGCGCCGCTTTCGAGGAGGTGCTCACCGCGTCGCCCGACTACGCCCCTGGCCATGTCGGACTGGCGAACGCGCACGCGCTGTTGTTCGAGGCGACGCGCGCCGACGAAGCGCCGGACGTGGCCGCCGTGCAGGCCGCCTTGCAGCACGCGCGCGACGCGTGCCGCCTGGAGCCCGCCTCAGGGGAGGCCTGGGCCACGCTCGCATTCGTGCTCTCTCGCACGGGCCAGCCTGAGGCGGCGGCCGCCGGGCGACGGGCGACGGCGCTCGAGCCGGACAACTGGCGCCATCACGTGCGGCTGGCGTACGCCACGTGGGGCGAGCCGCGGCTGCGCGCCGCGCGAGAGGCCACCAAGCTGCTGCCGGGCCTCGCGCTGGCGCACTGGCTCGGGGCCACCGTGCTCGTGGCGCGCCAGGCCTTCGACGAGGCGACGCGCGAGCTGATTGCCGGCACCGCGGCGCAGGACCGCCAGCAGGACGGGGGGCGCTTCGGATGCGTGGGCCTGCACCTGCTGCTCGGCCTCGTGTCCCTCGCCCGCGACGACGAGCCGGCCGCGGAACAGGAACTCGCGCGCGAACTGGCGTTCGAGTCAGCCGGCCACGTCTACGCCCGCCAGGCGTCTGCACACACGTGGTTCGCGCTGGGCGCCATTCGGCTGCGCCAGGCGCGGACCGCCGATGCCGTGGCCGCGTTCGACCGGGCACTCGAGCGCCTGCCGGCGCACGCGCCGACCCTGGCAGTGCTGAGCGCCATCGCCGATAGAGGCCGTCGCCGCGGCCTTCGCACGCGGCTCGACGCGCGCATCGCCGCGCTCGACGGACACGGGGCGAGGGTCGAGGCTGCGATGGCTCGCAGTGTGGGCGACGTCCTGGCGGACCGCCATGCTGACGCCGCACGCCGCGTGCTGGCTGCGTTGCAGACCGCGCCGCCGGGCAGCAGCGCCGGCTGGACGCTGCCGGTGGAGCCGCTCCTACAGGTGGCCACCCATGCCGACGCATGGGCGGCCGTGCTCGCCGCCCTTCGGGAGCGGGCGGCGTAGGAATCAGGAGACCCTCAATGCGCCTGTCTATCATCCTCTTGCTTGCGGTCGCCTCCGTGGTCAGCAGCCAGACCTCCCCGCCCGCCGGCTACACGCTCGTGTGGGCCGACGAGTTCAACGTGGACGGCCGGCCCGACCCGAAGAACTGGACCTACGAGAACGGCTTCGTCCGAAATCAGGAGCACCAGTGGTACCAGCCGGAGAACGCCCGCGTCGAAGGCGGCCGGCTGATCATCGAAGGACGCCGGGAACGCCGCGCCAATCCACGGTACGAGGCCGGGTCGACCGACTGGCGGCGCAACCGCGAGTTCGCCGAGTACACGTCGGCAAGCCTGCTGACACGCGGCCTCCACACCTGGCAGTACGGCTACTTCGAGATGCGGGCACGCATCGAAACCCGGACCGGCCTCTGGCCGGCATGGTGGACGCTTGGCGCCTCCGGTGGCTGGCCGCACAACGGTGAGATCGACATGATGGAGTTCTACGGCGGCAACCTGCTCGCCAACGTGGCCTGGGGCGGCGCCGCGCGCGGCCGCGCCATCTGGGACGACGTCCGCAAGCCCGTAACTTCACTCGGCCCCGGCTGGTCCGACACTTTCCACGTCTGGCGCATGCTCTGGGATGAGCGCACCATTCGCCTGTCGGTCGACGACGTATGGCTGAACGATGTCGACCTCGAGAAGACGGTCAACCAGGATGGCACCGGCGTCAACCCGCTCCGGCAGCCCCACTACATGATTCTGAATCTCGCGATTGGCGGGACCAACGGCGGCGATCCGTCAGGCACGCCGTTTCCAAGCCGGTACGAAGTGGACTACGTGCGGGTGTACGTCTCCAGCCACTCCGCAATCGCCCGCTCCGCTTCGGGCGGGACTGCGTGGCCCCCCTTGTGATTGAGGAGACCCACGCGCGGTGTGCCGCCGTAGAGGCGATACACGGGCAGGGCTGCCTCGATGAACGGCCAGCTGCGATCGCCGTCGGCCGAGTCGCCGCCGACCAGCAGGAACGGCCGCGGCGCCGCAAGCGCGACGAGCTCGTGCTGCTCGCGCGTGAACGCGAGGGCGTTGATGGCGGAGCCGAGATACCACTCGGCGTCCCAGTTCGAGAAGCGCAGGCCAATGCCCCCTTCGCTGCTCACGGTCGCGCGAATGCGTTCGTCGAACGCGGCGAGATAGACGACTTCCTTCGCGCCGAGCGAGTGGCCGACCGAGCCAATCCGCCGCGCATCCACGTCCGGCAGCGCGGCCAGGAGATCGACCGCCACCAGCGCGTCGTGCAGCATGCGCGCCATGCCCTTCGATCGTGGATGGCGGGCCTGAAATTTCGCGGTCTCGGCCTTGGCGTCGATGCGATCGTTCGTCGGCCAGAGGAAGTTGCGGGGACTGATCGTCACGAAGCCCTGGCGCGCGAGGGCCAGCCCGAAGGCCTTCTCCCGATCCGCGCCCAGCCCGGCCGGCTGCAGGATCGAGTGGTTGACGGTGGAGTGCAGGACGACCGCCGCGGGCCGCCGCGCGCCGGCCGCGCCCTTTTCCGGCCGAAGCAGGTACGCCTCGGTCGCAACGCCCGGCTCGACGTCGTAGGTAATCCGGGCGCGGACGATGCCGTCGATGCGATCCTCGTCGAGCGTCTTCCAGGCGGGCGGACCCGTGCGCGCCGGCATGGGCCCGAGAAAGTCGAGCCACCACTGACTGAGTTCCTTTCGGCGCGCCTGCCAGCCCGCCAGCGTCCGGATCGGTTGGCCGGCGCCATCCGCGAGAACCGGCCCGAGACGCGGCGCATCGGCTGGCACCGTTGCCGGCGGCGTCTGGACCCGCGCGAGCCATGACACGTCACGAGACGCCGGCGTTTGCGCACGCGCGGCCACGAGGCCGCCCGCCACCAGGGCGGCTGACGTCTGAAGAAAGTCCCTGCGGTGCATTGGCATTTCTACTACCGTTCAGAGTCCTGCTCGGTCCGCCTGGCTATGGCGTTTTCGAGAAGCGTGTAGTCCGCGCCGGCCTCCAGCCGCACGCTCGCACGGCCTCCGCCGGATGGCCCGTCGGCCGCGCTGCGGCAAAGTCGGCCGGCCGCAGA
>CAZFAT010000305.1:0-12595 GCA_964517075.1 uncultured Solibacteraceae bacterium
GCATCGGCGGCCCGCGAGACCCCGAACCAGGAAGTGGTGCGGACGCTCGCGAACCCGCAGCGGGTCTTCATCGAAGTCGGGCCGGGCGTCACGATGTGCTCCCTGCTGCGGCTGCACGCCGGCGGAGAGCAGGGACCGCCCATCATCGCGTCCATGCGCCATCCCCAGGATGGGTCGCCAGACCTCGAGGTGCTGGCGGGTGCGCTCGGCCGAGCCTGGGTCGCGGGGCTGGACGTGGACTGGGCGGCGGTCCACCTGGCCGCGCCACGGCGCCGAGTCGGGCTGCCCACCTACCCGTTCGAGCGCACCAGGTGCTGGCTGGACCGCGGCGAGACAGGGACCGCCGGCGCGGAGGTGCAGGCACCGCAAACGGACCTCCCCGACCTGACCGCTGCGACGGTGGCTCCCCACGAGGCCATGCCCCCAGCTCAGGCGAGGGAGACACCGGTGACGCTTGACCGGCAGACGCTCATCTGCCAGGAGATCGCCCGCGTGCTCGGCCGGTTGAGCGGCACGGACGCGTCGGTCCTCGATCCCTCGAGGTCGTTTCTCGAGCTTGGCTTCGACTCGCTCTTCCTCGGGCAGGCGAGCATGGCGTTCCAGAAGACCTTCGGGGTCAAGCTGCGCTTCCGGGACCTGCTCGAAACGGCGCCGACGCCGGCGACGCTGGCGGCGCTTCTCGACGCGCGCCTCCCGCCGGACAAGTTCGCGCCCGCGCCGCCCGACGGGGCGACGATGTCGGCGGCTCACGGCGTCGAGCCTGGGCCGCCCTCGCCTGCGGCGCGCCCGGCGACTCGGGACGCCGCCACGACACCCATCAAGGTGTTCGCCCCGGCGGTCGCCACGGTTCAGTCGTCAGTGGCGTGGCAGCCAGTCGAGCACGGGGCGGACGGCGGTGTGACGCCGCGGCAGCACGAGGCGTTGAACGACCTCATCCGCCGCTACTCGGCCCGCACCGCGCGATCCAGGCAGATCGTCGACGAGATGCGCCCGCACCTGGCCGATCCCCGTTCGGTCGTGGGCTTCGCGCCGCTCTGGAAGGAGACGGTCTACCAGATCGTCATCGAGCGGTCGCGCGGCGGCCGCATCTGGGACGTGGACGGCAACGAGTGGATCGACGTCACGCTCGGCTTCGGCGCCGCGGCCTTCGGCCACTCGCCGGCCTTCGTGATGGACGCGCTTCGCCGCCAACTCGAGCACGGCATCGAAGTCGGCGCGCAGTCGCCGCTCTCGGCCCAGGTCGCGACGCTCTTCTGCGAGATCACGGGACACGATCGCGTGTGCTTCTGCACGGCCGGCACCGAGGCCGTCATGGGCGCGATGCGGCTCGCACGCGCCCACACGGGGCGCGACCGCATCGCGATGTTCGTGGGCGACACGCACGGGCGGGTGGACGAGGTGCTCGGCCGGCCGATCCTCACCAACAACGAGCTCACCGCCCTGCCCATCGCCGCGGGCATCGCGCCGCACGCCGTCAAGCCGACGCTCTTCCTCGACTACGGCGATCCGCGGTCGCTCGACACCATTGCCCGCTACGCTGACGAGCTGGCGGCCGTACTGGTCGAGCCGGTCCGCACCCGGTCGCCCGACCTTCAGCCGATCGAGTTCCTCCGGGCGTTGCGGACGCTGACGGCCGAGCGCGGCATCGCGTTCATCATGGACGAGGTCGTCACGGGTTTTCGCGTGCACCACGTGGGCGCGCAGCGGCTGTTCGGCATCGAGCCAGACTTGTCCACGTGGGGGAAGGCGGTGGCCGGTGGCATGCCGATCGGCCTCATTTCGGGCAAGGCCGCCTACATGGACGCGCTCGACGGCGGCGCCTGGCACTTCGGCGACGACTCGGTGCCGGAAGCGGCCATGACCAACTTCGGCGGCGGCGGTACGTTCGCGAAGCACCCGCTGAGCCTCGCCGCGGCGCTGGCGACGCTCGAGTACCTGAAGGCCGCCGGCCCGTCGCTCCAGGAACAGACGGCGGCGCGCGCGGCACGCTTCGTCGACACGCTGAACCGGCGGTTCCGCGACGCGGGACGGCCGATCCATCTCGAGCGCTTCAGCACCTTCTGGGCACCGCGGGTCCTCGGCGACCGCCGGTTCGAGCCGCTGCTCTTCGTCTACCTGCGCCAGGAGGGGATCCACACGTACCTGGACTACCCCTGCTTCATCTGTACCGCGCACACCGACGAGGACATCGACGAACTGGTCGCACGTTTCACGCGCGCGGTCGACGCCATGGCGGAGGCCGGGTTCCTGTCGCGCCCGCCGCAGGACCGGTCCCGTCCCCTCGACGCCGGGCGGACCAGCGCCGCCGCGCTCGTCGGCGCCACGCAGGGTTCAGACAGGGGCCTGGTGCGGGAGCTCGCACTCACGCCGGCGCAGCAGGAGATCTGGCTCGCGGCGCAGCTGGGCGACGACGCGTCGGCCGCCTTCAACGTCTCGTCGTCGGTTGATCTCACGGGCGCGCTCGACCTCGAGGCGCTGCGCCGGGCCGTGCAGCAGACGGTCGGCCGCCACGAGGCCCTCCGCGTGTCGGTCCCGGCCGACGGGTCCATTCAGCGCATCAACGACGGACTTGTGCTGGATGTGCCGCTCGTCGATCTCTCGGCGGTCGCCGGCGCCGAGCAGGCGCGACGCCTGGCGTCGTTCGTCGCCGAGGACGTGGCGCGCCCGTTCGACCTCGGCATCGGTCCCCTCGTTCGCTTCACCGTCGTCAGGCTCGACGAAGGGCGCCACCGCCTCATCGTCACCGCGTTCCATATGGTCTGCGACGGCTGGTCGATGGGCATCATCATCAAGGACCTCGGTGCGTTCTACACGGCGGCGGTCGACGGCGCGCCGCCGGCGCTTCGGCCCGCGATCTCGTTCGGGGAGTACCTGGCGTGGCGCGAGGAGCCCGGACAGCTGGCCGACCAGGACGAGTCGGAGGCCTACTGGCTGGCCCAGTTTGCCGACGGCGCACCGGTGCTCGAGCTGCCGATCGACGCCCCTCGCCCGCGCGTGAAGACGTACCGCGCCGGGCAGCGCGCCACGACGTTCGACACCGCCGTCTTCGCCGATCTGAGGCACGCAGCGGGGCGGCGCGGCTGCACGACGTTCGCGATGTCCCTCTCGGCGTTCGCGCTGCTGCTGCACCGGCTGACTGGCCAGGACGAGGTGGTCGTCGGGCTCGGCGCAGCGGGCCAGGCCGCGGTCGGCGACGACACGCTCGTCGGGCACGCCGTCAACCTGCTGCCCTTCCGGTCGCGGGTGTCCGCTGAGGCCACGGTGCAGGACTACGTCGCGGCTATACGGTCCGCGCTCCTCGACGCCTACGACCACCAGAGCTGCACCTACGGGACGATCGTCAGCAAGCTCAAGCTCACGCGCGACGCCGGACGCGTGCCGCTCATCTCGGTCAGCGTCACGCACGAAACGGACACGCCGGGCATCCGCTTCTCGGGCCTCGAGCACCAGGTCGTGGTCAACCCGAAGCGCCACTGCCACTTCGACCTCGAACTGTACCTGACCGAGTCCAAGTCGAGTCTCTCGGCAAGCTTCTCCTACAACGCGGACCTCTTCACCGACGAAACGATCGACCGGTGGCTCGGCCACTTCCGTGTCCTCGTCGCCGCGCTTGCCCGCGCGGCCCTCGCGGACGACCCGATGCCCGCGCGGCGGCTGCCCCTCCTCGAGGCGGATCAGCACCGCGAGCTGGTCGCCGATCGGAGCGCCGGACCGATCGCGGCGCCGCCGGAGGACCGGCGTCCCCTGCATCGCTTCTTCGAGGCGCAGGCACGGCGCGTGCCCGATCGAGTCGCCCTGGTCCTCGCGCGGCAGGAGGTCACCTACGCCGACCTCGACCGACGCGCCAACCGTATCGCGCATCACCTCCGGCGGCAGGGCTGCGGTCCTGGAACGCTGGTCGGGCTGTACGTCGACCGCTCCCTGGAGCTCGTCGCCGGGCTGCTCGGCATTCTGAAGGCGGGCGCGGCCTACGTGCCCATCGACACCCTGTATCCGGCCGATCGCGTGCGCTTCATGATCGACGATGCCGGGCTGCAGGCGCTCCTCACCACCTCGACGCTCGCGGCCGGCCTTCCCGCGCACCGGGCCACGGTGGTGTGCTTCGACACGGACGGCGCGCGGATCGACCGCGAACCGGACACCACGATCGCCGACGATGTTCCGGACGAGGCGCTCGCGTATGTCATCTACACGAGCGGATCGACCGGCCAGCCGAAGGGCACGCTTGTCACCCATCGCAGCGTCGTGCGCCTGCTGCAGGTCATGCAGCCGCTCTTCGGGTTCACGGAGCGCGATGTCTGGACGATCTTTCACTCGCATGCGTTCGACTTCAGCGTGTGGGAGATCTGGGGCGCCTTGTTCCACGGCGGCCGGGCGGTGGTCGTCCCCTACACTACGAGCCGGTCACCCGACGAGTTCGGCGACCTGCTCGTCGACGAAGGCGTGACGGTGCTCAACCAGACGCCGTCGGCCTTCAAGCAGTTCATCGAAGCCGAGCGGCGGCGCACGCCCGGGGCATTGGCCCTGCGGTACGTGATTTTCGGCGGCGAGGCCCTCGACCCGCAGAGCCTCAAGCCGTGGTTCGACCGACATGGCGACGAGCGGCCCCGGCTGGTCAACATGTACGGCATCACGGAAACGACGGTGTTTACGACGTATCGGCCGCTCTCGATCGCGGACTTGGCGCGCAGCGGCGTGGGGAGTCCCATCGGCCGTCCCCTTCCCGATTGGCGGGTGTACCTGCTCGACCCCCTGCAGCAGCCGGTGCCGATCGGCGTCACCGGCGAACTCTACGTCGGCGGTGCCGGCGTCGCGCGCGGGTACCTCAATCGCGACGCGCTCACCCGCGAACGGTTCCTGGCGGATCCGTTCTCGGCCGATCCGGACGCCCGGCTCTATCGCTCGGGCGACCTCGCGCGCCAGCTGCCCGACCGCGACCTCGAGTACCTCGGCCGGGCGGACCATCAGGTGAAGCTGCGCGGGTTCCGCGTCGAGCTCGGCGAGATCGAGGCGGTGCTCACGCGCCATCCGGCCGTCGGCCAGGCCGCCGTCGTGGCGCGGGGCGAGACGGCCGACGAACGCCACCTCGTCGCCTACATCGTGCCCAGGGACGGCGCGGCGCCCGGGATGGACGAGCTCCACGCCCATGTGAAGAACGTCCTGCCGGACTACATGGTGCCGACCGCATGGGTCAGCACGCCGCGGTTGCCCCTGACCTCCAACGGGAAACTCGACACGCGGGCCCTGCCACCGCCCGCGAGCCACCGTCCGGAGGATGCGGCGGCGCTGGTCGCGCCACGAACCCCGACCGAGCAGGGACTTGCCAGCCTCTGGCGCGAACTCCTCAAGGTGCCCGCGGTGGGCGTACGCGATGACTTCTTCCTCCTCGGCGGGCACTCGCTCCTGGCGATGCAACTCATGACGCGCGTCCATGAGATGTTCAACGTTCGACTCACACCTGGCGCGCTCTTCGAGTGTCCGGTGCTCGAGGACCTGGCCCGCCGGGTCAACGAGAGCCTCCCGCGCGCCGCGGTCGCGCCGGTTCCTTCCTTGTCGCCAGCGCTCCGGCCGGCCACACCACAACGCGTGCTCGTGCCGATTACCACGGGCGGCGCCGGCACGCCGTTCTTCTGGGCGCACGGCGTCGGCGGCGAAGTCTTCGCCTATGCTCCGCTGTCCCGCCACCTGGCGCCGGATCGTCCGGTCTACGGTTTCGCCGCCGACTGGACGGAGACCGAAGGCGGCGCGCCGCTGACTGTCGAGGGCATGGCGGCGCACTATGTGAAGGAATTGTGCGCCGTGCAGCCCTCGGGCCCGTACTACCTCGGCGGCTATTGTTCGGCGGCGATGGTGGCCTTCGAGATAGCCAGGCAGCTCGAGCAGGCAGGCCACCACGTCGGCATCCTCGTGGCCATCGACGCCGATATCCGGCCGGCGGGCAGACCACGCCACAATCTCGCGCTCACGACGCTCGCGTTCCTGGAAAATCTGCCGCGGTGGGTGCGTGACGACGCGGGGCCCAGCGGGCCGAAGGAACTCGCCGGCCGTGTGCGCAGTCGCCTGTCGCACGTCGCACGCCGCCTCCGCACGAACGGACACGGGGAGGCGCCCGGGCAGGTGGTGGACGTCCGCGACCAGTTGGGAATGTGGCGTTTCCCCGACTACCAGGTTCCGATGCTCGCGGCCCACCATCAGGCCATCAAGCGCTACCGGCCGCAGCCGATCCAGTCCCCGGTGGTGTTGTTTCTTCCCCGCGCGGCGCCGCTCTTCCGCCCCTGGGCGCACGAGTACGATCCCGAGTGGGATCGGCTCGCGCCCCACGTGAGGGTCCTCCGCGTGCCGGGATCCCACTCGACCCTGCTCAAGGAACCCCACGTGAGCGTGCTTGCGGCCCTTCTGAACCAGTGCCTGCGCGAGGTCGAGGGCCAGACGGCCGATCCGGTCAACGGCCAGGCGCGTGTGAGGCTGCAGGACAGGGCACGTCCTGTGATGAGCCGCCGCGGTTGAACCGGAAACCTGGGAGAGGACATGGCGACCGACAGCAAGACCCTCTTTGAAGCCGCGATGGAACGACAGCGGACCGACGCGCCGAATGTCCGGCAGGCTGTGCCGTTCTTCAACGTAAAGGACATCGCGGCATCGTTGCGCTTCTATGTCGACGGACTCGGATTTACGATCACGCGGCGAACCCATCGACGCCGTTCGTCGGGAACAATCTCTGGGTGACGTCGCTTGTTGACCCGGACGGGTACCGTCTGGACTTCGAAAGTCCTACGGATGTTCCCGAGGAGACCGTCTACTCCGATCCGACATGACGGGGAGCTGGCCGCGCCGAACCCGGCCGGTCTCGGGCGAGTCGCATGGGGCCTCCGTCAGTGCTGCACCGCCCCGGCCATGTCGAGACGAACTTTGTAGATCGCGTTTCCGACGAGGTACAGCGTCTTGAAGTCGGCGTCGCCGAAGGCGAGATTGCGCGGGCTGACCGGCGCGGTGATGCGTCCGAGGAGCGCGCCGGCTGGAGAATAGATCTGCACGCCACCTCGAGCGGCGAAGTAGAGGTTTCCGTTCACATCGACCTTCATCCCGTCGGGCCCGGCGTCGAGGGTCGCCAGCACGCGCTCGCCCGACGCGCGGCCGCCTGCGTCGAGGTCGTAGCGTTTCACATTCCGCTCGTCGGTGTTGGCCACATACAGGATGCGGCCGTCGGACGAGAGCGCGATCCCGTTCGGGCGCGTCTGTCCGCGCGAGACCGTCTCGATCTGTCCCGCCGGCGTGAGGTGAAACACGCCGTAGAAATCGAGATCCCGCTGGTCCAGCGGTGTGAACAGCGGGTCCGTGAAGTACACGTGCCCGTCGCGCCGCACCACGATGTCGTTGGGCGCGTTGAAGCGCTTGCCCTCGAACCGCTCGGCCAGGACTTCGATGGTGCCCTTGCGGTCGGTCCGGGTGACGCGGCGCGACTTGTACTCGCACGAGTACAGCCGGCCCTGCGCGTCCAGGGTGTTCCCGTTGGCGCCGTGGCTCTCCTCACGGAAGACCTGGGGCGCCTGTCCCGGCACGTACTTGTAGAGGCGATCGCGGCTGTAGTCACTGAAGATCAGATAGCCGTCGCGAGACCAGACGGGACCCTCGCCGCCTGCGAATCCGGCCGCGACCTCCTCGACCTTCAAGGCTGAAAAATCCTGCGCCCGCACACCACCCACGATCATCAACACCAACAGCAAGGCGAGGCGTGTCATGACAACGTCTCTGTGGCGCGTCGGCTCCATTTTGCTATAGTCCAGGTCGCCCCTGCGACAGTCATGAAAACGGTCCTTCTCTGTCTGCTTCTGCTCGTCACTGGGCTGGCGGCAGCGCCGCAGGACGAGGCGCGCTGGCGGAGCGTCATTCGCGATGCCCTGCTGATCCCGGATCCACTGCCCTCACTCGACCCACGGACGCACAGTCGCTTCGATCCCGCGCCCGGTGTCACGGCTGAACGGGTGACCTTCGGCACGCAATTCGGGATGCGCGTGCCCGCCATTCTCTACCTGCCACGCCCCCTTCCCGCCTCGAAGATTCCAGCCTTCATCATCGTCAATGGCCATGGTGGCGACAAGTACAGCTGGTATGCGTTCTACGCTGGCGTGTTGTACGCGCGCGCGGGGGCGGCGGTGCTCACCTACGATCCGACGGGCGAAGGTGAGCGCAACGGCGAACGCACGTCCGGCACGCGGGAACACGACGAGGTCGAACCGCCGGCGGAGCTGGCGCGGCGACTTGGCGGCCTCATGGTGACCGATGTCATGCAGGCGGTCTCCTACCTCACTGAGCGTCCCGAGGTCGATCCCGGGCGCATCGCCGCAGCCGGATACTCCATGGGGTCGTTCGTCGTCGCGCTGGCCGGCGCCGTCGAGACACGCTTGCGCGCGGCGGTGCTGGCCGGCGGCGGTAACCTCGACGGCCCGGACGAGTACTGGGACAACAGCAAGGCGATGTGCCAGGGCACGCCGTATCGATCGCTGCAGCCGCTCGGCGATCGGCCTGCCGTGATTTACCGCCTCCACGCCGCGCGCGGCTCGACGCTGATCTTCAACGGCTTCGAGGATGATACGGTGCGCATCCCGAAAGACGCCCCGATCTTTTTCGACAATCTCAAGGAGCGCACCGCGCGGTTGGCAGCACGACCGGGCCGGATGTTCGACGTTGGATTCCTGCCGGGCGTCGGGCACCGTCCGTTTTTCGTCACCGAGCCCGTCGCGGCCTGGCTCGAGCGTGAGCTCGATTTTCCCAACTGGACCGAGGCGGGGATTAAAGCGATGCCGGTGACCCACATCAGCGAGTGGGCTCGACGGGAGCAGGTCGAGATGGACCCGCTGTACGCCACCGAGCATCGCGAAGGGGGCACGCGCGCGCTGGGAACCGGTGTGCCTGGCTTGAACCGCGACGATCTGAGCGTCTTCAGCGAAGACGAGTGGCAGGCGCAGAAGCTGCTGCTCGTCCACAAACGCTGGCGCGAACTGGCCAAGGCGCAAATCGGCCGCTGACGCGAGCGGCGCCGCGATGCTGTCCGGCGGCAGGACCCGTGCGGTCTGCGCCAGTTCACGAGCGAATCGGGATTAGGCTGACGGGCACACCTTCCTGGAGGATCGACATGCCGCGGGTTTCCCGTCGAGCGCTGCTGCAACTGGTCGGCACCGGAGCTCTCGCGACCGCCATCACGCCCCGACAGGCGGCCGCGGAGCAGGCGGCGGCCGAGGCCACGCGTGCCTTGCCCCTGCCGCGCATCAGGGACATCACGGTCATCGAGACGGCGCCTGGAGGCGTGCGGCTCACCGTCGTGAAGATCACGACCGACCAGGCCGGCCTGTACGGCTATGGGTGCGCCACGTTCACGCAGCGCGCGGACCTGATCAAGCCCGCTGTCGAACGCTACCTGAAACCGCTGCTGATCGGAAAGACGACGGATCGCATCGAGGACATCTGGCAGACGGCCTACATGAGTTCGTACTGGCGGAACGGTCCCGTGCTGAACAACGCGATCAGCGGCGTGGACCAGGCCCTCTGGGACATCAAGGGGCGGCAGGCGGGAATGCCCGTGTATCAGCTCCTCGGCGGCAAGACTCGGGAGGCCATCGATTGCTACGGCCACGCGTCGGGCAATGAGATCCCGCAGGTCATCGAGAGCGCGCAGCGCTACATCGCGCAGGGCTTCAGACACGTGCGCGTCCAGGTGGGCGTGCCGGGCATGGCCGGGTACGCCGCGGGCCAGGGCGCGGCCAAGCCCGTCGTCGGTCTCACGCCCGGGCCGGTGTTCGAACCCGCGTACTACGTCAGGCGCGCCATGCAGCTCTTCGAAGCCTGCCGCAAGGCACTTGGGGATGAGATCGAGCTGCTGCACGACGTCCACGAGCGCGTGTCGCCCAACCAGGGCGTGCAGTTCTGCAAGGACGCGGAGCAGTTCAAGCTGTTCTTCGTCGAGGATCCGGTTTCGCCGGAGGACATCGCCTACTTCCGCCAGATCCGCCAGCAGTGTGCGACGCCGATTGCGATGGGCGAGCTGTTCAACAGCCCGCACGAATGGCAGGGGCTCATCGCCGAGCGGCTCATCGACTACATCCGCATGCACATCTCGCAGATGGGCGGGCTCACGCCGGCGCGCAAGGTCGCGGCGTTCGCCGAGCAGTTCGGCGTGAAGACGGCGTGGCACGGCCCGGGCGACGTCTCGCCGATCGGCCACATGGCCAACGTCATGCTCGGCCTCGCGACGCACAACTTCGGGATCAACGAGTACTCGCCGTTCAACGCCCGGACGCAGGAGATCTTCAAGGGCTGCCCGGTGATGAAGAACGGCTACCTCTATGCGAGCGAGCTGCCGGGCTGGGGCATCGAAGTGGACGAGAAGCTGGCCGCCGCCGCGCCGTTCGGCACGGAGCAGGGAGAGCGCGGGCGGCTGAACGGCGGCTGGGGCGAGTTGCGCCGGCGCGACGGCACGGTCATCAAGCAGGAGTGAGTCGAGATCACGCCTTCGCGATCCGCGCCTCGATGTCCGTCGCCTGCTGGCTCGCCCGGAACTCGATGACGCGGAAGCGTCTCATCCGGCCGCGTCTGGCCGGACGCGGATTCGTCGATGCCCGCGTGCGCGGAGGCACCGGCATCGTGTCGCCGCGCCGCTATCGCACGGCGAGCGCGCCGATCAGCGCGGCAATCACCGTCATGGCCGTGGTGATCTGTACGCCGACAATCCACCGGAAGTGCGCGTCGATTCGGGCGAACCGACTGTCGATCCGATCGTCCATCTGGGCGAACCGAGCGTCGATCTGGGCGAAGCGGGCGTCCATCTGGGCGAACCGAGCCTCCATCTGGACGAACCTGGCATCGACCTGATCGAAGCGCCGATTCATCGACTGCTCCAGCTGATCGACGCGTCCAGCCAGATTCGACAGACCGGTCCGCAGGTCCACGAACATCTCCGACTGCTCCGCCAGGCGTCCTTCCACGTACGCCACCCGTTCCTCGATCGTCGTCACGCCGTGCCTCCCTACCTTACCGTCGTCGTCGCGGTGGATACAAGGCCATCGCGCTGTCGGAATGCCGTTGGAGATCGCACGGACAATGCCAAGGGCTGTTCCTCGGATTCCGCTATGCCCAGGCGGGGCTCGTGGCAATTTCCGAGTACCGCCGCTGGACCTGGGATGGCGGAAATTTGTAAGCCGTTCCGCCGTCGTGACCTCACGGACGGTAACATCTCGACGCGTGGATGAGTCGGCTCCCTCGCTCCTGAGCCCGCACTGATGTCTTTCTTCTCCCATCTCGAATGTTCCGTGCCCTGCCGGCCTGACCGGCTCGATCCGGGACAGCCGCATCATCTCTGCGTATGCGGCGCGCCGCTCCTGGCGCGGTACGACCTGACGGCGGCGCGCGGCTGGACGCGCGAATCGCTGGCGACGCGCGAGGCCTCGATGTGGCGGTACCGGGAACTGATGCCACTCCTCGACACACCATCCGGTCTGGAAACGCCGGTATCGCTCGGCGAGGGCTGGACGCCCCTGCTGCACGCTCGGCGCCTCGGCCGGACGCTCGGACTCGACCGGTTGTTCGTCAAGGACGAGTCGCTGAATCCGACGAATTCGTTCAAGGCGCGGGGCCTGTCGGCGGCCGTGACCCGCGCGACGTATCTGGGCGCGACGACGCTGTCCGTCCCGACTGCCGGCAACGCCGGCAACGCGCTGGCGGCGTACGCGGCGAAAGCCGGCCTGGACGCGAAGGTCTTCATGCCGCGCGACGTGAAGCCGCCCTTCATCCTCGAGTGCCAGCTCTACGGGGCCGACGTGACCTTGGTGGACGGTCTCATCACCGATGCTGGCCGGATGGCGGCCGAGCAGGGCGGACCGCTCGGCTGGTACAACGTCTCGACCCTGAAGGAGCCGTACCGCATCGAAGGCAAGAAGACGATGGGCTATGAGCTGGCCGAACAGTTGGACTGGACGCTGCCGGACTGGATCATCTATCCGACCGGCGGCGGCACCGGCATGGTCGGCATGTGGAAGGCGTTTGCCGAGATGACCGCGCTCGGCTGGATCGACGCCGTCGCGCGGCCGAAGATGGTGAGCGTGCAGGCGGAGCACTGCGCCCCTATCGTTCGCGCGTTCAAGGCCGGCACGGAAAGGGCCGCGCCGTGGGAGGGCGCACACACGATCGCGGACGGGCTGCGCGTGCCCCGCGCCATTGGCGATTTCCTGGTCCTCCGGGCCGTGCGCGAGAGCGGCGGCACGGCGATCGCCGTCGCGGACGCCGACATGGTCGCGGGAATGAAGGATCTGGGACGACTGGAAGGCATCAGCGCCGCCCCGGAGGGCGGCGCCGCCCTTCAGGCCGTGCGCGTCCTCGTGCACGACGGTCTCATCAAGTCGCACGAGACCGTCGTCATCTTCAACACCGGCGGCGCGCTCAAGTATCTGGAGGTGCTGGACTCATGAGCTCCATCACTCGTCGGCCGACATGCATGGGACCCGATCCGGCGGGACTGCGTTTGCCCTGGACGCCGAAGCCGGTCTGGCGGCGAAGGCGTCCGCTCGGGCGCTCCGCTATTGCCGCAGCGCGAACGCGAGGAGCG
>CAZFAT010000306.1:0-16701 GCA_964517075.1 uncultured Solibacteraceae bacterium
TGATCTACGTGCCCTTCCAGCAGGAGCGCGACGATCCGTTCCTGCTGCGGTTCGTGGCGTTCGTCGCGCGCACGCCCACACCCGGCAGCGTGCTCGAAGGCATCCGGGCGGAAATTCGCCGCGCCGCACCCGATTTGCCGATCCAAAGCACGGTGACGATGGACGAAGCGGTGGCGGCGTCGGTGGCGGCGCCGCGTTTCCGGACGTGGCTGCTGGGGCTGTTCGCGACGACCGCGACGCTGATCGCGACGTGCGGTCTCTACGGATTGATGGCCTACGCGGTGTCGCAGCGCCGCCGCGAGATCGGCGTGCGCATGGCGCTCGGCGCCACGCGCCGCGACGTGCTTCGCCTCGTGCTCACGCGCGCGCTCCGCATCGTCGTCGCCGGCCTGATCGTCGGTCTCGTCGGGGCCGCCGGCGTGACGCGCGTGCTGCAGACGTTCCTGTTCGGGGTGACGCCGGCCGATCCGCTCGTGTTCACCATCGTCACGCTGCTGCTGTTGGCGGTGGGACTGATGGCGGCATGGCTGCCCGCGCGCCGCGCGACACGGATCGACCCGTGGGCGGCGCTGCGCGCGGAATAGCCGTCAACGGACCACTCCTCTGGAGTGATACGCCTCGCCGCCGCTCGCAGGGTCGGGCGCATTACTTGATAACGAACGTCACCGAATGTTCGCCCCGTGTTCGCGTGTTTGGGACGCCCCCGATGCCGTTGTCCAGATAGCTGGCGGTCAATGTGTAGGTGCCTGTGTCCGCGTCGGCCGGTTTGTCGACGATCCGGATCACGCCCTCCGCGCCGGCGTACACCCACCGATTGCGCTCGCCGCCCTGTTCGACGATGAATCTGGCCGCGGCCAGGGCCTCGTCCTCGGAGAGATGGCTGTGGGGCGGCATGGCCAGCGAGCCCCAGTAGCCCGACGATCCGCTTCTGATGTGCCCGCCCAGACGGCTGAGCGTCTCGGGGGCATTGCCATATCTTTCCGCGATGGCCGAGAACGAAGGGCCGACGAGCGAGGTCTTGTCCGCATGACAACTGAAGCAGGCGGATGTTCGGATGACGTCCAGTCCGGCCGGCTCGTCGGCGCGGCGCGAATGTCCGTCAGGTTCTGCCGGCCGTCGATACTCGACTTCCAGGAGGATCTTGTGCGGGGGGATCGCTCCGGACGCTGATTCGCCGTCCTCCCGATCGGAAACGGTAATCGCGTAGCGGAACGGCGAGCCCCAGTGCAGCCTCTGCGTTTCCGCCGGCCGTGTAATTCTGACGACCGGCGGCGAGTTGCCGGACTGCGGGCCGATCGCGGCTGTGTGGCCATGACCGGCGACGACGATCGCGGCTGCGAGAGGAAGACCCCGGAACATGGCCGCGGCCGTCGAACGGGACGTGCCGGGACGGTTCACGCCAGGTCGATTTCCCGGGCCACCCGATTGGCCGAGTTCGTGGCCGCTTCCATGCCCCAGTTATTGTTGTCGGCATAGGAGCCGGCGAAGTGAATGCGGCCCACAGGCGTCATCACGTGCGGCCAGAAGCGGGCCAGCGTGCCCATCGGAAAGGACTGCCGCTCGCAACTGGGGGCGAAGCGATCCTGCGTCCAGTCCTTCACGAGCGTCTGCTCGATCGTGATCGCCGACTTGTTGCCCGGATAGAGTTCCTTGAACGCCGCCACGGCGCGCGCCGGCGTGATGCCGCCGGGGCCCGTCGCCATCAGCACCGACCGGTGCGTCTCCACTTCATTGGCGACCTGCCAGACTACCCGCAGGTCTCGATGGTTGAACGCCAGGTTGATGCTCGTTCCGTCGTCCTCCCAGAACCTGGTTCGCGTCTGAAATGCGATGCGCGGATAGGAACCGTACGAGACATTGTCCAGGACGAAGCGCTTCTCAGGCGGCAGGTCCGGCGAGAACAGGATGGTCCTGGTCGCGGGGACGGGCAGGCAGTTCGCGAAGAAGTCCGCCGCCATGGTTTTGGTGTCGCCGAACTCTTCGTACGTCACGGTGACGCCGGTCTGCCCCTGCTCGACCTCGAGAATGCGGCAATCGAGCTGCACCCTCGAGCCGAGTCGGCTGGCGAAGGCGTCCGTCATCTTCTGGTTGCCCCCCTGCAGCCGGTAGAGATGTTCCGGGTGATAGCTGGGAATGCCTCTCGTGTGCAGGATGAACGACTGCCAGATTCTGAAGAGCGCGGACGACTGGCCTCCGCCAAGAAGGGCGCGCGCGGCAGGCGACGCGCCGTCCTGCTCGTAGAGCCGGGACAAGGGCACCGTGTCCAGATGATCCAACCCCGCACCGAGTGGCCGGTAGTCGCTCTCGAGCTTGTCCCAGTAGGGCCTCAGATAGAGCGATTCGAGATTCCAGATCGGCTGGGACGACAGGAACTGTCGTTCGCGTTCGTTGAACCCGCCCAGTCCGGCCGCCTGATCGAACTGTCTGGACCACCGCTGTTGGTCAGTCAGGAATGCATCGCCGACCCTGGTCAGCTGGTTGATTCGATGGCGGTAGGGGACGACGGTCAGGCCGAACTCTTCCGTGTATTCCCAGAAGCGTTCGTAGCAGGGCTTCGTGAAACCTTCCGCGCCGTAGTCCACATACAGACCGTCCGACAGCCCTTCGCGGCCCGTGAAGACGTGCCCGCCATGACGTCCCGATGCATCCAGGACGACCACCTCGTGGCCGCGTTTCATCAGCTCGTACGCACAGCACAGGCCGCCGATGCCAGCCCCACCCACGATGACCTTGCGGCGGACGCGAGGTGTGGCCACCGTCTGGGCGCTCGACCGCCTGGCGTCCCCCTTCAGGACGCTGACGGACAGGGCAGTGCCGATGCCGGCGGCCGTGCTGTGTTTCAGAAAATCTCGTCTGTTCATGGTCCGTCGTGGGTGCCGCGCCAGACGTGCCACACCGCAGCGCGCGCCGGCCGGGCCCGGCGCGCGCTGCCTGTCAAGAGTCTCAGTAGCTGAAGCGCAGGCCGACGCGGGCCTGGCGCATCGACCCCGTCGTCCCGTCGACGACCATGAAGTCGGGGTCGTTGAGCGTCCGCGTGCCATCCGGGTTCGTGATGAACGTGTCGAAGTCGACGCCGCCGTTCGGATTCGACCACTTGGGCTTGTTCAGCACGTTGTTGGCCTCGAACCGGATCTCGAGCCGCCGGTTCCCGCCGAGCGGGACCGCGCGGAAGATCGAGAAGTCGAGGTTGGTGGCGCCCGGGCCGGTGAACTGGTTCAACGTCCCGGTCCCGAGCCGCTGCCCCGTCGGCTGCGCCCAGGCGAACGGGTCGTAGTACGGCCCCGGGTCGTCGCAGACCAGGCAGCCGGCGATGTCGTCGCTCGTGCCGAACGCACCGTCCGGCCCTGGCTGCGGCGCGTCGCCGATGTGCCCCAGCTTGACGACCGGCCCGACGAGGTCGGCCGTCTGCGTCACGCCCTGCGAGTTGAGTTCGTCGTCATTGGCGTCAACGGTGAAGCGGCTGCCGCTGTAGACCTGGAAGATCCCGTTGACCTGCCAGTCGTTGATGATCGTCTTCAGGATGCCGCCCGACCCCCGCCCGGTCTGCCAGGGCAGCAGGTAGACGAACGAACTCGAGACGACGTGCCGGCGCCCGGTCGGCCGCCAATTGCGGTCGGCGAACTCCGGAATCGTGTAGGTCCGCTCGTAGCTCCGCGTGCTCGCGAGCGTGTAGGCGCCCGTCAGCTGCAGCCCCTGCCGGAACGGCCGCCGCATCGAGATCTGCAGCGAGTTGTAGCGCAGCTTCCTGAAGCCGGTGTAGGTGTTGAACGTCTGGATGTTCAGCGGGTTCGGATACGGCAGCCCCGTCTTCGGATTGACGGAGGCCACGCGGTCCCCGTTCGCGTCAAGATGACTCACGTACGGCCGCAGCGAGTTGAGCCCCGACACGCCGTTGTTCGAGATGTTTGGACAATCGATGTCCGACGGGTCGGTCGGGCTCACGTCGCACATGGGCCCCAGCACCGTGCTCGCGTTCACGTTGACGTCGGTCAACTGCCCGTCGCTGCGGTTGCCCACGTAGGCGACGTCGACCGACATCGAGAACGGCAACTGCCGTTCGAACGCGACGTTGTAGGAGTGGATGCGCGGCCGGATGACCGTCGTCGGCACCATCGTGCGGGTGTTGGACGAATCGAGCGGCAGCTCGATCCGCACGAAGTTCGCCGGCGGCAGTTCGATGAACGGAATCCCCTCGGCCAGCGTGTTCCGCCAGCCCCAGTTCTGGTTGCCGTCCTGGAGCACGGCCCAGGCCTGGTTCAGCGCGCTCGGGTAGCTGAAGTCGCCTTTGAACGGCGAGCTCAAGTTCTCGCCACTGATCGTCGTCCCGTAGCCCACGCGCGCGACGGTCTTGTCGTTCAGCCGGTAGATGGCCCCGAACCGCGGCGCGAAGAGGTCCTTCTGGGCCTTCACGCCCAACGTCGGCGACGACTCGTCGAACGCCGTCGCCGGGTTGTCCGGCCCGCGACCGCCCACCACCATCTCGAGCGTGTCGAGGTCGAGCATCTCCATCCCGCGGTTGCTGCGCCGCATGACCGGATAGACCTCGTAGCGCAGCCCCAGGTCGAACGTCAGCTGCGGCGTGACGTTCCAGCGGTCGCGCACGAACAGCCCGTGCGTCCATTCGTAGGCGCTGAAGATCTCGTACTGGAGGCTCTTGCCCATGTTGCGCACCAGCCCGAACATCATCGCCGCGTACTGGTTGTAGAAGTTCGCCGAGGTCTGGCCCGTGATGTTGGCCATCCGCGTCGCGTTGGTGGAGATCAGGAGGCTCCCGCGCGGGTTCTCGTTCTCCGGCTGCCAGTGGTCCAGCTTGCCCCGGAACAGCATGTACCCGCCCCGGAACTCGTGCTTGCCCGCGAACTTGGTCACGTTGTTCACCAACGAGATCGTCTTCTCGACCCGAGTTTCCGGCGTCCAGGTCGATGCGGTGCCGATCGTCTGGAACCCCGTCGTGATGTTCGGCAGCCCCGCATACATGTGCACGTCCGGCACGTCGGTCCGGTTCTGGGCGTTCGTGCCCGGAATCCCCAGCACGTCGGTCCCATACATCCCCAACTCGAAGTCGGGCGGGAAGGCTTCCTGGTCGAGAATCGAAATCCCCAGCGTGCTGTCGAAGGTCAGCGTCGGGGTGATCACCCAGGTCTGCCCGAACGTCGGCTGATAGACCCGCGTCGTGGTCTGGCCCACGCCCGGCGTCGGGAAGGTCCACCGATCCGGCACCGGCGCATACATCCAGCTCAGCTTCCACCACATCTGGTGCGCGTTCGTCCGGTTCAGGTTGACCTTGAAGTCCATGTTGTTGCGCTTCGTGTCAAACGTCTGCCGCCGGCTCCAGTTGTTGCTGAACCCGCCCGCGCCCGTCCCTTCGTGGATGGGCAGCGGAATCAGCGCCAGGATGCGCTTGGCAATCGGGTCGATCCGCGCCGGGTCCATCACGTTCAGCCCGGTTGCGCACGTCGGGCAGGCCGGCGGCCCGGTGTAGTTGAGCTGCTGGCGTGTGTGCAGGTTCGCGCTTCCCGTGTAGGCCCGGACGCCCGTGTGGGGGTCGCCAATCCGCTGCAGCGTGCCGTTGGTATTGAAGAAGTGGCTGAAATCGCCATTGCGCGCCCGCTCGTCGGGCACGCGGAAGAAGTTCGTGCTCTCCCGATGGCTGTAGTAGCCCTCGTACGACGCGAAGAAGAACAACCGGTTGCGCAGGATCGGCCCGCCGATCGTCCCGCCAAACGTGTTGCGGGTGATGTCCTGCGGCTCGGTCTCCACGCCCGCGAAGCTGAACGCGCCCGCGTTCAGGGCGCTGTTGGTGTGCAGCTCGAACGCCGAGCCCTTGTAAGTGTTCGTCCCCGACTTGGTCGTCACCGTGATCGCCGCGCCGGCCGCATTGCCCTGCTCGGCGCTCATGCTGCCCGTCGTGATGTTCACGGTCTCGATCGTCTCGGCCGGGGACACATAGGCGTTGTGGTTCGGCAGATACAGGTTCGCGTTGACCGCCCCGTCGGTCAGATTCTGGTTCGCGGCCGAGGTCTGCGCGTTGCCGCCCTGCCCGTTGACCGTGAACTGGATCGTCCGCTGCGGCGTGTCGCTCTCGGCGTTCGGCGTGCTCAGGTCGGGCTGCGCGCCCGGCACGAGCACCACGAGCGCCTGGTAGTTGCGATAGGCGTTCAGCGGCAGGTTTGTGATCTGCACCGAATCCAGCTTGGTGGACGTGTCGGCTTTCTCGGTCTGCAGCAGCTCCGAGTCCGACGTCACGTTCACGACGTCGGTGACGGTGCCGGCCTGGAGCTGCGTGTCCACCCGCGCGATCTCGCCCTGCTGGAGGTTCACGCCAGAGCGCTCGAAGGCCTTGAAATTCGCCCCCATGCTGATCCGGACCGTATAGGTGCCCGGCTGCACGTTGACGATGGTGTATTCCCCTTCGCTGTTGGTGGTCGTCTCTCGCTTCAGCCCCGTGGCCGGGGCCGTGATCGCCACGATCGCGCCCGGGACCCGATACCCCTGCGGATCGGTCACAATCCCGGTCACGCTGCCGTACAGTACCTGCGCCGCGGCCGGTGCAGCCATCAGACTGGAGACGATCAACGCAAGCCCCGCCAGCCATGCCCAACCATCTCTCCCGCTCCGCCGACTTGACCGCATGGGTCCCCCCTTCGTCAGCCCGGTCCGGACGGTCCGAAACAGCACATGGATGTGCCACGCCGTGCGCCGCGATCTCACATGCGCCACGACGAGACGGGGTGCTCGTCAAACGTTCTGGAGCCACCACGCCCGTCTGCAATCGGGGCTGAACGCCCGGATGCTACGACCGAAGGAGGGGGGAGTCAATGCATTAATTGTGCGCGGATGATTAATTGGAGCGCGGCATATGAGCGGCGCGTGAGCCGCGGGATGCGACGGGAACGCGCGGGCGTGACACGCAGGCGTCGCAGCGTCGATTGAACGCGGTGCACCGTCCTCGGGAGCGCAGCGATGACACGCGCACGCCGAGGGCAGCCCTCGCCGTTCTCGGACTCGGCGCTCTGCGAAGGCGTCGCCACCATCTCGCCCGCGAGCCGCACTAGCGCGCCCTCCGTCGATAGCCCGGTGCCCCCGTCGGGTGACACCGCCCGTGATCTGGCGGCCAGACGGTTCCAAGTGACGCGGTGCAGGGCTTTGGCCGGAGGTATGCAGATTGCACTCGGGCTCGCCGTCAATCCCCTGACTGAGGCGCCCTCATGTCCCTGAGCCTCCCGCGGATCAGCGCTGTCACCCTTCTGGCCATTCTGCCCTTCGCTGAGGTTGGTCGCGCCCAGACCCCTCAGGCGCCGCCGGTCTTTCGCGCCGAAGCGAACCTCGTCGAGGTCATCGTCCGCGTGACCGACGCCAAGGGCCAGTTCATTCCGGACCTGACCCAGGCGGACTTCGCGCTGGACGAGGAAGGACGCGCGCAGACCATCGTCGCGTTCAATCGTGTCGACCTGCCGCGAGCGCCGGTGTCGGTGGCGGGCACGAGCCGTCCGGTGCTGGAGAGGCCGGTCATGTCCGCGGTGGCCACGAACGCCGCCGTCGAGGACGCGCGGCTCTTCGTGCTGATTCTCGATGACATGTTGACGGCTCCTCGGTTCACGATTCCTGCTCGACGCGCCGCCCGTGAGTTCGTCGAACGGTTCGTGGGGCCGTCCGATCTTGTGGCCGCCTTCGCGACCGGTGGTCGCGGCGTGCAGACGCAAGAGTTCACGACCGACAAGACGCGCCTGCTGCAGGCGATTGATCGGTTCATCGGGCGACGCTGCCGAGTGTCGGGCGCTGCGCTTGGCGCCAACACGATAGGTGAATCAGAAGCGGCGAAGGTCTATGACATCCGCGTCGCCGCAGATGTGATCCAGGCCGTGGCGAAGCACCTGAATGGCGCTCGGGGCCGTCGCGTCAGCGTGCTTTGGATCAGTGAAGGAATCGACTACAACATGCTGGGGCCAATCAGGGGCACGGTCGGAAACCACTTGCCAGGAACCGACCCTGATCCCGGCACGGTCAATTGGGCGATGCAAAGTGCCATCGACACGCTCCGGCGTTCCAATGTCACGCTCTACGCGGTTGATCCCAGACGGCTCTACCCCGTAGTTGATTTGGAGGGCGACGAGAAGTGGGACGCCCTGTGCGCGGCGCCAAACCAGCGCGAAGTGCAGCGCTCGCTCGAGAGCCTCCGACGGTTCTCGGAGGAAACCGGCGGCTTTCCCGTCGTCAACTCGAACGACTACACGTCAGGCTTCGATCGCATCCTCGACGAGAACAGCCAGTACTACGTCCTCGGCTACCAGCCGAACCGGCGCGGCCGTGACGGGGAAATCAGGCGTATCCGCGTTCGGGTGACGCGCCCCGGTTTACAGCGCGCGATCGTTTCTGCACGGTCCAGCTACCAGGTGTCATCTCCCGAAGTGCCTCCGCCGGCCCCGCGGGGCACCGGGACCGCTGTCGCCGCCGCCCTCACGAACAGTCTGCCGACCGCGGGGCTCCCGCTCCGCGTCCAGGCCGTGCCCCGCCGAGGCACCGATGGTCGTGGTCTGGTCCACGTCATCGTCGAGGCCTCGGCAAGGGATCTGCAGTTCGCTCAGGTCGACGACCGTTTTACCGAGCGGATCGAGTTCGGCCTGCTGACCGCCGATCGCCTGGCCCGTCAGGGTAACGTCCAGCCGGTGGCCATGGATCTCAGCTTGACGGCCGCCCAAGTTGCGCAGATTCGGCATACGGGCGTGCGCTGGCTGACGACGATCGATCTCGAGCCCGGCCATTACAGCTTGCGGATCGCGGGTCACGCCCTCGGCAGCAAACGTTCTGGAGCCATCTTCCTCGACATCGACGTGCCGAAGTATGAAGACGATGACATGCGGATCGATGGTGTCGCGCTAACGTCGAAGCCTGCGGCGCTGACACTGACCAGCGGGACGTCGTCCGCCGCGCTCGGCCTGCCCGGACCGCCGACGACGGCGCGCACGTTCGTCAAGGGCGACGTCATCACCCTCGGCGCCGAGATCGGACTGCGGCGTGACTTCAAACAGGGCGCCGTGCACCTGACCGTGTACCCACAGACTGCGCCGACGGACGCCCCGCCGTTGCTCACTCGCACGGTCGAGCTACTCGACCGAACCGCCGCCGAACAACCGCGCGCGTTCGCGCTCGACACGGGCGCCCTCGGTCCTGGACAGTTCCTTCTGCGGCTCACCGTGCGCGATCTGGAGGGGCGCAGCGCTGACACGGCCGTGCTGTTCGAAGTCGTCGAGCAGTAGTCCTGCAGCGAGGAGCTATAGTCAGGCCGTGCCCGAACCACCAGGGGATCAGCGATGTCCATCAGCCGCGTCGTGACGTGCCTCGTCGCGTTGGTTGTGATTTCTTCCTTACCAATCCTTCGGGCCCAGGATCCGCGCGCGGCTCAGGTGATGGGAACGGTGGTAGACGCCACGACACGGGAGCCAGTTCCCGGTGCTCGGGTAACCATGCTGCCGCGCATCTGGCCTTACCGCGAGCGGAGTCAGGTGGTCACTGACGCAGCTGGCCGGTTCACCGTATCGGATCTCGCGGGCGGGTTCTATGAGCTGTCGGCAGCGCATGATGACTACATCAGACTATTCGAGAGTGGGCCTCTTCAATCGTACCGGCTCATCGACGTCGTCCCTGGCGGGACGGTAAGCGGCGTGGCGCTGGGATTGGGTCGCAGCGCCGCCCTGTCGGGCACCGTTCGCGATGAGGCCGGCGAACCGGTCGTGAAAGCGGAGGTCACGGCCCTCCGGCGGGACCTGGGCGTGGCTGGAGGCCTGCAGAGCATGGGGACCGCGAGGACCGATGACCGCGGCGCCTATCGCATCGCACTGAGGCAAACTGGCGACTACCTCGTCTTCGTTCGGCCGGGCGAAGAGTTCCTGCCTCGTGTACAAGCCCGCGCGTCGCAGACCTTATCGTCTATTGGCACGTTCCACCCTGCAGCCCACCGTCCGGCCGAGGCGTCCATCCTGACCATTGCGTCCGGCGAAGAGCGACGCGGCATCGATGTCTCGCTCGCCCAGGCGCACGGGGTCACCGTCTCCGGCGTGCTTGAAGGGTCCGACGAAACCGGACGGCTGCTAGACTTCTTCCTCGTCCCTCTGGACGGTGACGATTCGCTCTGGGACTTGCCCTCGGGAATGGTCCGCGTTCCACTTGGCGGCCGTTTCGCGTTTTCGAACGTGTCAGAAGGTCGGTACATGCTCTCTGGCGTTTCCTTTCCGTCCCGCACGGGACGGGGAAACCCGCTGATGCAGCGCCGTCCCTGGTCACCGAACAGCTTCGGCATCATCGGCATGAGACCCGGGGAACCCGTCGGGGCTCCGCCGGATGGAGACACGCTGTGGACGCAGATGCCGGTGACGGTCGGGCGAGTGGAGGTCGTCGATCTCGCAATGCCCCTCACGCGTGGCGCGCGTATCGAAGGCAGAGTCGTCTTCGATGGCACGGCGCCGGAACCGTCGTCGGCAGAGCTTCAGGCGGTGAATATCACGGTGATCCCGGCCAGTGCGAAGCCCCTCGGATCCATGCCAGTCTCGGGCCTGGCGGCGGACGGAACGTTCCGGACCGTTGGCCTGCCTCCAGGGGATTACAGGGTCGCCGTAGCGTTCGAGACCGCCGTGTGGCGCACTCGATCCGTTACGGTCGGCGGGAAAGACGTGGGCGGACAGCCGGTCTCGCTCGGCCAGTCGGACGTCCATGACTTCGTTCAGACGTTCAGCGATCGCCGGACCGTGATTTCAGGACTGGTGACTGACCGCTCAGGGCGCCCATTTGCCGATCAACTGGTCATTGTCTTCCCAACGGATCGCTCGATCGGGACAGCCGGCAGAACCATGATGACGTCAACGAGCCAGCGCGGCACGTTCGAGCTGCAGATGGGGTTGAGTGGGGGCGCGTACTTCGTTGCCGGCTTGCCGGCGACTCTGAGGAACCGCTCCAGGGAGCCCGAACTGCTCGATGCGTTGAGTCGTTCGGCGACGAGGGTGCGCATCGAAGACGGCCAGAGCCTCAGGGTGCTGGTCAGCGTCCCGTAGGCGGCGTGACGGCCGTCGCTCGACCTCGACAACTTCATGCCTCCTTCTCGGGACCGCGTTGGCCGTCGGCTTCGCCGACATCCGCCAGATCCGAGCGCTGGTCCCTGCAGGTTCCATCTGCCACCCCCACCGGGGAGCAGTCGCAAGAGGCGTACCGGCTGGAGCCGGCCGCGGCCGCCGCGCGTGCCGCCTCTTACGGCCGGGGATCTCCCGCGCGCACCCAGTCCTCGTTGAACCGCGCGTGCTTGATCGACTTGCCGGCCGGCGTGAAGTAGCTGTAGGTCACGTGCACGGCGCCGTCGCGCGCCTGAATCACCGAGGGATAGTGATACTGGTTCGGACCCGCGCCGCCGGGCTGGCCCTCGACGTGGCGGCGGAACGGCCACGTCGCGCCCTCGTCCTCCGACAGGGCCGCGACGAGCGAGTGCCGGCCCTGCTCGAGATCGTTGTGGACCATGATCCAGTGGCCGTTCTGCAGACGGACCACCTCCACGCTCGACCCCGGATTGAGGATGTCCGTGTCGCGCGCGGTCGTCCACGACTCGCCGTCGTCGGTCGACACGCTCATGAGCGCGCGTTTCGGCGCCGGGCCGTTGTCGCGCAGGTAGGCGACGAGCGTTCCGTCGTTCTTGCGCACCACCGACGGCTGGATGCCGCCGCGGCCCACGATCGGTTCGCTGCCTCTCCACGTGAGGCCCCCGTCGTCGCTGATCGCCATGATGCCGAATGAGTACCCGTCGGAGTACATCGGCACCAGGATCCGGCCCGAAGGCAGCTGCAGGGGATGCGTCCGGGTGAACCAGCCCACGCGGGAGAAGTATTCGTCCTCGGCCCGCTCGATGAGTCGCGCGCCCGCGGCGACCAGTTCAGGATTTCCGGCCGTGGCCTCCGAGACGAACGCCTTCGTCCTGGGAATGATGTCCTTCGGGGCGATCACGATGTTGTCCTGAAACGCCCACGCCGGCGGCCCCTCGGCCTGCTGGTAGTCGCTCGAGATCCGGTACTTCATCAACGCCGTCTCCCACCGGTGCGCGATGATGAGCGGCCAGAAGAAGAACAGCCGCTCCCGGCGGTCGATGAAGAGCACGGGATTCGTTTCTGGAAACCCGGGCGCGTCGGCCATCGTGAACGGCGCCGACCAGCCCTGGCGCGCACTGCGCCAGCGCGCGCCGCGGATGAGCACGTCGTCGGCCGTGCGCTCGCCGGACCCGTGGAACCAGCACACGAGCAGCGCGCGGTTCGGCAGCTCGACGATCGACGAGGAGTGGTTGTGCCAGGACTCGAGCGGGAAGAGGAGCTCGCTGGAGTGCTGAGGCTCGGCGGCCGGCGCCACGGCGGCACCGGCGATCGCCACGAGGACGACAAGGGCATGACGCATGGGCTGGCCTCGATGCGATGACTACTTGCCGAGGGGCGGCACGATCCGGATCTCGACCGCTTCGAGGTCCGAGTCGTCGTGGCCGAGCGCGTCGACCACCACGCTCAGTCCCGCCTTCAGGGCTGACTTCGCCACCGGCTTCTTGTCGCGACTGATGGCGGTCTTCTCCGTGATGGCAATCACCACGGTGACGTCCTTCGAGTTCTCCTTGAACCTCATGGATAACCGGTTCTTCTGGAGGTCCATCCCGACCACCGTGCCAATGAATCTGAACTCGTCATGCGCCCACGACGGCGCCACGCCAAGTGTGACGAGCGCGACGAGCACAGCGCCGACGATCCGTCTGGTCATGGTGCCTCCCCCTGCGATCGCTCGTAACATTTGATTAAGGAGCCGTCGCCGGACTGTCGCGAATTCGATCCCAGGCGGCCCTCAGCGTCGGCAGGGCGGTGAGGTTGTGAGTCCGCCGCGTGCGGTTGGATCGGAACTCCGTGGCGGCACTGTAGAAGCCCGCCGTCGTCAGCGTGATGGTCATCGTGTCGCCTTCAGTGTTCTCCCAGTACCACCCGTGGATGCCCGAGAACGGCGCCGTGAATGCCCCGTTCGCCTGGCGCCTGGGCTGCCGGTCGAAGCTGACCGGATCCGGTTTCGGCGTGCCGTCCGGGTCCGCGTGAAAATCGTAGACAGGCAGGGCGCTGGCGGTCCACGCGTACACCATACTCGCTCCCTTCTCGAGACGGTACTTGTATTCCAGATACTCGTACGGGCCCAGCACGAGTTGAATGGAGTCGACTTTGTACTCCGCGCCGTAATGGGCGACCGGGCCTTCCTGGACCGGCGTGAGCGCGGCGGCGCCGGCCGGCGCCGGGATGTCGGGGTCGGCCGGCGGGGCCCCAATCGCGGTCAGCCCGAGCGCACGGCCCACACCCAGCGGATCGACGCCGTATTCGGCGGGCAGGACGGCCGTCACGAGGATGCCTGCCGCGACGGCGGCCGCGACGACGACCGTGGTGAGCAGTCGGCGCACAGACGGGAGCGGGCCAGGTGGCTGGATCCGTGGTGTGGTCATGGTGCGTCCAGGAGAAATCCCGCGATCTGGTAGCCCATGAACACGAATCCCGCGGTCATGAGCGCCGCATTGGTCAGATACGCATGGCGAAGGAATCCCGGGTGCGTGCGCCAGTGGCCCAGGGCCATGAGCACGGCGCCGAGCGCGAGCACCTGGCCAATCTCGACCCCGACGTTGAAGCTGACGATGTTCGCGACCAGCCCGTTCGTCGACAGCGCGAAGTCCTGCAGCTTCGTCGCGAGGCCGAATCCATGGAACAGACCGAACACGAGCACCGCGAGGCGCGTGTCGGGCTGGAATCCGAGCATCCGCTTGAACCCCCCGACGTTCTCGAACGCCTTGTAGACGATGGAGAGGCCGATGATGGCGTCGACGACGTGGGCGTCCGCGCGCACGCCACCCAGAGCGCCCGCGAGCAGCGTCGCGCTGTGTCCCAGGGTGAAGAGACTGACGTACACACAGATGTCCTTGAGTCGATAGAGAAAGAACACCACACCGACCAGGAACAGCAGGTGGTCGTAGCCGGTCACCATGTGCTTGGCGCCCAGATACAAAAGCGGTCCCACCGCGGCGCCGTCGAGCGACTGCAGGAAGCGCCCGTCCTTCGTGGCCATGCCGTGGGCGCTGACGACGGCGGATGCCGCGACGACCGCGATCGCCAGGGGAATCGATTGTCGGAGACGGTTCAACATGTGAGCGACCCGCAAGGGAACCGGCCAGTTGTACTCTCAGTGCCGGCCGGAGCACCAGCCCCGTCGCCGTTCGATGATCTGCCAGGGATCCCAGACGGCGAGGGCCAGGCATTCGTCGCATACTGACAGCGTGTTCGCTCCTGCGTCGAAGGCCCGGCTCACTCGTCACGATCTCGGCCGCTTCCCGGAGCAGACGCAATTTCATCGCATCGCCCGCGTGGTGTGCGGGGCCGGCTGCCTGCCGCGCAAAGAGCTCTTCGAGGCCTGGGAAGTGGCCCGTCGCGTCCGCCGTCGCTTTCGCGGCGGCCGCATCGTGGACCTTTGCGCCGGGCATGGCCTCCTCGCCCAGATCATGCTGCTGCTCGATAACTCCTCACCTGATGCGCTCGTTGTCGACCAAGAGTTGCCGCCGTCGGCGTCCACGCTGGCCCGCGCGCTGGCCGCCGAGTGGCCCAGGCTCGACGGCCGGGTCACGTTCCTCGAGGGTCCGCTCGAGGAGGTCGACCTCGGCGGGGGCGACGTGGTCGTGTCCATCCACTCGTGCGGCGCGTTGACCGACCGGGTGATCGACCTCGCCGTGGCAGCACGCGCGCGCTTGGCGGTGCTGCCGTGCTGCCACGATCCCGGCACGGCCGACACCGGCGCGTTGACCGGATGGCTCGACGGACCGCTCGCGGTGGACGTGGTGCGTGCCTCGAAGCTCCGGGCGCTGGGCTGGCAGGTGTGGACGCAGACCATTCCCGCGGCAATCACGCCGCAGAATCGGTTGTTGATGGCTTGTCCGCCGGGCTGAAGATCGGCGGCTACATGGTTGCGCTGAAGCCCAGCGGCGACGGGTCCCACGCCGGTGTGTCCTCGGCAGGACGCAGTCCACGGCGGCGCCGCTGAGCGCATCCGCGTTGATTGCGCCGGATTCCCGCTCGGTCCATGGATCCCGCGCCCTTCCCACACGTGGCAGTCCTCTTGCACAACCGGGTGTCGAGACCGCAAGGAGGTCTGTATGCACACCCGAACGCTCGCTCTGGTGGCCGCGCTCGCGGCCGCGACACCGGCCGCAGCCGACGCGCAATGGGGCGGCGGCGTTCCGCCGCGGAACACGCGTGCGATTGAGACGCCGGCGTATCGGGCCGGATACGAGCGCGGCATCCGCCGCGGCGAAGACGACAGCCGCGGCAATCAGCGGTACGACTACGCCGGCAAATCCGACTATCGGAACGGGGACGCGGGGTATCGGCGCGATTACGGCGATCGCGAGCGGTATCGCCTGGAATTCCGCGTCGGCTTCGAAACCGGTTACCGGGAGGGCTTCGAGCAGTTCCGTCCAGGCTACGGCCGCGCCAACGGCTGGCGCCAGGGCGCCAGCGGACCGCCGCCATGGGCCACCGCCCGAGGCCGCGGCAGTTACCCACGCACGGACCTCGCGTTCCGCACCGGATTCACCGACGGCTACGAAGCCGGCCTGCGCGAGGGGCGCGATCGCGACCGGTTCGATCCCATCCGCGAAGGGCGGTATCGGTCCGGCGATCACGGCTACAACCGCAGCTACGGCTCGCGCGACTTCTACCGCGTGCGATTCCGCGAGGGGTTCCTGGAAGGCTACGAGCACGGCTACAACGACGGCTGGCGGTACGACGCTCGCTATGACGGCCGCAACAGGAACAATCGTCCAGGCTGGTGGCCCTGGTAGGGAGAAGGGGAGTAGTCTGTCCGCCTCACGACCTGCCAGATCCAGGAGCTCGGCGGGCCCTTCGAGGGGGACGGACGATGGCGACCGGCGGATACGACGTGATTGTGGTGGGCGCGCGCTGCGCGGGATCGCCGGTGGCCATGCTCCTCGCACGTCGCGGCCACAAGGTGCTCATGGTCGATCGAGCCACGTTCCCGAGCGACACCATCTCCACGCATCTCATCCATCCCCCCGGCGTCGCCGCGCTCAGGCGATGGGGGCTGCTCGATCGGCTTCTCGCCACCGGCTGCCCGCCCATACATCGCTATGCGTTCGACATGGGACCGTTCGTGTTCGACGGCACGCCGGGCCCTGCCGACGAGCCGCTGGCCTACGCGCCGCGTCGCACCGTGCTCGACAAGTTGCTGGTGGACGCCGCCGCCGAGGCCGGCGTGGAAGTTCGCGAAGGCTTCTCGGTCGAGGACATCGTGATGGACGACGGTCGCGCGACCGGCATTCGTGGTCACGACAAGGGCGGCGCGACAGTCACCGATCGGGCGACCGTGGTGATTGGCGCCGACGGGCTGCGCTCGCGGGTGGTCGAGGCCGTTCATCCGGAGCAGTACCACGAGCGGCCGCCCCTCCAGGCGGGCTACTACACCTACTGGAGCGGACTGCCCACGGAGGGATGCTTGGAAGGGTTCGATCGAGGCAACCGCGGCTTCGCGGCCTGGCCGACGCACGACGACCTCACGCTGGTCGTGGTGAGCTGGCCGATGGCGGAGTTCGAGACGAACAAGCGCGAGATCGAGCGCCACTATCTGGAGGCGTGCGATCGCGCCCCGCTCGGC
>CAZFAT010000307.1:0-5972 GCA_964517075.1 uncultured Solibacteraceae bacterium
CACGCGTGTTTCCCCACGTGCGGGCGGTGCTCGAAGCGCGCGCCGCGCCCGTCGGGATCACGATTCGCGTCGAGCCGGCCGACCGGATGACGTTCGGGCCGGAGGTGTTCGGCGCCTACCTGCAGTCGCCCGACGATCATGGCGCGCTGCTGGATCTGCATCCGCTGATTGAACGTGCGCACGGAGCCGGCGCGCTCGTCGCCGTCGGCACGGACCTGCTGGCGCTCGCGCTGGCTGTGCCTCCAGGCGAGGCCGGCGCCGACGTGGTGGTCGGCAACGCGCAGCGCTTTGGCGTGCCGCTCGGGTACGGCGGCCCGCACGCCGCGTTCTTTGCGACGCGGGAGCGGTTCGTCCGGCAGGCGCCCGGGCGCATCATCGGCGTGTCGGTGGACAGCCGCGGCCGCCGCGCGTATCGGATGGCGATCCAGACGCGCGAGCAGCACATCCGGCGCGAGCGCGCGACGTCGAACATCTGCACGGCGCAGGCGCTCCTGGCGAACATGGCCGGGTTCTACGCGGTGTACCACGGCCCGGCCGGACTGACGCGGATCGCCACGGCCATTCACGATCGCACGGTGCGGCTCGCGGCCGCGATCGATCGGAGCGGCTGGCGGCAGACCAACGCGACGTTCTTCGATACGTTGCGGTTCGAGGGTGAGCCCGCGGCGGCCGAGCGTGTCCGGGCGGCCGCGGAAAGGCGCGGGCTCAACTTCCGTTACCCGGCCGCCGGCGTCGTGCAGATCTCATTGAACGAAACCACGACCGAGGCGGACCTGACCGACATCGCGGCGGCGATGGCCGAGGGTCGACAGGCATCAGCGCCGGTAGTGGATTCACGCGGCACCGCGTCCTCGGGCGCCTGGTTGACCCGGCGGACGTCGGCGTTCCTCACGCATCCGGTCTTCAATGCGCATCATTCGGAAACCGAGATGATGCGGTACGTGCGCGCGCTCGAACGCAAGGATCTGGGACTCGACACGGCCATGATCCCCCTCGGGTCGTGCACGATGAAGCTGAATGCCGCGGCAGAGATGATGCCGGTCAGCTGGCCGGAATTCTCGCGGCTGCACCCGTTCGCGCCGGTGGAGCAGGCCCAGGGGTACGCGCAGGTCTTCCGCGAGCTCGAGGCCGCGCTCGCGGCGATCACGGGACTGCCGGCCGTTTCGCTGCAGCCCAACTCGGGCGCTCAGGGGGAGTTCGCCGGGCTGCTCGTGATTCAGGCGTATCACCGGTCGCGCGGCGAGGGCCATCGTCGCGTCGCCCTCATTCCGCAGTCGGCGCACGGCACCAATCCCGCGAGCGCGTCGATGGCCGGGCTCGAAGTCGTGATCGTGGCCTGCGACGATCGCGGCAACATCGACGTGGCCGACCTGCACGCCAAGGCGGAGGCCCACCGGGATCGGCTGTCGTGTCTGATCGTGACCTATCCCAGCACGCACGGCGTCTTCGAGGATCGGATCCGCGAGATCTGCCGGACGGTTCATGACGCGGGCGGGCAGGTCTACATGGACGGCGCGAACATGAACGCGCAGGTCGGGCTCACCAGTCCGGCCGCGATTGGCGCCGACGTCTGCCATCTCAATCTGCACAAGACGTTTGCCATTCCGCACGGCGGCGGCGGGCCCGGCATGGGGCCGATCGCGGTTGCCGTGCACCTCGCGCCGTTCCTGCCCGGGCATCCGCTGGCCACGGTCGGCGGCGCGCAGGCGATTGCGCCCATCGCGGCCGCGCCATGGGGCAGCGCGAGCATTCTCCTTATTTCGTACGGCTACATCCGGATGCTGGGCGCCGACGGGATGACCGACGCGACGGGTATCGCGATTCTCAACGCAAACTACATCAAGGCGCGGCTCGAGAAGCACTTTCCGGTGCTGTACTCCGGACACAACGGACGCGTTGCCCACGAACTGATCTTCGATCTGCGTCCCTTCAAGGCGGCGACCGGCATCGACGAACAGGACGTGGCGAAGCGGCTCATGGACTACGGTTTTCATGCACCGACGGTCTCGTTCCCCGTGCCCGGCACGCTCATGGTCGAACCGACCGAAAGCGAGCCAAAGGAAGAGCTGGATCGCTTCTGCGATGCGATGCTCGCGATCCGGCAGGAGATTCAGGCGGTCGCCGACGGCCGCGCCGACCGGCAGGACAACGTGCTCAAGAACGCGCCGCACACCGCGGAGGACACGACCGCCGACGAGTGGACGCATCCGTACTCACGCCAGCAGGCGGTCTACCCGGTGCCTGGACTGCGACACCGCAAGTTCTGGCCGGCGGTCTCTCGCATCGACAACCCCTACGGCGACCGCAATCTCGTGTGCGCGTGCCCGCCGGTGGAGGAGTACGAGCAGGTGTGAGGGGCGCGGGTCCCACTTCGAACTTCAAACTTCGAACTGCGAGATCAGAACGCGTTGCAGAATCATGGATGGAGGGGCCGACCTTCAGGTCGGCCCGGAAATGCGTCTCATGCGCCACGGGCCGGTCGGGAGTGATCCGCGCTCACTCCGCGCGAAGCGTCCGGATGGGGTCCACGCTGGCCGCTCGCAGGGCCGGACGCAACGCGGCCGTGAGGCCGGCGGTGATCAGAAGGACGGCCACGATCGCGTAGATGGCCGCGTCGGTGGGCTCGACCTGAAAGAGCATCGAGGCGAACAAATCGGACAGCGCCCGTCCGGCAGCCAAGCCGATGAGGAGTCCTGCCGTCAGATATCCGGCGGCGCGTGCCAGCACGCTGCGAATGATTCGACCGCGCGTCGCGCCCAGTGCGACACGCACGCCGAGTTCCCGCTGCTGCTGGACGACGATTGAGGCCATCACGGCATAGACGCCCGCGGCGCCAATCAACAACACGACCAAGCCGAAAATCGACATCAGTGTCGCATTGGCCCGCCGGCCGGCGGTCATCGTCCGGAAGGCCTCATCGAGCGATTGAATCGGCGTCAGAGTGGCGCCAGCCGGGAGGACGCGCCGCAGCGAGTCCTGAATAGTGGTGATGACCTGCGGGACCGGGCCGGAGGCCCGGACGAGGAAGCGCGACGCGCCGGCCGTTCCGGTCGCCCTTGGTCGATACACCTGCGTGCCGGTGTCCTTTTCGGGCCCTTCCCGGCTGACCGTACGCACGACCCCAACGATCGTGAGTGGAGGGGTTGACGCATCGAACGCGATGCCGGCCCCAATGGGGTCGCGTCCATCGAAGAACAGGAGGCTGGCCGTCAGTTCGTCGATGATCGCGATCGGGCTCTCTGCGTCGGCTTCTGTAAAGGTCCGCCCCCGGACCAACGGGATACCTGCGGTCTCGAAATAGCCGGGCGAGACCCGGTACTGCGCCGCGAGAATCTCTCCGGGCTCATTCGCATGATGAGCGGCCTTGATGCCTCGGAACGTTGTGGCGCCACCACGTAACAGGAACGGCGGAGGCCCCGCCCATTCCGCGACCGCCGCGACGCCCGGGGTTCGCCGAAGCACATCCAGAATCGGCATCGTCGAGCCCTTGAAGTCTTCGAGCGACAGCCCGACGAGATCCGATCGAGCGAATCCGAGATCGGCGTGAACGAGCCGCGCGAAGCTCGTCACAAACAACGTGGACACGACGAGCAGGGCGCCCACGATCGCCACTTCAGCCGTGACCAGGGCCGTGCGCCAGCGGCGGTGAGTCGGTGTGATCGCCCACGTCCCATTGCCCAGGAGCCTGCCGGGCTGCACGCGCGCGGCGTGCCAGGCTGGGACAATCCCGAAGAAGAGCCCTGCGACGATAGCAGCAGAAATCGCCACCGCGAGGACGCGGAGGTCGAGGTCAATGGTGTCGGCCCGAAAGAGATTCAGGGGCAAGGCCGCCTTGGCCACGCCTACGCCCCAGAACGCCACCAGAATGCCCAGCGCGGCCGCCGTCAACGCCAGCATCAGGCTTTCAACAAGCAGCGTGAGTCCCAGTTGCCGCGGCGATGCCCCGAGGGATCCGCGCAGCGCCAGTTCCCGGGCGCGCTCGGCCGATCGCGACAGAAGAAGATTGGCCACGTTGACACACGCGACGAGCATGAGGAGTCCCACCGCCCAGAGCACGAGCAGCATCGACCCCTTCCGATCGCCGACTAGCGTATCGAGGAGCGAGGCCAGCACTGGCTGCCACCCGTCGCGAAGCGGCAGCCCCTGTACCGCCGCCGTCGACGCCTTGATGGCTTCGAGCTGCGCGCGCGCTTGCTCCATCGTCACGCCCTCACGAAGGCGACCGACGACCCGGAGATAGCCATCGCGCGGGCGGGGCGTGTACGCGCTTCCTGACGCGTGGGGAATCCAGACATCCGGCTGGACATCCAGCGGGTACGTGAAGCCGGCTGGCATCACCCCCAGTACCGGGACAATGCTGACGAGGTCAGGGCCGTTCTCCCGACGCCTCACCAGACGAATGGAACGGCCAATGACAGTCGGGTCGCCGCCGAAGGCTTCCTGCCAACTGCGATACCCAATCACCGCCACGGCATTCTGTCCAACGACTTCGTTTTCGGCTGTGAACAGGCGCCCGAGCACGGGACTTACCCGAAGAGTTTCGAACAGGCTAGCCGTGGTCTGCCAGGAGCTGACTTCTGCCGGGCCTGCGTTTGTCACAAGCTGAACCCTGGGCCCGCTACGTCCAGCGGCGAGGGACTCGAAGGAATCTCCCAGATTCCGCCACGCGTCGAAGTGAATGAACGACTCGACATCGGCATTTCGCGGGCCGACCATCACGAGCCGGTCGCTGTCCTCAAATGGCAAGCTGCGCAAGATGACCGCATCGACGACTGAGAACGTCACCGTCGCCGCGGCGATCGCTGCCGTCAGAATGAGGACGGAGAACCCCGTGACGCCGCGCGAGGACCGCAGCGCGCGCCAGGCATCACGGATCACGATGTGTGTGGCGACGCCAGTGCCGTGGTCTGTCGCGCGTCGAGCGCGCCAGCGGAATGCGGCGCCGACGCGAAGCGTCTGCCACGCCATCCAGACGTCCGCGCGAAATCCACGCCAGTGCCGTCGCGCGGCTTCTTCGATCAGATCAGCCTCGACAGTCTCTCGCCAGGCAAGGGGGACGATGCGCCGGGTGAGCCGCGACAGCCGGCGCATAATCAGGTCCGCTTGGCGAGCAAGGTGCCAGCCGCCAGTCGATCGACCGCCTGGCGGGCGGCCTTGAGCGTCGCCAGACCTTCCGGGAGCAGACGGAACATCCGCCTGGCTTTGCCGCCCGGCTCGCCTGTGGGCTCCGAATAGAACGATGCGAGCAGGCCCTTCTGTTCCAGCCGATCCAGCGTGATGTAAATCGTCGCGCGCGAGAGCTCCACCCGCGCTTCTCTGGCGATCAGCTCCCGGATCGGCACCGCGTACGCTTCACGGTCCAGCCGCAGCAAGGCCAGTAGGACGAGCTGTTCCACTTCTCCGAGTCGGGCATCGGCGCGAAGGGCGGGCACGGCTGATTGATGAGATAGTAAGCAATAGTCCGCTATGACCTGTCAAGGAGATCATGAACGCCGCGATGGGGAGGCGCCAGGCGTTCATCGGAACACCTGGAGCGCCGGGGTGACCCGGCGCTACAGTACGCTGCGCCGGCAGCGAAACTCGATCTCGAGCTCGATCTTGTCGTCCACGCTCAGGAGGCGGGCCAGGGAGGGCTTCGCGATCTTGAACGTCGCGAACGTCACCGTCGTCGTCGCCCGCCCGGCGATGGCGTCGTTGGCAAACGTGGAGACCACGTTCCAGGTGACTTCGGTCGTCACGCCGTGCAGCGTCATGTCGCCCACGAGCTGAAAGCCGGCCTGTGCCGGGGGGGCCGAAGGGAGCGGCAGGGGCAGGCCGACGACCCGCCGCGGCACAAATTCGAGCGTAGGGAACTTCTCGGTCTCGAGCGTGTTGCGCTGAACGTAGCCGTCGCGCATCGACTGGTCGGAGGTCAGCGACTTCAGATCCACGACGATCTTCGACTGGCCGGCATCGATGGTGCCGTCGGGATT